>NZ_JASSVN010000011.1:0-156556 GCF_030540945.1 Marinobacter sp. SS8-8 | reverse complement strand
GCATCCCAGAGCAGGCTGCTGTCCGTCGGCGCGTGAACCGGTGCCTCCGTGACCGTGCTATCAACCCGAACCTGGCGTCCGCGCTCGATCTTTTGCGTTTGCGCATCTTGCAACATCAACCCAGGCTCGTTTCTGCTAGAACTGGGCAAAGGTCATGTAGTTTGGGGCCTATCTATCTGTTCAAAAATGCTGGGCACTATAAGGGCACCGTTTGGGCACAGACACAAAAATAAGTGAAAAACAGTGCATTTTTCTTAGACGTGTAAGGGTCAAAAACCTGAGGTCAGTTTTCGCAATGCTGGAATGGCGACAGAAATCGAGAGAGGAGTTTCTAGAGTGGTAACTTGTTGATTTAAGTGCTTAAGTGGCCCGCCCGAGAGGATTCGAACCTCTGACCTCCGCCTCCGGAGGGCGGCGCTCTATCCAGCTGAGCTACGGGCGGGTGTCGTAATTAACGCCTTCGCGTCAATTTCGAGTGCGCAATCTTACGTGTGATGGAGTGTCCTGTCTAGTCCTGTTGCCGCCGGTTTGGCCAGTTATAACGTTCAGGCGGAAACGGCCTACGCTCTGGGGTTTCTTGGGTAGTAGCGTTCGGGCAGATGTTCGATGTGGGGGAAGAATCGGGTGTCCTTGTAGGGCATTTTCATGAAGCCGGAGACACCTAGCCCAGTGATCTGGTCCACGGCGGAGAGGATCTCGTCGAGCAGGCGGGAAAACTCGCGCTCCCGGTCCGGGGCCAGCAGCCGATAGTGGCTGTGGATCTTGAGGTGGCGGGGCAGGGCTTCGAAGATAATCATTCCGGTGTGGTGGATATCGTTCAGGGACTCCAGCGCGGTGATGATGGCTTGGGGCAGCACCAGGAATTCCTCCGGGTCCGGGCCGTCCTCGAAATAGGAATGCACCCGTGATTCATCTTCAACTTCCGGCGCTGCACTGACCTCGTAGCGCAGTTGCATGCCGGGTTCGGTCAGGAACGGCTGATCCGGTTCGGCGCGGTCGATGTGCAGGGTGTTGCGGGCGTTGAACAGGCAGCTTTTGAAGACACCCTGCCGATAGATGGCCTGGGCCAGGTAGACCATATTGTTGACGGCCCTGATGAAGGCGGTCTTGAGGTTGGGGGCGTGCAGATTCAGCGAGGTATCGATGTAGACACCATCGGTCTCCCAGCGCACGGCCAGCCCCCCCTCGACAGGGTATCGTCCCAGACGGCTGACGGCGGCGAGGAATGCCTTTTCCGTTTCACCCATGCCTTGCATGAAGTTCTTGTAGTAGCGGTCCAGCTGCACGTCGTTAACATCGTTGAGGGTTTCCGGGGCGCCTTCCTGCCGAAGGAAGGATTTTCGGGAGCTGTACACCACGGTGTCAATCTCGTGGTCCGAGGGCCGTGTCCAGACCGGTACCAGTGGGATTGCCGGGGGCTCCGGCAAGTCAACCATCACCGTGCGCGCCATTCTTGACATTTCGTTCAGATAGTAGTCACCGGCCCGCAGGCGAGTCTCCGGGTCCGGGGCCAGCATGCCGTCGAGCATGCGGGCGAACTCCATGGGCAGCCCCAGGGAGCTGGCGGGAATCGCCTGGTGCCCGAACCGGCACGATTGGCCGGAGGCCAGCGCGTAGAGGGTTCCTGCAACACCCTGTTCATCGAAACGGGGAGACGACAGGCCGCCGTTAAGCTGCTCCTCGCCTATGAAGTAGACATCCCCCAGTCGCGCGTTGGTCTGCTGCAGGTTGTCGGACATCAGTTCCATGACATTGGTAGCGAGGAACTGCTGGTTGGCGTCGAGCTGGGCGAACACCGAGGAGCCCCAGTCGATCAGGGCGATGTTTTCGGTGCTGGCGTCGAATACCAGGTTTGACGGCTTGATGTCACCATGCACGATGGGCCGTCCGGCGGGGCCGTTCTCCCGGCGCAGGTTGCGCAGGATGTCCGCAAGCTGGTCGGCAATTCGCATCACCACTCGTGGTTTGAGGCAGCCCTCGCGCAGGGAGACCTCCTCCAGGTTAAGGCCGGCGGCCCGTTCCATCACCAGGATTGGCTGGTTGTGCGCCCTTTGATAGGCGATCAGCCGGGGCACCCTCGGGTGGTGTACCTGCTCGAGTATGTAGGCTTCATCCTCCAGACGGTCCTGCAGGTGTTGGGGCAGATTGATGCGGGTAAACTTGAAAACGTGCTCAGGGCCGCTATCGCCCTGGCGAGGCAGGCGACCTGCGAACACGAAGCCGTAGGCGCCCTTGCCGATCAGTTCAATGTCCTGGTAACCCAGTTGGCGGAGCTGGGCGGCGCACAGCGCCACCCAGTCCTTGAGCTTCTTGGCATCGTCATGGCTGAGCAGGTAGATCGACTGCTCTTCCGGTATGTAGAACTGTTGCAGTTGCGTTTTCTGCGCCATGATACCCCGTCAGCGCAGATGCAAGAGCATCGATTGCGGCGATTCCAGGTAGCCTTTCCAGCGATTGCAGAAGCGCGCAATGGTGCCGCCATCGATGATGCGGTGGTCGCCCGCCCAGCTTACGGTCATGATGGCCCGTTCCACCACCTGACCATTGCTGTCAAAACGCGGTAGTTTCTGGGTGCGGCCCAGCGCCACAATGGCCACTTCGGGTGGATTGATGATGGGCGAGGCATAGGTGCCGCCCAGCGCGCCAATGTTGGAGATGGTGATGGTGCCGCCTTTGAGGTCGTCCTGGCTGACCCGGCCCGAACGGGCAGCCTCAGTCAGGCGGGCCACTTCATCGGCAATGCCCAGCAGGGTGAGGCTTTCAACGTCTTTGACATTAGGGACGATCAACCCGGCTTTACTATCCACAGCCATGCCGATATTGCACTGGGGCAGGTAGTGAATCTCCGTGACGCTTTCGTTGAGTCGGCTGTTGAGTACCGGAAATTCCTGGACCGCGAGGGCCATGGCCTTCATGAAGAAGGGCATCAGGGTCAGCCGCGCGCTCCGGGCTTCGGCTTCCGGTTTGAGCTGTTCCCGCAGTTTCAGCAGGTCAGTAACGTCCATGTCTTCGCTGTAGATAAAGTGAGGGATGGTGGTTGCCGACGCCACCATGCTGCGGGCCATCGCCGCTTTCATGCCCCTGATCGGCTCGATCCGTACTTCCTGCTCACGATCCGGCGTCCGAGGTTCACGGACTGAACTCTCAGGCTGCGAGTCGCCTGTGCCTTCCTGGCCCTGGCCCGGCGCGGCGGGCTTGTCGAGGTGCGCCAGTACATCGGCCTTCAGTACCCGGCCGTCCTTGCCGGAACCGGCGATGTCCGTCAGGTTCAGGTCGTGTTCCCGCACCAGGCGGCGCACGGCAGGGCTGGCGGGAATGCGCTGCCGTGCGCCGGTTGCAACGGGCTTGGTGGTGGCCGGCGCCGATTCTGGAGCCGGTGCGGTCCCTGAATCGGGTTTTGCCCTGGCGGGCTCTTCGCGCTCACGGGGAATAAACGCGAACAGCGGGGAATGCACCCGGGCCATGGCCTGCCGCTGATGGTATAGTTTGGTGACGCGGCCGGCCTTGGGCGCGGTAATCTCCACCAGGGCCTTGTCGGTCATGACATCGACCACTGGCTGGTCTTCCTCAATTTCGTCACCTTCGGCCACGCGCCATTCCACCACTTCACATTCAACGATGCCTTCGCCGATATCTGGCAGGATAAAGTCCTCGGTAATGTCGTCAGCAGTTGCGCTGTTGGTGTCGGGCGGTTCCTGTGCTGCGGGGGATTCGCTGAACGTGGTCTCGGCTTCGTCGGGCTTTGTCTGAGGCTCCGCAGTCTGTCCACCGTCGCCACCTTCTTCCACCAGTTCGAACAGCGGAGCGTGAACCTTTGCGATGTCGCCTTCCTTGTAGTACAGGCGGGTCACCCGGCCCTTGTACGGCGCCGGAATTTCCACCAGAGCCTTGTCGGTCATCACCTCGGCGACCGGCTGGTCCTCTTCGATGATGTCCCCTTCGCTGACCAGCCATTTGACCAGTTCGCACTCCACGATACCTTCGCCGATATCGGGCAGTATAAAATCACTCATGATTGCTCTCCTGTCCTGATATCAACCTAGAATTCCACGCTCGACCTGATGGCCTCACAGACCTTCAGGTGATTGGGCAGGTGCTCTTTTTCCAGCACCAGCGGGAAGGGAGTGTCCATCCCGGTCACCCGAGTGATCGGGGACTCCAGGTACAGGAAGCAACGCTCCTGTATCGTCGCCGCGATTTCGCCGGCGAAACCGCCGGTCAGGGGGGCTTCGTGGGTAACCACCAGACGCCCGGTTTTGAACACTGAGTTGGCGACGGTTTCCACATCCCACGGCAGGATGGTTCTCAGATCGATGACTTCACAGGAAATACCTTCTTTCTCCGCCTTCTCGACGGCCTGTTCAATCACTTCCATCTGTGCGCCCCAGCCCAGCACGGTAACATCCGTGCCTTCCTTGAGAACCTCGGCTTCGCCCAGCGGCAGCCGGTAGTCTTCTTCCGGCACGTCGCCCACGGAGGCTCGGTAGAGCCGTTTGGGCTCGAAGAACAGGGTTGGGTTGGGGTCGTGGATCGCCCCCAGCAGCAGGCCCTTGGCTTGATGGGGGTTGCGCGGCACTACAATTTTCAGGCCTGGTGTGTGGGCGAAATACGCTTCCGGTGACTGCGAGTGATAGAGCCCACCGGCAATCCCGCCGCCGTAGGGCGCGCGAATGGTCAGCCCGCCCACGTTGAACAGGTTGCCGGAGCGGTACCGGAACTTGGCCGACTCGTTAACGATCTGGTCAAAGGCCGGGAAGATGTAGTCGGCAAACTGTATCTCGGCTATTGGCACGGAACCTTGCGCCGCCAGACCATTGGCGAAGCCGATAATGCCTTGTTCCACCAGCGGCGTGTTGAAGCAGCGGGCCTTGCCATATTTCTGTTGCAGGTTGCTGGTGGCCCGGAAAACCCCACCGAAGACACCTACATCCTCGCCGAAACACAGTACCCGCTCGTCGGCGGCCATGGCGGTGTCGAGGGCGTTGTTGATGGCCTGGAGCATATTCATCTTGGTCATCTCAGGCCCCTCCCTTAGCGTGCTCTGCGCTCTTTGGATACTCGCCTGGATGCCGGCGGATGTGCGCTTTGAGCTTGTCGAACTGTTCAGCCAGGGCCGGCGGCACCTCGTCGTAGACATCGCTCACCAGGGTGTCAAGCGCTGGTGGTGGCCGTTTCTGCGCGCGCTTCATGGTTTCGAGGACCTCGCGGCGCATGGTCTCCTGCAGCTGTTTCTCGTCGTCTTCGCTCCACCATTTCCTGCCCTCAAGCCAGAGACGCATCCGCAGGATCGGGTCTTTGTCACGCCATACGGCTTCCTCGTCCTTGCTGCGGTAGCCGGACGGGTCATCGGAAGATGAGTGTGCGGCCAGGCGATAGGTCATGGCTTCGATCAATACCGGACGGTTGTGCTCCACCGCCAGGCGGCGTGCGGCTTTGGTGGCCTCGTGGACGGCCAGGATGTCATTGCCGTCGACACGGATTACATCCATCTTGTAGCCATAGGCCCGGGGTGCCACACCGTCGGCGGCGAACTGCTCGGTGGATGGGGTGGAAATGGCGTAGCCGTTGTTACGGCACAGGAAAATCACCGGGACGCGAAGAACGGTGGCCATGTTCAGGGCAGCGTGGAAGTCGCCTTCCGACGCGGCACCTTCGCCGAAATACGTGATGGTGCAGTGGCCTTCGCCGGCCAGTTTCTGGGCGTAGGCATAACCGGTGGCCTGGGGAATCTGAGTGGCCAGAGGCGATGAGATGGTCATGTAGTTCAGCTTGCTGGAACCATAGTGAACGGGCATCTGGCGACCTTTGCCATAGTCCAGTTCGTTGCCGAACAGCTGGTTCATGAATTCGTCGATGGTGAAGCCGCGATAGACCAGGGAACCCTGTTCCCGATACTGCGCCATGATCATGTCGCCATCATCCAGCGCTGCGGTACTGCCGATCACGGCGGCTTCCTCGCCGGTGCACTGCATGTAGAAACTCAGTCGCCCCTGGCGTTGGGCGGCGAGCATGCGCTCATCGAGAATTCGGGTGGTGACCATCGCACGATAAATGCGCAGGGCCTTTTCTTTATCCAGATCAGGTGCTTTGGCGCCCTTATAAAGGGAGCCGTCCTGCTTCAGTAACTTGAAGGTGGGAATACGGAATTCCGCACCGTCGGTAAAGACCGGGGAGTAAACAACTTTGGCTTTTGTTGTTGTCATAATCCTCTTCCTGGGGTGGTGGCCTGAGGAGCAAAACACCCCTTGTGAGGGTGTCGTTGGTTTTAGTATAGCCAAGCTGAGCGGGCCTGGTGTGGCCCACGTCACTGTCGGCTAGAGTTTACCTTAACGTAAACTGCGATTCTCTGGTAGGTCCGGAGCGCAGATTTTTTAATCGGGGTGCAGTGGTTCAGGTGTCAGGCTGACAAGGGTTTCCTCGTTGCCGATATTCACGGTTCCGTCCTGGATGGTGCACTGCAGATTCATGCTGCGTGCCGCCAGGTCGGCAAGTGGCTCGGTGCCTTCCGGCGGCAGGTTGATGATGGTGAGGTTGTTGAAGCGGGTCAGTTTGCCCTGATGTTTCTCCCACCACAGGGGCACTGCGCGGCCGCCGTAGGTGTACAGAATTACCCGGTCCGCCCGGTTGCAGGCTTTGCGCAGGCGGCTTTCGTCCGGCAGGCCCAGTTCGACCCAGAGTTCGATTTCACCGCTCAGGCTCCTTTGCCAGAGCTCCGGCTCGTCGTCGGTGCTGAGGCCTCGGGTAAATTCGAGGCGTTCGCTGGCATTCAGGACAAACGCGAGCAGCCGGATCATCATCCGCTCGTCGGTTTCCGACGGGTGCCGGGCGATGGTCAGGTGGTGGTCGGCATAATAGTGCCGGTCCATATCGGCGATGTTGAGGGTTGCCTTGAAGATGGTTGCTTTGAGCGCCATGAGCTTCCTGCATTGATATCGGTTTAGGCTAGTGTAATGCAATTTTCCGTCGGTGAGTGTGAGCACATATCGTAGTTTCGATTGCCGTAGGTGTTTTCCGAAGCAACAAGCCATTGCATAAAATTAAGCCAATGGGGTTGCAATCTGGGATGCTAATGACAATAATTATCACTAGCCTTCATTGTCATTGGTGAGTCACGATTATGTACGTATGCCTTTGCCACGGTGTAACCGACCGGGAAATTCGCGAAGCCGCCGATAATGGTGTTTCTTCCATGCGTCAGCTTGGCAAGGAACTGGGTGTCGGTACCCAGTGCGGGCGCTGCGCCTGCACCGCGCGTGAAATACTGCGGCAGAGCCGCTCTCCTGATTACCTGGCAATGGCCAGCATGCTCGCCCAGCCGGCCTGAGTTCCCTGATTGTCTGACTTTATTTTTCTCTTGTCCGATAAGGGGCTATCCTAAAAGGCGGATACATCCAGCCATCAGGGAGCCACATCATGAAAGGTGACAAGAAAGTCATTCAGCATCTCAACAAGGTCCTCGCCAACGAGCTGACCGCTATCAACCAGTATTTTCTCCATTCCCGCATGTACAAGGACTGGGGCATCACCAAGCTGGCCGCCAAGGAATACGAAGAATCCATCGACGAAATGAAGCATGCGGACCAGCTCATCGAGCGAATCCTGTTTCTCGAAGGATTGCCCAACCTCCAGGACCTAAACAAACTGCTGGTCGGCGAGAATGTCGAGGAAATGATCTCCTGCGACCTCAAACTGGAGCAGATCGCCCACACCGACCTGAAAGAAGCCATTCTCTATTGTGAGCAGGTTCAGGACTTCACCAGCCGTGAGCTCTTCCGCAGCATTCTGGACAGCGAAGAAGACCACATCGACTGGCTGGAAACCCAGCTGGAACTGATTTCCCAGATGGGTATACAGAACTATATCCAGCTTCAGTCATCCGCCTCGGAGTAAAATCAGACAATGGACCTGTCCTGTTTTAAAGCTTACGACCTGCGCGGCCGGGTGCCGGATCAACTGAATCCGGCACTGGCCGAAAAAATCGGGCGCGCCTATGTGGAAATTGCCGGCGCAAAAAGAGTGATCGTCGGCTACGACATCCGCCTGTCCAGCCCGGACATCGCCGAGGCCCTGAGCTCCGGCCTGATGGCGGCCGGCGCGGATGTGTTTGATATTGGCCTGTGCGGCACCGAACAGGTGTATTTTGCCACCAGCCACTACAAGATGGACGGCGGTATCATGGTGACCGCCAGCCATAACCCCAAGGACCACAACGGCATGAAAATGGTCGGCCCCGAATCCCGGCCCATCAGCTCCGATAATGGCTTGAACAACATCCGTGACCGGGTACTGGAACCCTTTGCGGATGCACCGCAGCAGGGTCGCTACGAACCGCTGGAAATGATGAGCGCCTACATCGATCACCTACTGGGTTACGTCGATGCCGCCTCCCTCAGCCCCATGACCATCGTGGTCAACGCCGGCAACGGCGGCGCCGGCCTGGTGATCGACGAACTCGAACAGCATCTTCCGTTCGAATTCGTAAAAGTGCATCACGAACCGGATGGCCATTTCCCGAACGGCGTGCCCAACCCGATCCTCCCGGAAAACCGCGCAGTCACCGCCGATGCCGTTATCGAACAGGGCGCCGCCATGGGCATTGCCTGGGACGGCGACTACGACCGCTGCTTCTTCTTCGACGAAAACGGCCGCTTTATCGAGGGCTACTACATCGTCGGATTACTGGCCGACCAGTTCCTGCGCAAAACCGGCGGCGGCAAAGTCATCCACGACCCCCGCCTCACCTGGAATACCCTGGATCTGGTCAAAGCCGCCGGCGGTGAAGCCGTCGAAAGCAAAACCGGCCACGCCTTCATCAAACAGAGAATGCGCGACGAAGACGCCGTCTACGGCGGCGAAATGAGCGCTCACCACTATTTCCGGGACTTCGCCTACTGCGACAGCGGCATGATCCCCTGGCTGTTGATCGCCGAACGCCTCTGCCAGTCCGGCCAGCTTTTCTCTTCCCTGATCGACGCCCGAATCGAAGCCTACCCGGCCAGCGGTGAAATCAACCGCACCATCGACGATCCCCCCGAAGTCATCGCCGCGATTGAAGCCAAATACAGCGTCGGCGCCAAAAACGTCAGCCACGTGGATGGCGTAAGCATCGAATTCGACGAATGGCGTTTTAACCTTCGGATGTCCAATACCGAGCCGGTTGTTCGCCTCAATGTGGAATCAAGGGCGAATATTCCGTTGATGGAAGAGAAAACCGAAGAACTACTGGCGGAAATGCAAAGGCTGAACGAGGAAGGTTAACAACCGGCCGACTACGAAAGTCTGGGGCGAGCGGGCCGGAAGGGGGTTCAGAAACTGTGCGGAGCCAAGGATGGCGGAGCTCAAGCGTCACATGGACGTGCCGTAAGGAGCGTGTTTCTGAACCCCCTTTCGGCCTGCTCAACCTTCACCCAACTAGCGCCTACAGCCAGTCATTCAGCATAATCCCGATACCAAACCGCTGAATTCGGTGGTTATAGTCGATCAGACTCTCCCCGTACCCGTTGTAGTACTGGAAAAAACCCTTAATCGTATCCCCCATCGGGAAACTGTACCCAAACTCCACCGACGTCTTGTTGTCATCCGAGCGCAGGTTGTTCATCAGCCGCAGTGAAAACGTACGATCCGCCGTCAGCTTGTAAACCGCCTGATAATTGGCGTAGCCCAGATACCGCTCAATGTCCGCATTATCATCGTTGCTGTTCTCCGGAATCCGGTACCAGGGCTGCACCATGAAAAGCCAGCGATCATAGCTGTAAGCCGCGTTGGCCATAATCCGGTTCCAGCTCCGTGATCGCGGCTCAGACTGCCCGTTTGACTGGTGATTGAAGCCGAGTGTCACTCCATTCAACCTGCCAGGGCCAATATCCCAATCGGCCTGATAACGCACAAAGATCTCCGGTTCGTAGTTGGTTTCCCGGAAAGGCGCAGAATCGTCCTGGTTATAGACCTGCCAGTAGGACTGCTGGGTGTAGCCGAACCACATTGTGGTGCGACCATCCAGAAGGCCCGTCAGCAAAGGAACTTTGAAACTGATCTGATACTTTGCTTCTTCCCGCGCCAGCTGGTAATCGTATCCGGCGGCACCCAGTCGTGGGCTGGACGGCGTCGAGTTCGGTTTCGCCACCCAGGTTATTGGCAGGATATAAGTAGGCCGGTGCCCGACAAAACTGCCGGAAAATGAAAAAACCGCTTTCTCGGCCGCGACATAGCGGTCTACGAGAGCGGACATTACGCCGGTGTCTGAATCGTTTTCCAGGGCATTTCCTGCGACGCCCTCCAGATCTTCCTTGTCCGGCGCCAGTTTCTCCACGCTGGCCTCCACTTGCTGTTTTTCTTCTTCCGAGGCCTGCGCGTGCAGTTCCTCCGGTTTGTAGAGGCTGTCGAAGCAGGCGAGCCTCTGGATACCGTCCTCAACCAGTGCACATTGCTCGGGTGAGTTGATCGAATTCATCAGTGGCGCAGTATCGGTCTGGGCTTCGGCAGGGCCTGCCGCCAGTGTACAAAGCACAATGAACCGGGATGAGGCAGGCAACACGCGCAAGGATGTCATGGTCGGGATATCTCCTAGCTGGCGTTCAGGCTAAACCAGGTATTCCCTATGCCATAGATCCAGGCGCCGATCAGGGTAACCGCCAGAAGCGAGAAAATGACCTTGTGACGAAGCCGGTTGGCGCTTTCGGCGGATGCCACCCAGCGCAGGTACATCAGCCCGATAAAACTCAGGAACACGCCCAGGCTGGCCAGAGCCGGGATCAGCAGCCAGGCCGCGCTGATGGCCTGGCCGTCGCCGGTCTGGCGGGAGAGCCACCCCATGGAAGCCAGCAAAACGGCCAGCGTTGTAAATTCAGTAATCAACAGGGGCTTGCGCAGCGGGTGGGGTGAAGTGGGTTCCGTAATGGTCATGGAAACAGGTCCTGAATGGTTAAACATCGACGAACACCATGGTAACCGGATTGTCCGTGAAACACCCTCCGACTTACGAAATCGCAATTAAAATGGTTGAAATCAATTAATGATTTTGCCGTCTGGTTTTTTTGCCAGGTTTCAACGGCTATAATGCGGCGACCGAAGATTATAACGCTCAAATGCGAGGTGCATTGTGAAGATGAAGAGAGTCCTGGTTGCTGTACTGGTCGTTCTTGGCCTGACAGCCGGCGCCGTAATGGCAAGTGTCGAAGATGAAATCCGTGCACGTATTCAGCCGGTAGGCGAAGTATGTCTGCAGGGTGAAGAGTGTGGTAGCGCAGCTGCTCCGGCCGAGACAGCCAGTTCCGGTCCTCGCTCGGGCAGCGAAGTGTATGATGCCGTGTGCATGGCTTGTCACACCACCGGTGCGGCTGGCGCCCCGGTTAAGGGTAATACCGATGCCTGGGCCCCCCGAATCGGCAAGGGCCTGGAAACCCTGGTCAGTCACGCGATCAACGGCTTTAATGCCATGCCTGCAAAAGGTGGCTGCGCAAGCTGCCCCGACGAGGAAATTCAGGCGGCAGTTGAGCATATTGTTGAGCAAAGCCAGTAGCCGGGAAATCTTACCTGTTACCTTTAAAGCCCCTTTTAAAGCCTCCTTGCGGGGCTTTTTGCCTTCCTGGCGCAGCTAAAGGCCAAGGTCTCCCAGCAGGGCACTGAGGGTTGCCTTGCCTTTTTTCTGGTTGGCCTCCACATCAAGGTCGCCCAGTCCTTCCCACTTCAGGTCTTCTTCAGGCAGTTCATCCAGGAACCGGCTGGGGATGGTTTCCAGCTTTTCGCCATACTGTCTGCGGGCCGCCGCGTAGGTCAGGGTCAGCGTTTCACGGGCCCGGGTGATGCCCACGTACATCAGTCGCCGCTCCTCCTCGATGTTGCCTTCTTCAATGCTGCTCCGGTGGGGAAGAATCTCCTCCTCCAGGCCCATGATGAACACATGGGGAAACTCAAGGCCCTTGGAGGCGTGGAGAGTCAGCAACTGAACCTTGTCGCTGTCGTCCTCTTCCTCCCGCTGCTCCATCATGTCCCGGAGGATCAGCCTGGTGATGGCATCCTCAATACCCAGTTCGTCAGCGGTGCCCCTGCCATCATCCAGCATGCGCTGAATGGACTCCACCAGATACCAGATGTTCTCCATCCGGCGCTCGGCCTGTTTCGGGGTGCCGGAGTGCTGGTGCAGCCATTCTTCATAGTCGATGTCGGTAAAAAGCTGCTTGATCACGGGGACCGGATTTTCGCTGTGCAAGCGCTCGCAAGTGGCATCTACCCAATGGGCAAAACGTCGCAGGCGATCCAGGCCCTTCTCGGTCACATGGGTTTTCGCTCCCATGTCGCCCAGGGCCCTGAACAGGCTGATGTTCCGGGAGCGGGAGTAGTGGCTCAGTTGTTCAAGGGTACGGGGCCCGATCTCCCGGCGGGGTACGTTCACGACCCGCAGGAAAGCGGCGTCGTCATCGGGGTTGATCAGCAGTCGCAGATACGACATTGCATCCTTGATCTCATTCTTGGAAAAGAACGACTGGCCACCGGAGATGCGGTAGGGAATCTGGTAGCCCTGGAGCTTCATCTCCAGCAGGCGAGCCTGGTGATTACCCCGGTACAGCACGGCAAAATCCCGGAAACCCAGGCCTTTTTTCAGCTTCTGGTCGAGAATCTCGGTGGCAACCCGCTCGGTTTCCGCGTCCTCGTTGCGGCACCGGACAATCCGGATCTCCTCGCCGATGGTGTGGTCACTCCAGAGCGCCTTTTCAAACACATGGGGGTTGTTGGCAATCACCCTGTTTGCGCTGCGCAGGATACGGGCCGTGGAGCGGTAATTCTGCTCCAGCTTGACAATTTTCAGGCTGGGAAAGTCTTCCTTGAGCTGCTCCAGATTCTCCGGTCGGGCGCCGCGCCAGGCGTAGATTGACTGGTCATCATCCCCGACCACGGTGAATGCAGCCCGTTCGGCCACCAGTAGCCTGACCAGTTGGTACTGGCACACGTTGGTATCCTGGTACTCATCCACCAGCAGGTAGCGGATCTTCCGGCGCCATTTCGCGAGCACGTCCGGGTGCGAGCGAAACAGCATCACCGGCAGCAGGATCAGGTCGTCGAAATCCACCGCGTTGTAGGCTTTGAGGTATTCGTTGTACTTCTTGTAGATGATGGCGATGCGCTGTTCGCGCTCATCCGCCGCCTTGCTCAGGGCCTCGGCCGGCCCGCGCATGGCGTTTTTCCAGGACGAGATGGTCATCTGGACGTCGCTGAGCTCGTCCCCGGCCTCGGCGCTGGCCTCCCGGAGCATCAGGTCCTGTAACAGGGCCTTGGCATCCTCGGCGTCGAAAATCGAAAAGCCCGGATGGTAGCCGAGATGGGCGTGCTCTTCCCGGATCATATTGAGGCCAAGGTTATGAAAAGTGGATACAATCAGCCCCCGGGTCAGCTTACGGTCAACGATCCGGCCAACCCGCTCCTTCATTTCCCGGGCGGCCTTGTTGGTGAAGGTCACTGCGGCAATATGGCGCCCCGGAATACCGAGTTGCTCGATCAGGTAGGCAATCTTGCGGGTAATCACGCTGGTTTTGCCGCTGCCGGCACCCGCAAGTACCAGCAGGGGGCCGTCTGAATAGCGGACTGCCTCGCTTTGTCTCGGGTTGAGCTTGTTCACAAATAAGTGGCCAGAATGGAACGAAATGGGGAAAACAGGCGTGAGATCATTCTACACCAGCCAGCGTTCCTGTACCTTGACGATCTATCGGCTATGATTGATAAAACGGACTCGGTTGTTCACGCATAAATGGATTCTGCTTAATGACTCTGCCACTGGAAACCATGAGGCCCGGACAGTTACGCCTCTTGGTTCTGACACCGGATTATGCGGATTTTCTCTGGCTGAACGCTCTTCTGGCGGGTGACGTCGAAATCAGTGCGGACGCAACCTGGTGCCCGGATCTGGTGGATTGTGACGATCTTATTCGCAACGCCAGTTTTGATGTCATCGTCTGGGACTGTGTTTTCCATGGCGGTTCTGAGACATCCTTTCTGCAATATCTTACGGTTGGCAGCAGTGATAAGCCCGTCCTGGCCCTCAGTGCGGAGTTGCCGGAACGGCGGGCTCCCGAACTGCTCGCCGCCGGCGCCGCCGATTATCTCTGCCGCCAGAATCTGGACCACTGGAACTTCCGGCGGGCGGTGAAGTGCCTCTGGTACCGGCAGCAATTGTCCGAGTCGGCCCATGGCCAGTTGGGGCGGGAGGTCGCCACTGGCTTTATAAACCGGGATCTGTTCTTTGATCGCCTCCAGCAGGCACTGCTGCGGGCTGAGCGGGCCAGCCACCGGCTGGCACTTCTCCACCTGAATATCGACGATTTCCGCAGTATCAATGAATCCTTCGGTTACCAGAAAAGCGACCAGTTGATGATGAAACTGGCGGAGCGTCTCCGGCACTCCCTGAGGCGGGTGGATTCCCTGATGCGCATTGGCGGCGACGAGCTGGCCATCATTGTCGAGAAGGTCGAAGACTCCCTCGACATCACCCAGATCATCCGCAAGGTGGTCAATGCGCTGGATGAGCCGGTCATGATCGATGGCCAGAGTGTGGTGGTCAGCGTCAGCCTCGGCGTTGCCACTTACCCGGAAGCCGGTGACAGTGCCGAAAATCTTCTGCGCCGGGCCAATCGGGCCATGTTCGAGGCCAAACGGGATCCTGGCACCAGTTATCGCTTCTACGACCGGCAGTTGCATATCTCTGCCGGCTATCAGCTTCGGCTCGAGGCCGACCTGCGCAATGCCCTGAGGGGCAAGGAACTGGAGCTTTACTATCAGCCCCGGATTGATCTGGCCACTGAAGAAGTCCGTGGTGTTGAGTGCCTGTTGCGCTGGAACCACCCGGAGCGGGGGCTGGTGGGACCGGACGAATTCATTCCGGTCGCCGAGCGCAGCGGCCTGATCGTGCCGATCGGCTACTGGGTTATCGAGCAGGCCTGTAAACGCCTGCAGGAGTCTGCCGAGCTCGGGTTCCCGGGCCTGGTGTTTGCTGTAAACCTTTCGTTCCGGCAGTTCCATGACCGCAAGATGACCGAGACCATTTTCCGGATTATTTTCAACGCCAATGTGGATACCAGTCTGCTGGAACTGGAGCTTACGGAAAGTGCCATGATGCACGACCCCGAGTATGCACAGCGTTGCCTGCGGGAACTGAACCAACTGGGTATCAGCTTTGCCCTTGATGACTTCGGCACCGGTTTCTCCTCCCTGAGCAATCTGCAGCATCTGCCCATTTCCCTGGTCAAGATCGACAAGTCCTTCGTGCAGGAGCTCGGCCACTCGGCCGACGCCGAACACATTATCCGGGCCATTATCAGCCTGGCCCACAGTCTGCAGATCAGCGTGGTCGCCGAAGGCGTGGAAACCGAAGGGCAACTGGAGTTCCTGCGCCAGCAGCATTGCGATGAAATCCAGGGTTACTATTACGCCCGCCCCATGCCCTGGGCCGATCTTGTGCAATTCCTGAACAAGCGTGGCCAGTCCGCTTGCCTGCAACAGTAAGCCGCTGTACCTTTGCTGCTTTATTGGCAAAGCATGAGACAGGGGTTGCATGAACAGTATCTCCAGGCGCATCGCCGACGAACTCGGTGTCCGCGAGCAGCAGGTTAATGCCACCGTCGCCCTGCTCGACGAGGGTTCCACCGTTCCGTTTATCGCACGCTACCGGAAAGAGGTGACCGGTTCGCTGGACGACAGCCAGCTGAGAAACCTGGAGGAACGTCTGCGCTATCTGCGGGAACTGGAAGACCGTCGCGCCACCATCCTCAAGAGTATTGAGGAGCAGGGCAAACTGACGGATGAGCTTAAGGCCAGCATTAACGAGGCGGATGCCAAGAACCGCCTGGAAGATCTCTACCTGCCGTATAAGCCCAAGCGCCGGACCAAGGCCCAGATTGCCCGGGAAGCCGGCCTGGAGGCCCTGGCGGATGCCTTGTATGACGACCCGACCCTGGACCCGGAAGCCACGGCTCAGGGCTATCTCAACAAGGAAGCCGGGGTTGAAGACACCAGGGCGGCTCTGGATGGTGCCCGCTACATCCTGATGGAGCGTTTTGCCGAGGACGCCGAGTTGCTGGGCAGCCTGCGGGATTTCATCTGGCAGGAAGGTCAGTTGAAAGTGACGGTGGTAGAAGGCAAGGAAAACGAAGGGGCCAAGTTCCGGGACTATTTTGACCATGTCGAGCCGTTGAAAAAGGTGCCGTCCCACCGTGCTCTGGCCATCCTGCGTGGCCGCAACGAAGGCATCCTGGCCTACAGTATCGTGGTTGGCGATGCTGATGCTGATCGCCGCACGCCCCATCCGGCGGAGCAGCGGATTGCTGCCCGCTGGAACATCCGGGATAACGACCGTGCCGCTGACAAGTGGCTGTCGGAAGTGGTGCGCTGGACCTGGCGGGTCAAGCTCTCAACCCAGATTGAAACCGATCTCATGGCCCAGGTGCGTGAAGCCGCCGAGACCGAAGCCATTAATGTTTTCGCCGCCAACCTCAAAGATCTTCTGCTGCTGGCCCCGGCCGGCCCGCGCCCGACACTGGGGCTGGACCCGGGGCTGCGTACCGGTGTGAAGGTGGCCGTTATCGATGGTACCGGGCAGGTGGTGGGCCACGGAGCCATATACCCCCACGCACCCAGGAACCAGTGGGACCGCTCCATCGAGCAGCTGGCGGTCTGGTGTCGGGAGTATAAGATCGAGCTGGTGGCTATCGGCAATGGTACTGCGTCCCGGGAAACCGAGAAGCTGGTGGGCGACCTGGGCAAACGTTATCCGGAACTCAAACTGGCCCGAATCGTGGTTAGCGAATCCGGTGCTTCCATCTATTCGGCCTCCGAATTTGCCTCCAGGGAACTGCCGGATCTGGATGTGACCATCCGTGGTGCCGTGTCCATTGCCCGCCGCCTGCAGGACCCGCTGGCGGAACTGGTGAAGATTGAGCCGAAATCCATCGGGGTGGGGCAGTACCAGCACGATGTGTCCCAGATGCAGTTATCCCGCAGCCTGGATGCGGTAGTGGAAGACTGTGTAAACGGCGTGGGCGTGGATCTTAACACCGCCTCGGCGCCTCTGCTGGCAAGGGTGTCTGGTCTGAATCAGACCATCGCCCAGAACATCATTGAATTCCGCAACCAGAACGGCATGTTCCGTAACCGCAGGCAACTGCTGAAGGTCACCCGGCTCGGGGACCGCACGTTTGAGCAGGCGGCGGGCTTTCTGCGGATCGCCGGTGGCGAGAATCCGCTGGACCGGTCGTCGGTTCACCCGGAAGCCTATGGGGTGGTGGAGGCCATTGCCAAGCGGAATAATCGCAAGGTCGACGATATTATCGGGGATTGTGCATTTTTACGGGGTCTGAACCCCCAGGATTACGTAACTGAGCGATTCGGATTGCCCACCATCAAGGACATCATCTCCGAGCTGGAGAAGCCGGGCCGGGATCCGCGCCCGGAATTCCGTTTTGCCAGCTTCGAGGAGGGCGTTGAAGCCCTCAATGACCTGAAGCCGGGCATGGTACTGGAAGGTTCCGTCACCAATGTGACCAACTTCGGCGCCTTTGTGGACATCGGGGTCCATCAGGATGGGCTGGTGCATATTTCGGCGTTGTCCCACATGTTTGTCAAGGACCCGCGGGACGTGGTCAAAGCCGGGGATATCGTTAAGGTGAAGGTGCTGGATGTGGACATTCCGCGCAAACGGATTGCCCTGACCATGCGCATGGACGATCAGCCTGGCGAGAAGAATGACGGCAAACCGACGGCTGGAAACCGCGCCGGTGCCAGCCAGAAAGCCGGTCATCGAAACAGCCGTAGCTCTGGCTCCGGCGAGAAATCCCGGCAGGGTGCCATGGCGGGTGCACTGGCCCAGGCACTGGCTTCGGCCCGCAAGGACAGCCGTTAACAGGCTTTCAATCTTTTCACCGGTCGGCCCCGCTCACGAGGAGGGGCCGGTCGCAGCAGGAGTCGACCATGGCTGAATCCCGCCATTCCGTATTTCGCCAGTTCGCAGCCAGCGACTGGGATGGGTTTCTCAAGGGCGTGGAAAAAGAAGGGCTGCGGGTGGACCGCAACGGGTTCATCGCCCAGACACCGCATCCGGAAGCCCTGGGTTCCGCGCTGACCCATCCGCGGATCACCACCGATTATTCCGAAGCCCTGCTGGAGCTGATCACGCCTGTGTTTGACAGCACTGGTGGGATGCTCAAATCCCTGAGGGATATTCACGGGTTTGTCCAGGAGAACCTCGGGGACGAAGTGTTCTGGGCAGCCAGCATGCCCTGTGAGCTGGATGGAGATCTGAGTATTCCCATTGCAGAATACGGCAGCTCCAACATTGGCCGTCTCAAGCACGTTTACCGCCAGGGGCTGGCGGTTCGCTATGGCCGGATGATGCAGAGCATCGCCGGCGCGCACTACAACCTGTCACTGCCGGACAGTTTCTGGCGGAAATGGCAGGAGGCTCTGGGGGACCAGCAAAGCCTGAAGGACTTCAAATCGGACCAGTATTTCTGGCTGATCCGGAATTTCCGGCGCCGGAGCTGGCTGCTGATGCTGTTGTTTGGTGCTTCTCCGGCATTGGATGCGAGCTTTGTTGCCGGTGTCCGCCACGATCTGAGCCGGTTTGATGAGCGCACCTGGTACGGCGAATACGCCACGTCCCTGCGCATGGGTGATCTGGGTTACCACAACAACGCCCAAGCGTCCCTGAACATCTGTTTCAATGAGCTCAGCACCTACACCGGCACCCTGGACCGGGCCATCCATACTACCTGGCCGGCTTACGAGGCGATCGGCACCCGCCGGGGCGACCAGTTCATTCAGATCAACACCAGTGTCCTGCAGATTGAAAACGAGTATTACAGTGCCGTGCGGCCCAAGCGAACCACGGAACGGGAAGAAAAACCCATTCAGGCCCTTGAAGCCCGGGGTGTGGAATACATTGAGGTGCGGTGTCTGGATCTGGATCCGTTCTCTCCGGTCGGCGTGAGCGAAGCCCAGATCGATTTCCTGGACCTGTTCCTGCTGGATTGCCTGCTGTCCGATTCTCCCCGTATTGGCGACGCCGAGTGCGAACGGCTGGACGATAACTACAAGGATGTGGTGGCCCGTGGACGCTATCGCGAACTGACCCTTTGCCGGGGAGGGCAGCGCACGCCGGTACCAGAGGCCGCGGCTGGTCTGCTTGAGCAACTGGGGCCCCTGGCGGAGCTGCTGGATGGCTGGCAGGGGAACGATACCTACCGCAAGGCCCTGGCTGCCCAGCGTGAGGCGATGTCTGGCGAGGGGGCCGTGCCCTCGGCCCGGGTGCTTGACGCCATGCGTTCGTCTGGTCTGGGGCACCGGGAGTGGGGTATGGAAGTGGCGCGCCAGCATCAGCAAACCCTGAGGCAGGAAGGCCTGGGTGCCGATGTCCGCAAAGCGTTTGACGACATGACCGCAGAGTCCCTGGCAGAGCAGGCGCAAATGGAGCGCGCCGATACCCTGCCATTTGGCGAGTTTCTGGCGCAGTACCTGCGCTCGTGAGCGGTCAGTTGTGTTGCCGTCGCAGCAGTCTGCGGACCTGACGCACAGAAACTGAACAAAGATTTGTCACCCTCCGGTCTGCCTGTTAATTTTTGTAACATCAGGATCGGGAGTAACGGGCATGGCAAGGGACATCAAACTCGGCTGGGATGTGGAGGCTCTGAACAAGGCTTACCGCCAGGGTTACATGGCGGCCACGATGAATATCGATAAGACCCGCTGCCCTTACCGGGGCGATGTCGTTATCGCGGCCTGGGAGGCCGGATGGGATGATGGCGATCTGGTTGCCTGTGAAAGCCGGGACAAAGGCGACGACCTGTTTTCACAAATCGCCTGAGTCCCCGGCTCTGGCTGTGTCTCGCACTATTTCTGCACGACGAATTCCGTAAACAGTACGCCGGCGATGCTTTCGCCGGTCTGCTGCTCTTCCAGTACGGCATTTATCCGTTGTTTTGCTTCCTCACGGAGCGCCTGCTGACCTTCCATGGAAGTCAGGCGTTCGATATCCGTCTGCTCGCCAAAGAGCATCACCAGCTCATGTCGCAATCGCGGCATGTGAGTCTCCAGAGCGGGCCGGGTGCTCGCGCTCCGGGCCCGGAGACTGACCGCTGCCTTCAGATAGGTTGGCTTGTTGTCCGCAGTGCCCACGTGGGTGACAAACGCCGGATCCATGCTGATGTAGTCGGTGAAGCCGCTGTCTTCCTGCACGACTTCTTCTGAGGTTTCCTCATCCTGGGAAACCGCCGGCAGGGAGACCAGCGAAAGCAGCAGGAAGATCATTGTGAGAACAGGTTTTGGCTGGTGTGTCATAGGCTTGAAGTTGATCGTGGTTTAGGGTTTAGTGACGAGTCGGAGGCGATATCGCCGGTAGCACCGAGAATAGCAGGCCCGGTGCAAGGTTGCAGTTTCAATTCACGAATCGAGGTGTTCTTTTGACCAGCAGATGGGTTTTCGGGCTTATTTTCCTTGTGTGTGCCGCACTTCTGGGTGTCGCGTTTTATATGGAGCATGTGATGGGGCTCGAGCCCTGCCCGCTATGCTGGCTGCAGCGTTTCGGGTTCATGGGGGCCGGTCTGGTCAGCTTTCTGGCCCTGCTGCAGGGGCCCACCGGGATCGGGATTCGCATTTATGGCTTCCTGCTGGTACTGACCGCCGGTGCCGGGCTCGGCGTGGCCAGCCGGCAGTTGTGGCTTCAGAGCCTGCCGGCGGATCAGGTGCCCGCCTGTGGCCCTTCGGTCGACTATATGCTGGAGGTGTTGCCCTGGTTTGAGGTGCTCTCCACCGCCCTGAGAGGCACCGGGGATTGCGCCCAGGTCGTGTGGCGGTTCCTGGGGCTGAGTATTCCCGGCTGGACAGCGGTGTTCTTTTCGCTGCTGGTGATTACCGGGCTGATTCTGATGTTTCGCCGGCGAAAGTCCGGGGAGTGGATTCGGAGCTGAAACGGTTGCGGGGGACCGCAGGCATGGGGTAACTTGACCCAAACCCGAAACAGAAGTGCCGGAATACCAAGCGGAGAACAGGCGTCATGTTGGAAAATTGCCGAAATGCCAGGGAGCGTTGGGGTGGCGTCAGCGAACTGATTGATCGCTGGCTCAAGGAACGTCAGGAACTGCTGGTTCATTACTGTGATCTGTCCGGGGAGACTGACTTTTCACAGACAGAAGCGCTGAGAGAGAAATTCGTGCGCCTGTGCGAAGTGCTTGTGGATTATGTCTCCACTGGCCATTTCGAAATCTATGAGCAGTTGGTCAGCGAGGCCCGTGAATTCAACGACGGCGGCCTGGAACTGGCTGCGAAGGTTTATCCCAGGATTGAGCAGACCACCGAGGTGGCTCTCAACTTCAATGATCGCCTGGACGGCAGGGAGCTGTCAGAGGAGGATGTGAAAGCGCTGTTTGGCGAATTGTCGAAGCTCGGCGAAGCCCTCGAGACCCGGTTCGAGATGGAGGATTTCCTGATTGAGCACCTTCACAACGCCCATGCGGGTAAAGTGGCGCCCGCCTGAGAAATGTCCGATATAAAAAGCCCCGGTTCGGTGTTGCCGACCGGGGCTTTTTTCTGGCCGCAATTTTACAAGCTGCGGCCTGACCTGATCGGTGCTTTACTCTCCGGATTCCGGATTGACGTCCAGAAGCTCGACCTCGAATACCAGGGTCTCGTTCGGGCCGATGGCACGGTTGCCGCCCGGACCGTAGGCCAGGTCAGATGGAATATAGAGCTTGTAGCGGGCGCCCTCGTTCATCAGCTGCAGGCCTTCGGTCCAGCCCGGGATAACCTGGTTCAGGGCAAAGGTTACCGGCTCGCCACGCTCGCGGGAGCTGTCAAAGACTTCACCGGACAGGAGTTCACCAGTGTAGTGTACCTGGACGGTATCGGTTTCCGCGGGCTTTTCGCCGTCGCCTTTCTCCAGCACTTCGTATTGCAGGCCGGATTCAGTGGTCTTTACACCTTCGCGTTCGGCATTCTCCGCCAGGAAAGCTTTGCCTGCCTCAAGATTTTTGCTGGCCAGCTCTTCCGTCTGCCTGGTCTGCTCTTCCTGAAGCTGCTGCTGATAGGCCATCAGCGCCTGCTGGATTTCCTCACGGCTCATGCGCCTGGCTGCTTCATCGCCGGCCTGGCCATGCTGAATACCCTGAAGGAACTGGTCCATCTGCAGGTTCGGCAGATCGTTGCTCATGCGCTCACCAAGAACCAGACCCATGCCATAGCTGATCTTCTGGTCGGTTGACTCCAGTTCGGGTTGTTCCGGAGCCTCGGGCGGTGTTGAACAGCCAGCGACGAGGCCGGCCACTGCCAGTGCGAGGAGCGTCTTTTTCATTGCTTCATCCTTTATAACGTCTGTGTATAGGGCATTGCCCCGCGTTGTGTTTGTCAGAACGGAGAAGGTAACGGGTTCCGGCGCGAGATGCCACTGAACATGTGTTAAGAATCCGGACGGGTCAGATCAACTGTCGTTGTTGCCGGCCGCTGAAGGGTCCAGAGCAAAGGGCGCGGTATAGGGGGCCTGCCAGTCGGGCTCCGGTTCTGGAGTGCGGTTGAGTGGCGAGGCCTTGTCCCGGCGCTCGATGGCCAGCGTGTACCAAGGGCCCTGTTTCGGGGGCTGGTCTGCATAATGCCAGCTGCCGTCTGTGTCCCGCCATTTGAACACAATTTCCGGACCTTCGGTGGGAATCGGGGACGGTACCAGGCCTTCAAAGGCCGGGATTTCCGGTTGCTCCTCGTCTGCAACCGGTTCGGATAACTGCTCCGGATCGTTGAGTCCAAAGAACATCAGCAACAGCAGTAACCCGAGGGCGGGAAACGACAGCCTTATGAGCCATTTCATCATCATGGCTGGTGGTCTCCCTTTGGAAAATTGGCCAGGGCAGTGCCCAGTGCATTTAGCAGGGGCCCGGCACGGTCATCGATTCGCGATGCCGGTGCAGCCGCGGCAAGGTTGGTTCTGATCAGCGTATCGAGCCCTTGCATGTCAGGCTGTTCCGGGTTGTTGGTCATTAACGTCCGCCAGGCCAGGGCCAGCTCCATCTGTTCGGCTTCGAGCTCCAGGCCGGCGATGCCGGTGCGAAGCTGGTGACACCCACCGACAGCCGGCAGTGATTTTCTCGCAGCGCGCAGTGCACCGGTTACACGCTCTCGCCACTCTGTTACCGTAGCGTCCTCGACCCCGGTGAAGGCCCTGCCAGACAGTGCGAGCCAGCCTGCGCAGAGAACCGGCGTCAAGCTCCAGCCCTGGTTCTGAAGCGCCAGGCAGTTGTCCTGAACGCCCGGAAATTTCCAGAGCGCCAGCGCAAAACGCCAGAGTGGATTCTCCGGTTCCAGACCTGCCGGCAATTCCAGCGGAGGTGTCGATAAATCCGGGGTGTTTGCCGGGCGCAGCGACATAGGCGCGGTAGCTTCCCTGAACACTTTACGTTGATAAAATGAAAACATGTTAACGATAACCGATCTCAGTTTACAACGGGGCGGCCTCTGGTTGCTAGAATCCGTCAGCCTCACGGTCCAGCCCGGCCAGCGGGTGGCCATCGTCGGCGCCAACGGTGCCGGCAAATCCAGCCTTTTCCAGCTGCTGCTGGGCCAATTGACGCCGGAGCAGGGAACGGTCTCGCTGCCCGGAGGCTGCCGGATTGCCCACATGGCCCAGGAGGTCGAAGCCTCAGGGCGCAGCGCCCGGGATTTCGTTCTTGATGGCGACCTTGATCTGCGTCGTCTGGAGCGGGAGCTCGCCCAGGCAGAAGCCGCCGGTGATGACCATGCCATTGCCCGCGTACACGGTGAGCTGGATGTGCACGACGCCTGGTCTGCGGCTCGCCGCGCAGAGGCACTGCTGCGAGGCCTGGGGTTCTCTGACCAGGACGCGGATCGGCCGGTGTCGGCATTTTCCGGTGGCTGGCGTATCCGCCTGAACCTGGCTCAGGCCCTGATGCGGCCTTCCGATCTGCTGCTGCTGGATGAGCCAACCAACCATCTGGACCTGGATGCCTGCCTGTGGCTGGAAAACTGGCTGCGCCGGTATCCAGGTACCTTGCTATTCATTTCCCATGATCGTGATTTCATGGATCGGGTCGCCACCCATGTGGTGCATTTCGACCGCCGTAATCTCGAGCTCTATACGGGTAATTACTCAGCCTTTGAAGGTCAGCGCAGCGAACGGCTCGCTCAGCAACAGGCCGGTTTCGAACGCCAGCAGGCCAGGATCGCCGAAATTCAGCGCTTCATCGACCGCTTTAAGGCCAAGGCTACCAAGGCCCGTCAGGCCCAGAGCCGGGTCAAGGCGTTGGAGCGTATGGAGCGCATTGCGCCGGCCCATATCGATTCGCCCTTCAGCTTTGAATTTCCGGTGGCTGAAAAGGTCTCCAACCCCCTGTTGTCGATGCGCAATGGCAGGGCGGGTCATGGAGATGCTGCAATCCTGAATGGCATCAACCTGACCCTGCTACCCGGAAGCCGGATTGGTCTTCTGGGCCCCAACGGAGCGGGTAAATCCACCCTGATGGAGGCACTGAGGGGGGAAGGCGCCCTGTTGTCCGGCGAACGCACCTGTGGCGAACATCTGGCCATTGGTTATTTTGCCCAGCATCAGCTGGAATCCCTGGACCTGGATGCCAGCCCGTTCCTGCATTTACAGCGGCTGGCACCCAAGGCTTCGGAACAGAGTATCCGCAACTTTCTTGGTGGCTTCGATTTTCACGGCGACGAGGCCCTGAGCGCGATCCATTCGTTCTCCGGTGGTGAAAAGGCCAGGGTGGCACTGGCGGTGATCGCCTGGCAGAAACCGAATCTGCTCCTTCTGGACGAGCCGACCAACCACCTGGATCTGGAAATGCGCCAGGCTCTGACTATGGCCCTGCAAAACTTTGATGGTGCCATTGTGGTAGTTTCCCATGACCGGCATTTGCTGAGAAACACCGTGGACGAATTCTGGCTGGTGAACGATGGCCGGGTTGTTGAGTATCAGGGGGATCTTGAAGACTATGGGCGCTGGCTGGCGGACCGTCGCAAGGACGAAACCGAAGCACCGAAGCGATTGCAGGCTGGCCAGCAAGACCCGGTGGAACCCGCGGTTGGAACCGGCGAAAGCGCTGATGACCGGAAGGCCCGCAAGCGCGCGGAGGCAGCCCTCCGGAAAAAGCTCAGCCCCTATCGCAAGCAGCAGACGTCCCTGGAAAAGGAGATGGAGCAGTTGCACCGGAGACTGTCGGTGCTGGAGGAAGAGCTCGCGGACCCGGGGCTGTATGAAGAGAGCCGTAAGGTCCGCATGAAAGAGTTGCTCGGTGAGCAGGCCACATCAAAAAGCCGCCTCGAAGAGGTTGAGGTGCAGTGGCTGGAAGTCAGTGAAGCTGTGGAATCGCTGGAGGCGGAGCTGGCGGGTTGACTGCCCTCAGCCTCCGTTCAACTCCAGGGTGAAATCCTGTCTGGCGAGGTAATCACGTTCGTTTTCGAGATCGGCCAGAGTCAGCGGCCGATCATCCAGCCAGCCGGATGGAAACGTCAGTACCAGCTTGTCCTTGTGGGCATTCAGGGTGAACTCCGGCGGCGGTTCCATGTTGCGGGGGTGCTGAAGCAGGACGGCCAGACGCACCAGGACGCAGAGATAGCGAAGCCGAATGGTATCGTCCGGGTCCAGCCCCTCGAAGATGGCCAGGGAGAACTTGCGCCGGTGCCCGCGAACCAGCGTGGCGAGGTCCCGCTGGAATTGCTGGCTGAAGCCGGGAAGGTCCGAGTACCGCAGCAGGTAGGCTCCGTGTTTATGATACTGGCTGTGGGAAATGGTCAGGCCGATTTCATGCAGGCGGCAGGCCCAGCGCAGCACTTCTTCGTCGGCCGCGGTCTGCAGCCCCCAGGCATCCGCCACCTGTTCCCAGGCTGCAATGGCGGTCGCTTCGACTGCGGCACCGTGCTCCTGATCAACGTGATAACGCCCCTGGAGGGCGGAAATTGTCCGTTCGCGCACATCCTCGTGCCGGATCCGCCCGACTATGTCGTAGAGCAGCCCTTCCCGAAGGGCGCCGTCGGCAAACGACATTTCAGTGATGCCCAGGGACCGGAACGCTCCCATCAGGATGGCAAAGCCGGCGGGGAAAATACTCTGACGGTCGGAGCGCACGCCCAGATCCGCCAGCTTTTCTGTTTTGCCCATATCCACCAGACGCTTGCGCAGTTCCTGCATGGCGGGGAGGGTGATGGTGCCATCGGTAATCTTCAGGGATGACAGGGCGCTGGCAATCGCTTTGATCGAGCCGGATGAACCGACGGCACTCTGCCAGCCCACGGAGCGGTAATGCTGGCGGATATTCAGCAGTTCCTGTTCGGCGTGGGTCACTGCCCTGTCCATCTGTCGCCGGGTAATCTTTCCGTCCCGGAAGTATCTGTTCCGGAAGGAAACACAGCCCATGTGCAGGCTTTCCAGCTCCTGGGGCTCGAAACGCTGGCCGATAATGAACTCGGTACTGCCGCCGCCAATATCGATCACCAGCCGGCGCCCGATATCGTCAGAAAGGGTATGGGATACACCCAGATAAATCAGGCGCGCTTCCTCGCGCCCGGCAATGATCTCCACGGGATAGCCGAGAACCTCCTCCGCGCGGGTCATGAACTGATGGGCGTTACGAGCCACCCTGAGGGCGTTGGTGCCGACAATCTGTACAGCCTCCGGTGGCATCCCCTGAAGGCGCTGGGCAAACCGGCCCAGACAGCACAGCGCGCGCTCCTGGGCCTCTTCAGTCAGCCGGTTGTACTGATCCAGACCTGCGCCCAGCTGGACCTTTTCCCCCATCTTCTCGAGCGTACGGATTTCTCCATGTACGAGTCTGGCAACCACCATGTGGAAGCTGTTCGAGCCCATGTCGATGGCTGCAAGCACCTCTGGCGAGGGCGCAGCGTTTTCGGCGGTGGAGGCGGCCGTCACGTGGTCGAAATCCTTTTGGGATGAACTTGCAGGGTACTATAAGCGAAATCCCTCAGGCCTGTCAGTAACCGGCAGGCGCGGTATTTGACCGGGGTCAGCCCCGGATCGATGGATAGAGGTGGATCTACTGCTTCACATCCGGCTGATCAATCGCGTAAAGTATGACGTACCGTGATGAGGGTGAAGGGTTGCCCTGCAAGCCACGGCGCCCTTCAGCGACAGTCAACAGCACCTGTGACGGTACCGGATCCTTTATCGAAACCCCGTACCGGCGATGAGCAGTCGTGCATGAATCAGGAAAATGTAATGAGCGGAAATATCGTAAATGTAACCGACGCGTCTTTTGAGCAGGATGTACTGCAGTCCGATGTCCCCGTGCTGGTGGATTACTGGGCAGAATGGTGCGGCCCGTGCAAGATGATCGCACCGGTGCTTGAAGAGATTGCCGACGAATACGATGGCAAACTGAAAGTCTGCAAGCTTAACATTGACGAAAACGAGCAGACCCCACCGAAGTTCAACATCCGTGGTATCCCCACCCTGATGCTGTTCAAAAACGGCAACGTGGATGCCACCAAAGTCGGCGCACTCTCCAAATCCCAACTGGCGGCCTTCCTGGACAGCAATCTCTGATTGCAGCCCGGTCGCCAAAAACCGCCCCTGAGCACAGGTTCACGGGCGGTTTTTTGTTTGCCATTCACTCCCAGCCCTGAGACCGTTCCAGATCCGAATCCTTCTGCTCCACCCAGTGCTCACCACCTGAGGTGATCTCCTTCTTCCAGAACGGTGCCGAGGTCTTCAAGGCGTCCATAATGAACTCGCAGGCCGCAAACGCATCCCCCCGGTGGGCACTGCACACCCCCACGAACACAATCTGATCCTGCAGCGCCAGCCGCCCAACCCGATGAATCACCCGGGCCTCACGCAGATCCCAGCGTTTTGAGGCCTCATCAACCAGCTCCTGAATCACCTGTTCTGTCATCCCCGGATAGTGCTCCAGGTAAAGCCCCGTGACCCCCTGCAGATCGCCGCTGTCCCGGACCAGGCCGGTAAACGTCGCAATGGCGCCGGTCCCGGCGCCGCTGGCCCGTAACGCGGCATATTCGGCGGCAGCATCGAAATCTCCGGACTGAACAGAAATCATCTCAACCTCCGGTCACCGGCGGGAAGAAGGCCAGTTCATCGCCGGCCTCCACTGCAGAGCCGGGTTTCGCCATGGCCTGATTGATTGCAACCATCACTGGCTGGTCGCCCTGTAGCTGGCCCCAGGGGCCGCCCTGGCTGGCCAGGTCCGCCAGTACATCGCCGGCCGTAAGCCCGGGCCTGGCCTCGATGACCAGTTGTTCCGTTTCCAGTTCTTCGCGCAGACGGGCAAAGAAACGCACCGTAATCGTGTTATCACTCATGGTTAGCTCACCAATTCTGCAAACGAATAATAGGTTAGCAGGTCGCCGGGGCTGACCGTGGTGTTCTCCGGAATCACCGCCAAACCATTTGCCCAGCAGGCAGAGCTCAGGATACCGGAACTCTGGTTGGGAAAGGCGGTAACCACAAGCTCCGATCCCCGGGGTTCTTTCCGTGCCCTGACAAACTCCCTCCGCATCGACGTCGAAGCTACGGAAAAGTCTGCCGGTATCCGCTCTCCGGCGGGATCTTCATGGTTCCGCCCCTGGCATTTTCGGATATAGGGCATGCCCACCACCAGGAAAGTGACCAGCACAGACCCCGGGTTACCGGGCAATCCCAGCACCGGTGTGCCGCCGATGGCGCCAAAGGCCACAGGCTTTCCGGGTTTGATGGCCATGCGCCAGAGCGACAGACTGCCGGATTCCTCCAACACCGCACGCACGTGGTCCTCTTCACCCACGGAAACACCGCCGCTGGTGATGATCAGATCCGACGACTCCGCCGCGCGGAGCAGTGTTTCCCGGGTCGCCTCACGTTTGTCCCGCAGCGTCTCGCACAGCGCCACCTCGCAGCCGGCCTGAGTGAGCAGGCCGATCAGGGTGAAGCGATTGCTGTTATAGATCTGCCCCGGGGCCAGGGGCGTTCCGGGATCCACCAGCTCGTCGCCGGTGGAGAGGATGGCGACCTTCAGCCGTGCCAGAACGGCGACCCGGGCCACACCCATGGACGCCAGCAGACCCATTTCGTGCGGGCGCACCTGCGTGCCCTTCACAAGGGCAAGGTCGCCCCTGGTCAGATCCTGGCCCCGGCGACGAATGTTCTGCCCCTCGGTCACTTCTGCCCGGACAATAATGCCGGCGTCGGTCACCTCCACTCGCTCCTGCATCACCACCGAGTCTGCGCCTTCGGGGATCTCCGAGCCGGTGAAAATGCGCGCGGCGGTGCCTGGCGCCAGAGCGTTCGGCGCTTCACCGGCGGGAATCCGGGCCGAGACCGGTATCGCCTGATCCTGGTGAAGATCCTGTTTGCGCAGGGCGTATCCGTCCACCGCACTGTTGTCCGCCGGCGGCACGTCGGCCGGGACATAGTGGTTCTCGGCCAGCACCCGGCCCAGGGAGTCGGCGAGCCCCACGGTTTCGACCCGGGTGACCACGGGCGCTTCCGATAGCAGGTGAGACAGGGCGTCTTCCAGTGACATGAGGTTTGGGTTAGCCATCAGTTCTGAACTCCGATCCGGATTACTGTTGCCCTCAGCGCTCGGCGCGCTGCCCAATGACTTCATCGAGTCGCTGGATCGGCTTTTCGGGTTTGCGCAAGACCAGGGCCGAGAAGTTGCATGGGGTATGGCGGCTGTCCAACTGGCTGCTTAAAATACCGTTCCAACCGGTGCGACAGGCACCGGTAGAGCCGGGCAGGCAGAAAATCACCGTGTGGTTTGCCATTCCTCCGAACGCACGGGACTGAATGGTTGAAGAGCCGATTTCAGAGGCTGACAGGCGCCGGAACTCCTCGCCAAAACCCTCAATGGTTTTATCCAGCAGGGGCCCGACTGCTTCCGGGGTGCTGTCACGCTCATTGAAGCCGGTGCCGCCGGTAATGATCACCACATGTACTTCGGGATCGGCGATCCAGCCAGACATCACGGCCCGCACCAGGTAGACGTCATCGGGTAGCATGCGGCGGGCGACCAGGCGGTGCCCTGCCTCAACGACGCTGTCCTCCAGAAACTGGCCGGAGGTGTCTTCATCCGGCCCGCGGGTATCGGAAACAGTCAGTATGGCAATGTTCAGGGGTTTCAGTTCGGTACTGGGTTCACTGCTCATGGGCGGGGCTCCACAAATCGCTGAAAAATTCATACATGCCAGTATCGTCATCACAGGCTCTTAATGGAAGGGAGTAGCCCATCAGGGGGAGGCGCCCAGCCGCGATTAAGGCCAGTTCGGTGTGAAATTGCCGTTAAATTATGTGGTGCACTTGACATTCGCCAGTCAGGTAGCCGATGATCCTTCTTGCCCGGCGAACGGTTGTTCCCACTCTCTGGCTTCAGTACCTTAATCCCGGACTCCATCTGCACCGGTTGCTCCATCTGGCCAGCATCAGTTTCAACGTTTATTTGATCAATACGTTCAGCGGCACCCCTGTCATTCCAATAGTCGTTTACTTCCATTCCTGACAATCCAATAAACTATGAATCTTACTGAACTCAAGCAGAATTCCATGCCCGAATTGCTCGATATTGCGCAAGAGATGGGCCTCGATAACCTGGCCCGTTCGCGCAAACAGGATGTGATTTTCACAATCCTGAAGAAGCATGCCAAGAGCGGCGAAGACATCTACGGTGACGGCGTACTGGAAATTCTGCAGGACGGTTTCGGTTTCCTCCGTTCTGCTGATGCCTCCTATCTGGCAGGACCTGACGACATCTACGTCTCTCCCAGCCAGATTCGCCGGTTCAACCTGCGGACCGGCGACACGGTTGCCGGCAAGATCCGCCCGCCGAAAGACGGCGAACGCTATTTCGCCCTGTTGAAAGTCAGCGAGATCAATTTCGACAAGCCGGATAACGCCCGCAATAAGATCCTGTTCGAGAACCTCACGCCGCTGTTTCCTGACGAACGCCTCAGGCTCGAAGCAGGCAACGGCAGCACGGAGGACCTCTCCTCCCGCGTTCTGGACCTGGTGGCGCCCATCGGCAAGGGCCAGCGTGGCCTGATTGTTTCCCCGCCCAAGGCGGGTAAAACACTGTTGATGCAGAGCATTGCCCAGTCCATCACCCGAAACAATCCCGAGTGCCATGTGATGGTACTGCTGATTGACGAGCGGCCTGAGGAAGTGACCGAGATGCAGCGCACCGTGCGCGGCGAAGTCATCGCCTCCACCTTCGACGAGCCCCCGGCCCGTCATGTTCAGGTGGCCGAGATGGTGATCGAAAAGGCCAAGCGCTTGGTCGAGCACAAGAAAGACGTGGTTATCCTGCTGGATTCCATCACCCGTCTGGCTCGCGCCTACAACACGGTGATTCCGTCCTCCGGCAAGGTTCTGACCGGTGGTGTTGACGCCCATGCCCTGGAAAAACCGAAGCGTTTCTTCGGTGCGGCCCGTAACGTGGAAGAGGGCGGAAGCCTGACCATCCTGGCGACGGCACTGGTGGATACCGGGTCCAAGATGGACGAGGTGATTTACGAGGAGTTCAAGGGCACCGGTAACATGGAAATTCACCTGGATCGCAAGATCGCCGAGAAGCGTGTCTACCCGGCCATCAACATCCGCCGGTCTGGTACCCGTCGCGAAGATCTGCTGATGACCGAGGCGGATATCCAGCGTGTGTGGATCCTGCGCAAGCTCCTGCACTCCATGGACGACGACACAGCGGCACTGGAGTTCCTGCTGGACAAGCTGAAGGACACCAAGACCAATGACGAGTTCTTCCAGTCCATGAAGCGTCGTTGATCTCTCCCCAGGTAGAGCGCTTCGCGAATAACTGGTGATCTGAAGAACGAGGTGGGGACCTGCTTTCACAGACTGTGTCTTGCCATGGATGGCAAGACCAAGCCCCCAGGGATGGGTTCACGGCGTGTCTGGGAAAGCAGGTCCTCACCTTGTTCTAACTCCGAAAAAAGCAGTCCAGCGAACACCGACCTCCGTAGTACGGACATATATGAACGGAGCAACCGATGAAATACAACGACCTGCGAGACTTCATTGACCAGCTGGAGAAGCTCGGCGAGCTGAAACGTATCAGCGTTGAAGTCGATCCCCATCTGGAAATGACCGAAATCTGCGACCGCACCCTGCGGGCAGGTGGTCCTGCGTTGTTGTTCGAAAACCCCAAGGGCTATGACATGCCGGTGCTGGCCAATCTGTTCGGGACACCGAAACGGGTGGCATTGGGCATGGGGCAGGATAACGTCACCGCGCTGCGGGATATCGGTAAGCTCCTCGCGTTTCTGAAAGAACCGGATCCCCCCCGGGGATTCCGGGACGCCATCGAAAAGCTGCCGCTGTTCCGGCAGGTGATGCGCATGAGCCCGAAGGTGCTTCGTTCCGCGCCCTGTCAGGACGTGGTGATCGAGAAAGACCGGGTGGATTTGTACCAGATACCGGTACAGCACTGCTGGCCCGGGGATGCCGGGCCGCTGATAACCTGGCCGCTGGTGATTACCCGTGGTCCCCTTAAGGAGCGTCAGAATCTGGGCATCTACCGGCAGCAGGTGATTGGCCGCAACCGGCTGATCATGCGCTGGCTCAGCCATCGCGGTGGTGCGCTGGACTTCCAGGATTTCCAGAAGACTTATCCGGGCAAACCTTATCCGGTTGCGGTCGCTCTGGGCGCCGATCCGGCGACGATCCTGGGGGCGGTGACGCCGGTACCGGATACGTTGTCGGAATACGCCTTTGCGGGCCTTCTTCGGGGCAGCCGGACGGAACTGGTTTCGGCTGGCCTGAGTGACCTTCAGGTTCCGGCCAGCGCCGAGATTGTACTCGAAGGGTTTATTTATCCGGACGATATGGCTCCGGAAGGACCGTTCGGGGATCATACTGGTTACTACAACGAAGTGGACCAGTTCCCGGTGTTTACCGTAGAACGGATCACCCATCGCAGGGACCCGATCTATCACAGCACCTACACCGGTCGACCGCCCGATGAGCCGGCAATTCTGGGTGTGGCGCTGAACGAGGTGTTTATTCCGATTCTGCAGAAGCAGTTCCCGGAGATCGTCGATTTCTACCTGCCACCGGAGGGCTGTTCCTACCGGCTTGCTATCGTGACCATGAAGAAACAGTACCCCGGCCATGCCAAACGGGTGATGATGGGGGTATGGTCTTTCCTACGGCAATTCATGTACACCAAGTTTGTGATTGTCACCGACGATGACGTGAACGCCCGCAACTGGGAAGACGTGATCTGGGCAATGACCACCCGGATGGATCCGATGCGTGACACCACCCTGGTGGAGAACACGCCTATCGATTATCTGGACTTTGCCTCGCCGGTGTCGGGGCTCGGTTCCAAGATGGGGATGGACGCCACCAACAAATGGCCGGGCGAAACCAGCCGGGAGTGGGGCGAACCCATCACCATGACCGACGAGGTCAAACAGCGTGTGGACGATCTCTGGGGCAGTCTGGGCATTGAAAGTTCGCTGTCCCGACCCGACTGATATGGCCAGTGACCATCGGCGCGTGGTGCTTTACCCTTCCGGTATTGCCTTTAACGCTGCCCGGGAGGGCGATTTACTCAGTGCCGCTGCCAGCGCAGGCATTGAGGTGCCTGCGGCCTGTCGAAACGGGGTGTGTGAACTCTGCGAGGCGCGGCTAGTGGCCGGCCTCGCGCTTAACACCCGAAACCAACAGACTGTTGAGGCCGGCGGGCAGTTGATGCTGTGCAGAACCACAGCGCTCACGGACCTGGACCTGGAGATATCCGCCGTTATGGCAACCGGAAACAACCAGCCTGGTAATTACCTGGCGAAAGTCGTGGACGTCCGCTCCATCAGTCACGATGTCTATCGCGTTGAGCTACAGCTTCCGCGGCGCCGGCAACTTTCGTTTCACGCCGGGCAGTATCTCTCGATCAAGCTGCCGGATGCAGAGCCCTGCTACTTTTCCATCGCCAGCAGCCCTTCGGCCCGGAACATCGAGCTGCATATCCAGGCGACTCCGGAGTGGGTGTCGGCACAGAAAGTCATTGATGCCCTGACCTCCGGCGGCGAGGTGACCGTGGAATTACCCCACGGCAAGGCCTGCCTGGCGTCAACGCCAGAAAAACCCCTGCTGCTGGTGGCGGCCGGTACCGGTTTTGCGCAGATGAAAAGTCTGGTGGATTATCTCCGGGAAACCTCGTACAAGCATCCGGTGAAGCTCTACTGGGGGGTGCGCCGACATGAAGACATGTACCTTCGTTCCCTGGCCCGGCAATGGCAGGAGGAGTGGCCACCATTCACCTTCCTGCCGGTGGTGGGTGATGATGAAGACAGCGACTGGCGCGGTCACCACGACCAGCTGGTGCACGCGGTTCTGGCTTCCGGAATGGACTGGAACAACGTGGAAGTGCACGCCAGTGGCTCGCCCACCATGGTGTACACCCTGATGGATGCGCTTGTGGAGGCCGGCCTGCCTGAGGGCGCCTTCTTCTCGGATGTGCTCGAATACGCACCCAGAGCGTGAAATCGGGGTCAGATGAAAATGGGGTCAGATGAAGTTTTCATCTGACCCCATTTTCATCTGACCCCATGTTCATGCCCTTGGCATCGGCAGGTCCGGTAGTCCGTTATCTTTCTCCAGTCCCTGCATCAGCAGTTTGACGCTGGCCCCTTCATCGCCCATGTGGGCGTTCAGGCGGCTCAGTTCCGCCAGTGCCTCCCGGCCCCGTTTCAGCCGCAGGCTGGTTTCGAAGTATTCCCGGGCCTTGCCCCACAGTTCGTTGCGCAGGCTAAGGCGGCCCAGGGCCAGCAGAAGCTCGGCGTTGTTCGGCCGGTCTTTGAGCCACTGTTCTGCCAGCAACAATTGCTCGTCGGGCTTCTGGCCCTTCACCCGGCCGTAGAGGTTGATCAGTTCGTCACTCCAGTGATTGCGCAGCACCTTGCGTAACAGGGTTTCTGTCTGTACTTCGTCGCCAAGGCCTGCCAGCAGGCGGGCGTAATCCCGGATGGTGTATTCGTCGCGACGGAGAAAGCCAGGTAATTCATCCCAAAGCCGGGTTAGCGGTTCCAGAGATGCCTCCGGGTTCTGTTTCTGCTGGCGACGGCAATCGTCTGCGGCGCGCTCCAGGAGGTTGTGCCAGACCTGACGTTCGAGATTATTCAGTTCCGTTTCCGGCAACACGCTGCGCTTGCGCAGCTCCGGTACCAGCTTTGACAGCTCCCGCCAGTCTTCCAGGCGCAGGTAGGTGTTTTTCAGCAGTTTCAGCACAAAGGGATGATGAGGTGACTGTTTGCGAAGGCGAACCAGTGTGGCCAGGGCCTGCTCAAGGCGGTTGCCGGCCAGTTGCAACTGGGCCTGGGTGATGCCGACGGCCATATCCGACCCCGGGGTGCTGTCGAACGCCTGGCGCAGCAGGTTATCCACCGCTTCATGATCACCGGATTCGAACGCCGCCTGGGCGGCCGCCAGATAATTGATCAGCGGGGTATCCGCATGGCCGGCCGAGGCGGTCAGTAATTTGCGGGCCCTGGGCCAGTTACCCTCCGCCAGGGCCAGCAGGCCCTGGGTTGTCCGGCGGCGTGCCCTGCGCTCATTACTCCGGGCAACCCAGCCTGCGACCAGCCCGGTACTTTTCCCGAGCCGGCGGGCGACGTTGATGATCAATACGGTCAGGATAACGACGACTACCAGAAGGCCCAGCCCCACCCAGAAGTTGGTTTCGACTAGGTAGTGACCAAGGCTGATCCGGATATAGCCCAGATCATACTGCAGTCCCAGGGAAAGCCCGGTGCCAATCAATAGCGCAAGCAGGATAATCAGTAGCAGGCGAATCATGAATCACCGCCCCCATTAGCCTGGCTGGCGTTGCCCCCGCCATCACCATTACTGGCATTGAGACGGCCGGCCAGCCGGTCCTTGAGCAGGTCCAGGGACTGGCTGATATCCGGCAGTTCGGGGTCCACATTTTTCTGGGCCAGCTCGGCCAGGGTGCCGGTGAGTGCGGTGATCCGGGGGTTGCTGGCATCGTACCAGTCGTCGATGGTTGTGCGGGCCTTGGTCAGCGCCCGCTCGTACAGAGACTGGTTGCCCCGCAGGACCGCCATTTCCGCTTCTTCCAGCATCAGCTGGAGATTGAGCCGGGCGTAGGCGCTCTGGTCGGGCGAGAGAAGGGGTTTCACCGGTTCGTCCAGGCGGCGGACAACGACGACCTGCATCAGGGTGGCTTTTGCCTTGTTCCAGGCCTGTCGCAGAGGGCCGGTTTCGCCGCCGGTTTCGACCTCCGCTGGTGAGCCAGAGCCAGCGAGGAAGCCAGGTGCGTTTTCGCTGATCAGGGCCTGGTCGGTCAACTGGCTAATGCTGTCGATGGCGGCTTCGAGTTTCAGGTAGAGCCCGGTCCGGTCGACACCGGCCAGCCCGTTGAGGGCCAGGATCTCACGGGCAAGCTGCTGGCGCACCGGATAGACGCCGATATCGTCAGACGCGTTCAGCACTTCGTCGGCCGCTTCCAGTGCCGACAGGGCGCCACGGATGTCTTTTTCGATCATCAGCCGCTGGTTGGCGATCCGCAGCAGGTATTCCGCCTCGGCGAGCAACCAGTCAGTGCGGGTCCGGTTACCGGCTTCCAGAAGCTCCCTGGCGTTGTGATCGATCTGGCGCTGCTGGGTGGCAATCAGCTCGCGCTGGCTCGCCAGTTTTTCTTCCAGGGATTGCAGGCGCCGACTCTGCTGGCTGCCCCGGTCGCCATAAAGTTCTTCGAGCTGGGCGGTGTCCTGCTGCAAGGCCTGCAGTGACTGCATGACAGCCTGATGGTTGTTCCACTGCTGCCAGCTCCAGAGTGCCAGGACAGCCGTAAGAATCAGGGCAACGAGGGCGACCAGCCAGACCGGCCACAGTTTCTGGCGCTCGGTTGGTTCCTTGGAAACGGGTGCGGGCAGTTGATTCGTTGTCTCTGTCACGGGCGTCCTTACTTGGCTTTTCCGGAGCCACCGTCCCGGCCGGCGAGTTGCGTTGCAACCGTAGCCACGATGTCGTTATCGGCAAGGCTTCCTGGTATACACGGATTTTGGAACCCCGCCTCACGGGCCTGTTCGGCAACCCGATCTGCGGGAACAATCAATAACCTATCGTATAGATTATGGCTGCTATTCGCACTGAGTGCGATGAGATTGTTCAAGGTTTCTCCGGAGAGCACGATGATGGCCTCCGGAGCGAAGGTCTCAAGCGTCGCCTGAACCTGTTCCGGCGGATAGTCCGGGCAGAAACGCCGATACAGGGGCAGGGGGGTGACCCTGGCGCCCCGGGATTCCAGGGTTTCCCGGATAAGCTCGCGGCCGGTTTCACCCCGGGCCAGCAACACCCGTTCGCCCTGAAGATTGTTCAGCGATGGCAGGGCAAGAAGCGCTTCGCTGGTCCAGCCTTCCGGAGGCATTTGGGGATTAAGTCCGTGTTCTGCAAGCACCGCAGCCGTGCCAGCGCCGACACCATACCAGCGGATACCCATGGGCATCTGGGGCCACCAGGTGTCTGTCTCATCCAGCAGAAGACGGGCGGCGAAAGGGCTGACCGCAATGATGTGGGCGTACTCGTCCAGGCTGAGGATGAGGGTGCGACGCTCCGGGGTTTCCGGCAGAGGTTGCCGGTCAATCAGTGGCAGGATGCGCACATCGGCACCCGCCGCCCGGAAACGGCTGGCCAGCCGGGACGCTTCCGGTTCGGGCCGGCAGATCAGGACCCGCCGGCCGTTCAGATCAGGCTCAGGTTGGTGTATGGCCATAGATTTCAGCCAGCACCTTGTCGGCACCCAGGGCCAGCAGGTCTTCCGCCAGCTCACGGCCAAGACGCTCTCCCTCGGCCCGGGGGGCACGGCCCTCGGCGCGGAAGATCCGGGTTCCGTCAACGGCACCCACCAGCCCCCGCAGCCAGAGAGTGTCCTGGCCTTCAAGCAGTGCGTAGGCGGCAATCGGCACCTGGCAGCCGCCCTGAAGGCGGCGGTTCAGGGCCCGTTCCGCCCTGACGCGATCAGAAGTGTCTTGGTGATTCAGTGGCTCAAGCATGGCCAGCAGCTCGTTATCATCAACCCGGCATTCAATGCCGAGGGCGCCCTGGCCGACTGCCGGCAGGGAGACGGTGTCCGGCAGGCTGTAGCGGATGCGCTCATGGAAACCCAGGCGCTTCAGGCCTGAGCTGGCCAGTACGATGGCGTCGTATTCACCGGCATCCAGCTTGGCCAGCCGGGTATTGACATTGCCGCGCAGAACGTGAATCTTCAAGTCCGGGCGGTAGGCCCGCAGCTGGGATTCCCGGCGCAGGCTAGCGGTGCCAACCACGGCACCATCGGGCAGGGCGTCAACGTTCCCGTACTGGTTGCTGACAAAGGCGTCGGTGGGGTCTTCCCGCTCACAGATGGCCACCAGCCCCAGTCCTTCCGGGAATTCCATGGGTACGTCTTTCATGGAGTGCACCGCCAGATCCGCGCGGCCGTCCAGCATGGCCTCTTCCAGTTCTTTGACAAACAGGCCCTTGCCGCCGATCTTGGCCAGGGGTACATCCAGAATCTTGTCGCCCTGGGTCTTGATCTTGACCAGCTCCACGGCGATGTGGTCGTGCAGCCTTTCCAGTTCTGCCTTGATGAATTCTGCCTGCCACAGCGCCAGTGCGCTGCTGCGGGTTGCAATGCGAAGGGTACGTTTGGACATGACACTCACTGTCGGTTTGGAAAATGTCCGCCAAGGTTACCTTGTGACGGCAGAAAAGTCCCGTAGATACCACCTTTGAAATAGCGCGCCCTCAGCCCGGCTGGTGCTCCTGTAGCCACTGGCGCACGTTGCTGGCATGCCTGCGGCTGACCGGGAGTTCGCCTTGGCCGTCCCTGAGTACAACCCGGTTCTGACCGTCGGATGTCCGTTTCAGCCCCTGGATAAAACGCACGCCCACAAGAGTGTGCCGGTGGGTCCGGAGCAACACGCCGGAGTAACTGTTTTCTAGCTCCCTGAGGGTGTAGTCGCAGACGGTTTCACCCCGGGTGTGATGGATGGTGACGTATTTCTGGTCGGCTTCACAGTAGAGGATTTCGGACAGGTCAATCAGCTCGGTACCGCGATGAGTGCGCACCGCCAGCTGTTCAGGTCTCTGGCGGGCCTGGCCATTCAGGGTTTGCAGTTGCACCCGGTTGACCCTGCCGGCCCTTGCCAGTGCGTCCGCCAGTGCCTCCTTGCGCACGGGCTTGAGCAGGTAGGCAATGGCCTGCACGCCGAACGCCCGTATGGCGTAATGGTCGTAGGCGGTGCAGAAAATCAGAGCCGGCGGGTTGGACAGCTGGCTCAGGCGGTCGGCCGCTTCCATGCCGTCCATGCCGGGCATGCGGATGTCCAGCAGCAGAATGTCGGGATCCAGTTGTGCAACCTGTTTCAGGGTTTCGTCGCCGTCTGCGGCTTCACCACAGACCCGGTAACCCGAAAGCGCCTCCACCAGGCGGCGGATACGCTCCCGGGCCAGGGGCTCGTCATCGGCAATCAGGACGCTGCGGGTATCACTCATGGCGGATCTCGGTTCCCTTTCCGGGGATTTTCTGTTCGCTGGCGTTCTGGCGAGGCAGTCGCAGTGTCACGGTATACACCTCGTTATGATGGCTGTGTTTGAGCACGGCCGGTTCCCCGAACAGCGCCTGGAGCCGGGACTTGATGTTGGCCAGCGCCATGCGGTTGCCGTCATGCTGGTGGGGGCTCTGTTCTGGTTTCGGATTCTGCACCAGCAGGTAGACGAAGTCGCCTTTGTCCTCGGCCTCGATTCGCACGGTGCCACCCTCGGGCCTGGGCTGGATACCGTGGTAGATGGCGTTTTCCACCAGGGGCTGCAGGGTAAGGGGGGGGATCGCCTGTTGCTCCAGGCCCGCCTGAATCCGCCATTCGAGCTTCAGCCGGTCACCCAGGCGGAGTGCCTCGATGGTCAGGTAGCGCTGGCACAGTTCCAGTTCCCTGGACAGGGGAATCAACTGGTCGCCGGTGCGAAGGCTGGCGCGGAACAGTTCGGACAGATCCAGCACTGCTTCTTCGGCTTTGTCTGGATTGATGGCGATCAGGCTTGCGATGGTGTTCATGCTGTTAAACAGGAAGTGGGGCTGGATGCGGGCCTGAAGGGACGCCAGGTGGGCCTGCATTTCCGCTTCCCGCTGCTGCTGCCACTGGTGTTGCAAATAAAAGTAGCGCAGCACCATCAGTACAATCAGCAGGGCCAGCAACATCTTTTTGGCGACGCCCTGCCAGACGGCCACACCGGCCTGGGGGTGCACGACGCTGTCGGCAAACAGGCTGAACGCCAGTACATCCAGCAGCACGATGGCGACAATAATGGCGGTGGCACCGGGAACGGACATCCGGGCGAGCCTGGTTCGCAACAGGCAGATCAGTGCGGCGCTGGTGAGGGTGGTCCACTGGATAAACAGCGACAGCAGCCCGAAGTAGTTCCAGTCGATCCAGCCCCGGTCCGCCTGCACGATGGCGAGGACCAGAACCAGCAGTTCGCTGGTCACCAACAACAGGAACACGGCTCTTACCCGGCACAGGTCGGGGACGTAGAACTCGTTCGCTGTCACGGCTTTCGCCCTGCTTTTGTCCCCGTAACGGGGTGTCTCCTTTACCCGGGTCACAATGGTATACTCCCGCCACGTTCAATGTACCCAGTTCCCGCCAGATGATGCCGGGCTGTCAGCAGGAAAGATAGACCATGACGGATCAGAAAAAGTCTGACCAGACCACAAGCTCAGAAAAACCCTGGGGCGGACGCTTCAGTGAACCCACCGATGCCTTTGTGGAAAAATTTACCGCATCGGTGGGATTTGACCAGCGCCTGTATCATCACGACATCACCGGTTCCATTGCCCATGCCACCATGCTGGCCGGGGTTGGCGTGCTTACCAGCGAGGAGCGGGACCAGATCATCGAGGGGCTGAACGGGGTCAAGGCGGAGATTGAGGCCGGCAACTTCCAGTGGTCAGTGAGCCTCGAAGACGTTCACATGAACATTGAGGCGCGGCTGACCGACCGCATCGGCATCACCGGCAAGAAACTCCATACCGGCCGAAGCCGAAACGACCAGGTGGCCACCGATATCCGTCTGTACCTGCGGGACGAGATCGATGTGATTGCCGGGGAATTGCGGCGTCTGCAATCGGGATTGCTCGATCTGGCCGAGCGCGAGGCGGATACCATCATGCCCGGCTTTACCCACTTGCAGACCGCCCAGCCGGTGACCTTCGGGCACCATCTGCTGGCCTGGTACGAAATGCTGGTGCGGGATGCCGAGCGCCTTCAGGATTGTCGCAAGCGAGTGAACGTGATGCCCCTGGGTGCAGCGGCGCTGGCCGGCACCACCTACCCCATAGATCGTGAGATGACGGCCAGGCTGCTGGGCTTTGACCGGCCCACCGAGAATTCCCTGGACTCGGTCAGCGACCGGGATTTTGCCATCGAATTCTGCAGTTTTGCCGCGCTGCTGATGACTCATCTTTCACGGTTCAGCGAGGAGTTGGTGCTCTGGACCTCCGCCCAGTTTGACTTTATTGATCTGCCGGACCGGTTCTGCACCGGCTCCTCCATTATGCCCCAGAAGAAAAACCCGGACGTTCCTGAGCTGGTCCGGGGCAAGACCGGCCGCGTCAATGGCCACCTGATCAGCCTGCTGACCCTGATGAAAAGCCAGCCGTTGGCCTACAACAAGGACAACCAGGAGGACAAGGAGCCTCTGTTCGACACCGTGGATACCATCAAGGGTTGCCTGAAGGCCTACGCCGACATGATTCCGGCCATTCGTTCCAGGGCCGCTAACATGCGGGCGGCGGCCAAGCGTGGTTTCTCCACCGCCACCGACCTGGCGGATTACCTGGTGAAAAAAGGTGTGCCTTTCCGGGACGCTCACGAAATCGTGGGTAAGTCGGTGGCGTTCGGCGTGGCTGAAGGCCGTGACCTGTCTGACATGACCCTGGAAGAACTGCAGCAGTTCTCCGACCGTATCGGGGCCGATGTGTTTGATGTGCTTACCCTGGAAGGGTCGGTTCAGGCCCGCAATCACTTGGGCGGTACGGCGCCGGATCAGGTTCGTGCGGCCGTTGGCCGGGCGCGCAGCCAACTGGGCTGAGCCGCACCTGCCGGCCACGGGTGGGGCCGTTAGCCGCCAATCCGTCCCGTGGCCAGATCAACCGCTGCCGGCGTTAGCTGTTCCAGAGGTTGCGGGCGGAACAGGCGGTAGCCCTGGCCATAATGGATGCCGAGGGTCCTGACTTTCCGGAGGGCATCGTCGCTCTCGATAAATGTGGCCACGGTGACCTTGCCGGCGGCCTCGGCAATCCGGTGCAGGGCTTCGAGCATCACCTGCTGCACCGGATCCTCTTCCAGCTGCTGCACCATCCGCCGATCCAGCTTGATAATGTCCACGGGCAATTTCGCCGCCAGGCTGTAACTTTCCACCGAAGCGCCGGCGCCGTCCAGAGCCACCCGACAGCCCGCCCGATGCAGGGCGTCGCAAAGCACGGCCACATCGTCCGGGTATTGGGTTGCATGAGCTTCGCGAATTTCCAGGCAAAAGCAGTTGGGGGCAAACGGCGATTCGCTCACAGCCCGGGCCATAAAATCCGGGAAGGTGTCATCCAGTACACTGGCCAGCGACAGGTTAAAGCCGCAGTATTTCAGTCGGGGTTCCAGCAGCGGCTGGTTGCCTAACCAGTCCAGGGTTTGGCAAATCACCTGGCGGTCCAGGCGTTTGGCCAGATCAAAACGTTCCGCGACAGGCAGGAAGTTGTCGGGCCTGAGCATGGTCCCGCCATCCGATGTTGCCGGGATCCGGCACAGGATTTCAATATGATCGCCCCAGGTGGGGCTGGCCACCGGTCGCATGGCTTGATATTCGAGAATCAGGTGACCGCCGTCCAACGCCTCACGTATCTGCTCCACTCGTCGGCTGGCGGTTGAATCGTCGGTCTGTTGGGTGATTGCTCTGGCGGCATGGACCCGGTTTCGGCCCGAGGTTTTGGCGGTGTGGCAAAGGTCCGCGGCCTGGCTGAGCAGTTGTTCCGGATCGCCCGGTATGTCGCTGTCCATGATCAGGAGGCCGCCGGAGGCTGTGGTCTGAAGCTTGTGGCCCTGCCATTCGAAGACCAGTTCCCCGATCAGGTCCAGGGTTTCCTGGGCAATTTTCCGGGCCCGGGCCTCCGGGCAGTTCTCGATCAGCAGGGCGAAAGTGTCTCCGGCCAGTCGTGCCAGGGCGTCACGCTGATGCACCCGCACGCCGAGATTGCCGGCCAGCTCCCGCAGGTAGCGGTCACAGGTACCGCTGCCGGCCAAATCGTTGAAGCGTTCAAAGTCATCAAGATCCAGATACAGCAGGCTGTCACAGGAATTCCGGTGGGCTTTCTGTTCCAGAGTCCGGAGCATCCGGGCGATGAATTCCTTGCGGTTCATCAGGCCGGTGACCGGATCGTGCCGGATCCGGTGGTCGCCATTTGAGGCGTGGTTGATGCGGTTCCCGATGCGCCTTGCCACATGGACAGCGCCGGTCACTTCGCCAAGTTCGTTGGTCAGGCGCTGGTAGTGGAATTCATGCACTGGCAGCTCACGTGACTGTTGTGCCATAGGCATTTCAACCACGAAGCTGTCGCGCTCGAAGGCCCGATGCCAGAGGCGCTCCATCAGCCTGCGTTCATTCGGAAATTCCTGCAGAAGTTTGCTCAGGTTATCGCCGTGCCCGGGATTCACGCCAAATGTTTCCACGAACTGGCTGGCCCAGGCACCATTGAAGTGCAGCAGGTTGAACGATGTGTCCACTGCAACCACAAGATCCGGTGTGGCACGGGTGGTCGCTGCCAGCAACTGTTGCGCATTCTGGCAGGCGCATTCGCGCTGCATTTCAGCAGTATGGTCCACCAGTGTTCCGCCGAGCCTGTGAATCCCGCCCCCCTGCTTGAGTGCCTGACAATTCAGGGTAACCCGGCGCGGGTTCTGCCTGGAGGTAAGAATGTCAAGATCGAGGGAAAAGCTTTCGCCGGCCCGCATGCAGCGCCGGAACATGGCCCTGACCCGTGCCTGTCCCGTCTGGCAGCAGAACAGGGCCTGTTCCGGGGTGATCTCGCTGCCGGGCCTAAGCTCAAGGAGCCGGAACATACCCTCTGTCCAGGTCATCTCGTTGGTTCGGGTGTCGAGCTCCCAGACTCCGAAGCGGGCACTGTTCTCCGCCGAGCGCAGCAGCCGTGAGTCCCTGGTTGCACTGTCGCACGGGGTTATGGTGGCGCTGGCTGCCTTGTCGGAATCGCGCATGTCGGCGCGCAGGCTCAGACAGGCTGTGTAAAAGAACCCTTCCTTGTGCCTGAATGTCACCAGAACGCTCTGGCCACGTTCAATACGGTGTCGGTTCGCCGGCGCAAAAGGGTCGTCCTGGCGGGATGCCAGGATCCGGTGTACCGGCTGGCCCACCAGTTCATCGCTGCCGTAACCAAGGATGGCTTCGGCCTGATGATCGGCAAGCAGCACTTTGCCTTCATCGTCAATGCGCACAATCGTATAGCGCTCCGGTGTCGGGGACTGCTCCGAGCGGTAGCGGCGAATGATGAATTCTTTCACGACGGGTGAGCCTCGGGGTTCTATAGCTTTTATTTTTTTGTCGGTTTTGCCACGATGCGTCCATCATACCCATACTGACCCTGAAAAGAACCTCTCTGCGGAGGCGCCTTGACCGCCCACGTTGCCCCGATTGCCCTCGACTTTGAGGAGGGAATAGACCGCAAGACCCTCCGTCGCCTGAGAGACCGGTTCCTTCTGGTCAATCAGCAGCGCTGGAGCCGTGCCCATTCGGCATTGTCCTATCGCCAGCAGATGGTGCTGGAAATCCTGCCCCTGGTTTTCCATCTCAACCATCCGGCTTTGCCGGGGTACCTGGACAGCGATTGCCCCTATGGCCTGAACGATTACAAGCCGTCCTTTGCAACCATCAACGCGGCGCGACGACTGGCCAGGACCTTCACCCTGAAGGATGAAGGCAAGCGCAAACCGGGTCTGGACGCCATGTTTCTGATGGGCAGCCCCGGCACCCTGGGTCATTCCGTGGCGAGCGATCTTGATGTCTGGCTATGCCACCGCAACGATTTGCCCGAGCGTGGAATCCGCTGTCTCGAACGCAAGGCCGAGAAGTTGGCGCGCTGGGCAGAAGCCCTCGGTGTGGAACTTCACGTATTCGTCTTCTGTGCCTCGGACTGGCGGGCCGGCCGGCAGCGGGCCGAGGTAACGGGCGAGAACTGTGGCAGTGCCCAGCACTTCCTGTTGCTCGACGAGTTCTACCGGACCAGTATCCACCTGGCCGGTGCCTGGCCCATGTGGTGGCTTATTCCGGCCGAACAGGAAGCGAGCTACGATGACTGTATGAGAAAACTGGTGGATTGCAGGTTTGTGCGGGCTGATGACTACATTGATTTTGGCCCTGTGCCGGCGATTCCTGAGGCGGAATTCCTCGGTGCCGGAGTCTGGCAATTGTACAAGGGGATTGATGCGCCCTGGAAATCCATTCTTAAACTGCTTCTGATTGAGTGTTATGCGCGGACAGCGGGACAGGCATTATTGTCCAGCGAGTTCAAACGTGCGGTGTTCCGGGGCGAGACCGGTGCGGACAGTCTCGATCCTTATGTCATGCTTTATGACCGGCTGGAGGCCTGGCTTTCAGGGCCTGGGATGGCGTCCAGGCTGGACCTGATCCGTCGGAGCCTGTATCTGAAAGCCGGCCTGCCGCTGACCCGTTCGGAGGTGTCCTCTGAACAGTGGCGAGCCCGCCTGCTGAGACGGCTGGTTGAACGCTGGGGCTGGCCGGAGAGCACGCTGGCGGAGCTGGATGAGCGCCAGCGCTGGCGGGCTGAGGATGTCACCAGCCTGCGCCGGATGATCGTGAACGAGCTTACCCACAGCTATCGCCTGCTCTCGAAAATGGCCAGGGAACACGGCCAGCGGGCCGCCATCAGTGACAGCGATATCAACCTGTTGGGCCGTAAGCTGTACGCGGCGTTCCAGCGTAAAGCCGGCAAGATTGAACAGATCAATCCGGGCCTCGCGCCGTCGCTGGCGGAGGAGAATCTCGCCTTCCACCACCAGTCTGGGCAGGGTGGCAATGGTGAAGGCTGGTTGCTCTACCGGGACCTGGAAGATCCGGCCGATGCCTTCTGGCAGCCGGTAATTCGCCGCTCTGGCAATCTGGCCGAGTTGATGGTCTGGTGCTACTGCAATGGCCTGTTGACCCGGTCGACACGGCTGAACGTGCGTTCCGGAACCCGTATTGCCTCGGTCAGCGAGTTGCGGGAAATGCTCGATGCCCTGTCCGCGTTCCTGCCATTCCCGATTGCACCGGCCGAGCGGGAGGCCCTGTCACGGGGTGTCCGGCCCCTGAGAACTCTCCTGCTGGTGAATGTGGGCGTGGACCCCCAGGCTCACCTCACTGAAAAGGGGCTCCATAAACTCAGTTCGCGGCATGATTCACTGGGTTTCAGCGGCGGTCGGGAGAACCTGGTTATCAGCATCGATCAGATCACCTTCAACAGCTGGCACGAAGTCAGCCTGCAGCACTACGCTGCTGGCGACACGCTCATCCAGTGCCTGAAAAATGTTCTGGCATCGGTGGCGGCCAACCCATCCGAATTGCCCGGTATTGTGGTGCATTGCCATAACCGGGGGCACGGCTCCGCCATTGCCCGTCGGGTTCAGGAACTGTTTGCCGACGTTCTGAGGCCTTTCTTTGCCGGCGGCAGCGGGCCACACCCGTTGCGCTACGTGATTGAGATGGATCGCCGTTATTTCCTGCTGCAGTTTAACGGCCTGGAGCCGGGGTTCGTGGCGCTGGAAAGCTTCGAGGCGCTGATGGAGCACCTGGCGTTGCCCCAGGAGCGATACTTGCCGGTGGTGTTTGATCGCTACGCGCTGCAGGAGGAACAGGCCCTGCGGGCCGTTAGTCAGGCCAGTGAACCGGATAATATCCAGGTTTTTTTCCGGGTTCTGGGGGATCAGGCGCGGCTTTGGGTCGTTGATGAGCTCGGTTCGGTGTTCAGCTGGGACCAGGCTGTGGGCAGCCGTCGGCACTTGCTGGTGCCTGTGCTGCGCTTTCTGGACAACCTGATTGAGCGGCGGTTGCTCAGCCATACTGATGCGCCCGGGATTGTTGCCGGGGTGCAATGCTACGAAGTTGTCCGGCGCGACGGCACCTGGTGTGCCGAATACCGGCCGGAATCGGATTCGGGTGCGCCCTTGCCCGGGCTTGAGGTGCAGGCTGTCGGAATTCACGAAGGGGATAGCCGGCTGCGCTTTGATATTTTTTGTGGCGAGCAGGAATTTACCGTGCAGGAATACGGCGACCAGTTGATTCCTGCCGTAGCCCACTACATCCGTTCCCTGCGCCAGAGCGGCGAGGTTTACCCGGTGTACCTGACCGATGTCCATCTGCCTCACGATATTGACCCCAGGGTCTATCAGCAGGATATCCAGACCAGCCAGTACCTGTATTACCGGTCAGCGCTGGAGGATTCCCTCAACCGGCAGCTTGCCAGGGTGCGCTGACCTCGCCGCACGGTGCGGGTCTCAGGTATACTGCCGCCATAGTGAACTCAGGGGTAGCAGGTATGCGTGCGTGGACTCTGCCGATCATGGTGCTGTTGCTGGCGTTGGTGGTGAACGGTTGCGGCCAGAAAGGACCGCTGTACCGTGACAGCCAGGACGCTTCGAGGGCTTCCGGGACGGGCTCTGCCGGGCAACCGCAGGACCGGAAAGCAGACCGAGACTGACGCTCAGGCCTCCTGACCCCGCGCAACGAATCAGGAAACTCATGGATCATTTCAACTATCGCGACGGCGAGCTGTACGCCGAGGATGTGGCTGTCTCTGCCATCGCCGATCACTTTGGTACGCCGGCCTACGTCTACTCCCGGGCAACGCTTGAGCGTCATTACCGGGCCTATGACGATGCCCTGCGGGATCACCCGCACCTGGTGTGTTATGCCGTCAAAGCCAACAGCAATCTGGCGGTGCTCAATGTTCTGGCCCGGCTCGGTGCCGGTTTCGATATTGTCTCGGCGGGCGAGCTGGAGCGGGTACTGCGGGCCGGCGGAGACCCGGCAAAGGTGGTGTTTTCAGGCGTTGGCAAGCAGGAATGGGAAATGAAGCGCGCGCTTGAGGTGGGTGTGCGCTGTTTCAACGTTGAATCCGATACCGAGCTGGACCGGCTGAACGCTGTCGCCGGCGAGCTTGGCGCCAAGGCACCGGTTTCCCTGCGGGTGAACCCGGATGTTGACGCCGGTACCCATCCCTACATTTCCACGGGTCTGAAAGAGAACAAATTCGGAATCGACATCGCCGAAGCGCCGAACGTGTACACCCGCGCTGCGAGCCTGCCAAACCTGGAGATCAAGGGCGTGGACTGCCATATTGGCTCCCAGCTCACCACCGTCTCCCCGTTTCTGGATGCGCTGGACCGGGTGCTGGCCCTGATCGACACCCTGGCCGACCGGGGTATTCACATCCATCACCTGGATATGGGGGGCGGTCTGGGCGTTACCTACAATCAGGAGCAGCCACCGCAGCCGTCGGATTATGTCCGGGCGCTGGCGGAGCGTCTGGGTGACCGGAAGCTGGAGCTGATTCTCGAACCGGGCCGTTCCATTGCCGCCAATGCCGGCATCCTGGTGACCCGGGTCGAGTTCCTGAAGTGCACCGGGCACCGGAACTTTGCCATCATTGATACGGCCATGAACGACCTGATCCGCCCGGCCCTTTACGGTGCCTGGCAGGCGATCATTCCGGTCAGGCCGCATCAGGGCGGCGAGCAGAAAGCCTGGGATCTGGTCGGTCCGGTCTGTGAAACCGGAGACTTCCTGGGCAAGGACCGTCATCTGCGTCTCCAGGCTGGCGACCTGCTGGCGGTTCGCTCTGCTGGTGCCTACGGCTTTGTCATGAGTTCCAACTACAACACCCGCAATCGTCCCCCGGAACTGATGGTCGATGGCGAGCAGGTGCATGTGGTCCGGCGCCGCGAAACCCTTGAAGACCAGCTCGCGCCCGAGAGCTGCCTTCCGGAATGAGCGGAGGCGAGGAGATGAGTCAGCAGCGCCGGAGCCAGGGCCCCTTAATTCGGTTCACCAAGATGCACGGGCTGGGTAACGATTTCATGGTTGTGGATGCCATCAGCCAGCCGTTCCGGCTGCGCCCGGACACGATCCGGGATCTGGCCAACCGGAATTTCGGTATCGGGTTTGACCAGTTGCTGGTGGTGGAGCCGCCGGGCTTGCCCGACGTGGATTTCCGCTACCGCATCTTCAACGCGGACGGTTCCGAGGTGGAGCAGTGCGGCAATGGCGCCCGTTGTTTCGCCCGGTTTGTCCGGGATCAGCACCTGACCAATAAAAAGGTGATACGGGTCCAGACCGCCAAGGGTGTGATCGAACTTCGCGTTGGCCGGGATGGCATGGTCATGGTCAATATGGGGGTGCCCGAGCTGAACCCGCCGGCCATTCCGTTTGCCGCAGACCGTCGCAAGGACGTCTACACCGTGGATGTGGACGGCCAAACCGTCGAACTCAGCGCTGTGTCCATGGGCAATCCCCACGGCGTGCTGGTGGTGGCGGACGTAGACACAGCGCCTGTGGACACCCTGGGGCCGAAGCTGGAGCGGCACCCCCGCTTCCCGGCCCGGGCCAACATCGGCTTCCTGCAGATACTGGATCGCAGTCACGCCCGCCTCCGGGTGTTCGAACGAGGCGCCGGCGAAACCCTGGCCTGCGGCAGCGGAGCCTGTGCCGCTGTTGTCGCTGGCTGTTTGCGTGGCCTGCTGGATCATCGGGTTGAAGTGGAGTTGCGCGGCGGCAAACTGGTCATTGAATGGCAGGGTGACGGGACCCCTGTTATGATGGAAGGGCCTGCAACCAGCGTATTTGAAGGCCAGTTAAGGCTGCCGGGTGATTCTGGCAGCCGCCGCCGAAAGGGCAGTGGCCGCCCCCACAAACAACGATCCTGACAGCCAGGAGTTCACCATGACAGAACAAGCGGCCCGCCAGAAGGCCGGTGACCTCACCCGGAAAGAGGTGGCGGAGTACTTACGAGCCAACCCCGATTTCTTTGTCGACCAGGACGAGCTGCTGCGCAGTCTGACCCTGCCCCACGACAGCGGTCGCGCCATTTCCCTGGTCGAACGCCAGGTGCACCTGTTCCGCGAGCAGCGGGACACGCTGCGCAGGGAGCTGGTGGAACTGGTGTCCATTGCCCGCCACAATGATCGCCTGTTTGAAAAGAGCAAGCGCCTGTTGATGCAGGTGATTGAAGCGCGGACCCTCAACGATATGGCTTCAGCCATCGATGACAGTATCCGTGGCGATTTCGGCCTCGACGCGGCCTCGGTGCTGCTGTTTACCGAAGCCGAGCTGCCGGAGGCCTCCCAGGGGGCTCTTCATGTGGTGAGTCCGTCCGTGGCTCGAGAACGACTGGGCAGTCTGCTTGAAGGCGAACGGGCGGTGTGCGGCCAGTTCCGCGAGAGTGAACGGGAGTTCCTGTTTCCGGACCGGGAAGAGGCGATTGCTTCTGTCGCCCTGGTGCCCTTGCGTCATGATGAACTGGTGGGCGTGTTTGCCGTTGGCAGCTGTCAGCCCGGTTATTTTGACCAGAGCATGGGCTCGCTGTTTCTCAGCTACATCAGCGACACCCTGAGCCGGCTGCTGCCGCCCATGGTTCAGCGCCACACCATGGCTGCCCCGGTTACCGATATGGCGACGGAGTCGCGCTGAGGTGTCAGAGATTCCGGCGGCGTCGGATGTGCCCGATGAGCTGTGCGGGCCATTAACCGGTTTCATCCGGCATCTGGCGTCGGAGAAGCGGCATTCACCCAGAACCTGTGACAGCTATCAGCGGGACCTCCTGCGCCTTGCCCGGTGGCTGGCTGGCGGCGGGGTTCCTTCGTGGCGGCGGGTTACCAACCATGATCTTCGCCGCTATGTGGCGACTCTCAGCCGGGAAGGCCTCTCGGGCCGCAGTATTGCCCGGCACCTTTCGGCAACCCGTCGTTTTTTCCAGTTTCTGCTCAGGGAAAAGCTGGCACCCGACAACCCGGCCCTGGGCACCCGCGCGCCGAAGGGTGGCCGGCGCCTGCCCCGGGTGGCCGACGTCGACCAGCTGAGTCAGCTTCTGGACAGCCCGCCGGATGACCCCCTCGAAGTCCGTGATCTGTGTATGTTTGAGCTGATGTATTCCTCCGGATTGCGGCTGGCGGAACTGGCAAACCTGGATCTGGAAACCGTTGACCTGCGAAGTGGCGAGGTTCGGGTAGTCGGCAAGGGTGGTAAAGAGCGGCTGTTGCCAGTCGGGAAAAAAGCGGTGGAAGCGATCCGGGCCTGGCTGCCTCAGAGGGCGGGGCTGGCCCATGAGGCTGAAGGCGCCCTGTTTGTCAGCCGGCGTGGTGGGCGGCTCAGCCACCGGAGCATCCAGGCCCGGCTGAGTCGTTGGGGGATCACCAGGGGGGCTGACCAGAAACTTCATCCCCATCTTCTGCGGCATTCCTTTGCCAGCCACATGCTTGAATCCAGTGGAGACCTTCGCGCCGTTCAGGAACTGCTGGGGCACGCCGACATTGCCACAACCCAGGTCTATACTCATCTTGATTTTCAGCATTTGGCCCGGGTTTATGACCAGAGTCACCCCAGGGCCCGCCGGGATAAGTATCATGGCAGGAGCAAGGACGAAAACAGCTCAGGTCAGTGACCGTCATACCGGTCCCTTTCACTCAGTAACGGTACGGCCAGCGTAAACGGGAGTGCTTCATGGCATCCGATCTTTCCTGGAAGGAGAAATACCTTCAGGAACTCGAATCCGCAGATAACCGGGAAAAGCAATGGAAGGCGGAGCGGAATACCCTTGAGCGGATGCTGGTGCGTACCAGCCTCGCATCCGAGGGCCAGACTCCGGAGCTTGACCGCTTGCTGGTCCGCATCCGCAAGGACCTCCGGAAAAGCAGGGTGGATGTGGATGCCTGGAAGGAACTGCAGAATCAGATTGACCGCCAGGTAGCCCTGCTGGATGAACGCCAGGCCTCCGGTAACATGAAGCGTTCGTTTTTTTCGCGCAAAGAGCGGGAGCCAGAGCCAGAAAACGGGCCGGAGCCCCAACCAGAGCATGAAGTCGCCTCAGAAGCTATTAATGTACCGGGCAATGACCAGGATATTGAAGACAATGCCCAACGGCTGCGTATTGCCCGCCGGGTTGGTCAGCTGCTGGGCCAGATGCTTGCTCAGGTCTCGCTGGAATCCACCGCCGAGGCCCGGGCCCGGGCCCTTCAGCGATCCCTGCTGGCAAGTAACGACTGGAATGAGTTGCGGGAAGGCCTGAATCATGTCGCGGAACTGGTCATTGCCGCGGTTACCCGGAGCAAGCGTGAGTTTGAGGCCTTCCTCAAACGTTTGGATGAGCGACTCGAGATCCTGCGGGAACATTTCTCGGTCCAGTCCTCGGCCCAGACCGGTCGCCTTGATGCGTCAGAGCATCTTGACCGGGAGATCCGCGAGGAAATCGAGCAGGTTGGGCTGCGTTTGCAGGCCAGCGACAACCTCCAGGACCTCAAACAGTCTGTCAGTGGCCATCTGGAAAGCATTGTTCAGGCAGTTGGCCGGTTCCGCACCCTGGAGTCAGAGCGTGAGCAGGTGCTTTCCGAGCAACTGGAGGCGATGCAGGAGAAAGTGGCCGCCATGGAGGCGTATTCAGAGCAGATGCAGGAGCAGGTTCGCAAGGAGCGTCTGCGAGCCATGACCGATTTGCTCACGGAGCTGCCCAACCGGGAAGCCTGGCAGGAGCGGCTGTCTTTCGAATGCAACCGCTGGCAGCGTTACCGTCATCCACTGACCGTCGGCGTTCTCGATATCGACCTTTTCAAGCGAATCAATGACTCATACGGCCACAAGGCCGGGGACAGGGTGCTTCAGCTGGTTGCCAGGGAATTCAGGGAGCGGCTGCGTACCACCGATTTCGTGGCTCGCTTCGGGGGCGAGGAGTTTGTGGTGCTGTTTCCGGAAACCGGGCCCGCCGACGCCCGTACCGTTGTTGACAAGGTGCGGGAGTATGTCGGCAAGCTGCCATTTCATTTCCGGGGCGAGCCGGTAACCGTTACCTTTTCTGCCGGCTTGGCGGGTTTTGTTCCGGGCGACACTGAAGAATCGGTGTTTGATCGGGCCGACCGCGCCCTTTACCAGGCCAAGGACGCGGGCCGTGATCGGGTTATTATCAGTGAGGGCGCCGAGTTCTAGTGGCGCATCCGGGCATCCAGTTCATCGATAATCTCTGCCCAGTCACTGTCTTCCTCCAATCCTTCTTCCAGGAAATGAGACTGGCTCTCTGACCAGAAAGGGGCATCCTGGATCGCAACCTCGCTTGGCAGGGGAGAGTACCTGGCGACAAAATCCTCGATGCTCTCGGTATCGGAGGCAAGGCCAAGCTGCTCGAATAAAGTGCTGAGGTCGTGTTTGCTGGTGTCCATGTCCACTCGTCTCCTGTTGGCGGTCCGCCTGAATGAAATCGCCGGCGATTGCAGGTATTGTTCCCTCAAATGTAGCGGAACCCTTGAGGAATTCCAGTGAAGGTTACCCCTCCTCTTCTACTGTGCTGCCTGCTGGCACTGTTTCAATCCCCGGTATGGGCGGACCCGCCGCAAACGTCGCCGGCGCCGGTGCTCGGTCTGAAGGAACTGACCTGGCTGGCGGAGCAGGAACGCTTCCGGATAGGTCTGCGTAGTGCTGAGGTTCCACTGGCTTTTGATACGGGCGAAGGTGCTCTGGCGGGAGTCTATATCGATTATCTGGCCCGGTTATCGGAAAAGCTGGATGTGGCCATCGAGCCCGTGGTCCTTCCGTCGGAGAAAGACCGTGGCCCGGTTCAGCGCGAGTCCGAGACCGATGCCATTCTGACCACCCGGATGCCGGGCATGCCAGTGGTGCCGGGGAAACGGTTCACCGACCCGCTGATGTCCCTGACCTACGGTCTGTTTGTCAGTGCCGGCGACGCCGCCATCCGAACTCTGGCGGATCTGGAGGGCAGCCGGATTGCTGTCATCGACGGCGACCCGAATCAATACCCCATGCTCGACCGGGTGGAGGCGTTCACACCGGTTCCGGCGGCCAATGTCAGCGAAGCCGTGGGGCTGGTCCTTTCCGGCAAGTCCGATGCATTTCTGGCACCGGTGCCTGTGGTTTCAGATTACCTGCAGTCGGCAATGGTGAGCGGCATCGGTTTATCGGATTTGCTGGACGACAATCCGGTGGATGTGGTGTTGCAGGTGGACGCCGGAAATGATCGTCTTTTTCAGGTACTGAACAAGGCCGTTTCGGCGATCAGCTACAACGAGCATCGGGGGATCCGCCAGTCCTGGCTGCAATCGGGGCAGCCTGTGCTGGAGCGAACCGGGACCGAGCTATCTGCTTCCGACCATGACTGGCTTAAGCGGCACCCCGATCTCAAGGTGGCCTTTCGCTCGGACTGGCCGCCGTTTGAATATTCCCAGGATGGCCGGCCCACTGGCCTGGTTCCGGATCTGCTGACCCGCCTCGAAGAGCGATTGAACACCCGGTTCATCCGTACGGTGGTCGGGAGCCGGGTGGAGGCCGAAGACCAGCTCCGGTCCGGCGAGGTGGACATACTTCCTGGATTGTCCCGGACGCCGCGTACCGAAGACGACTTTCTGTTCACCCGGGCCTACCTGACCGTGCCCATAGTCCTTGCCATCCGGGATGACGGGCGCTTTATCGGCGATCTCCGGGAGCTTCGCAATGAACGGGTGGGAGTGGTGAACCGGCAGGCGGCCCATGACTACCTGCTGATCAACCACCCGAATCTGGACCTTTACCCCGTGACCACCGTAGAGGAAGGACTTCTGGCACTCTCCAATGGGGATCTGGACGTTATGGTTACTCACATCCCGGCGGTCAGCTACACCGTTGCCCGGCTGGGGTTGTCGAACCTCAGAATCACCAGTATCACCCCCTACCAGTACGATCTGAGACTGGCGGTCCGGAAGGACAGTCCGGAGCTGCAGCGGGTGCTGAACAAGGCTCTGGGCAGCCTCGATGCAAGCGAGACGGAGTCCATCTACAATCGCTGGATTCACCTTGATATTGAACAGGAAACCGATTACACCGTGGTGCGCCGGGTGGTGCTCATTGCCATCGTTGTTGTTCTGATTTTCTTGTACTGGAATCGGAAGCTGTCCCGGGAAGTGGATGAACGGATCCGTTCTGAAAATGCCCTTCGCCGCAGCGAGGACGAGTTGCGGGCGGCCAAGCTTGAAGCCGAGCGTCTCGCCCGGGAGGCAGAGGCCGCCAGCCTCGCGAAAAGTGAGTTCCTGGCAAACATGTCCCACGAAATACGGACACCGATGAACGCCGTGATCGGCTACAGTGATCTGCTCAGCAACACGGTGACGGATCCCCGGCAGCGAAATTATCTGGACGCCATCCGGGCTGGTAGCCGCAGTCTGTTAATGCTGATTAACGACATTCTGGATCTGTCCCGCATTGAAGCGGGGAAAATGCGTCTGGACTATTCTGCCGTGTCGGTGCGGCGACTGCTCGACGATGTTCGCCATATTTTTGATCTCCGGGCCCGCGAACAGGGCATCACCCTGGAGGTGAGTGTTGATTCCAGGATACCGGCGGCCATGATGCTGGACGAAACCCGACTGAGACAAGTTCTGTTCAACCTGGTAGGCAATGCCATCAAATTCACCCATGAGGGTGGCGTTACTGTCCGCGCCGCAGCGAAGCCTCTGAAGGTCCGGGAAAAGGGCAGCCCGGGCTCCGGAAGTCCGGAACGTCAGCTTTACAAGCTGGTGGTGACCGTCAGGGATACCGGTATTGGTATCCCTCGGGATCAGCTTGAGCGGATTTTTGATGCCTTTGAACAGCAGGAGGGCCAGAACACCCGGCGCTATGGGGGTACTGGCCTCGGCCTGGCCATCAGCCGAAAGCTGGCCCGGATGATGGGCGGAGAACTGGAAGTTGAGAGTGAATCAGGCGCCGGCTCGGTATTCACCGTGACCTTGCCTCGGGTTGAAGCGACCGTGGAACAGGCGGAAGGCGAAGGCGCCTCGAAAGAATCTGATTGGCTGCTGGCCCAGACCCTCAGCATTCAGGAACGGGGCTGGCTGAGAGAGCAGCTCGCTTCCGACTTTGGTGACGAGTGGAAAACGGTCAGGGAAAGCGGCGATCCGGAGCAGATGAAACATTTTGCCCGGCGGGTGCTGGCCTGGGGCCAGCGATTCCGGTCCCGGTCAGTGACGGGTTACGGGGAAAAACTGCTTGCCGATGTGGAGGCGTTCAACCTCGACGCCGTCAACAGCGCGCTTGAGGCCTTTCCGAAACTGCTGGGCCGAGATGACTGACCAACCCGGCAGCGATGCTACAGGCAGTCAAACTGGGAGCGGCGGTCAAAGGCGACTGATACCATGTCGTAACCGGAATCCGACAGTTGCCGGATCAGCTTGCGGTCTTTCAGCAACGCCATGCAGACCTTGTGAACACTGGCCTGGAGCTGCTCTGAGGCCAACTGACTGGAGGCCAGGCGAAAATCCACAATCAGGTATTTGCGTTCTACCGAGGCGCTGGCCGGGATATCCTCCCGCTCGACGCTTTCATAGCCGATGTAGGTTGCCTGTGCCTGTGGGAAAACCTGGCTCAACAGTACGTCCAGGTTTTCACCATGGGCAAACGGTGCCGACAATAAAAAGGTTACGGCGGCGATGCGAAGTGATTGTGTGATCGTCATTGGAGACCACTCCCTGGTGATGTTCCGTTCAGAATGTAACTGATTGTAAATTTTGGTTACCATTAATTATTGCAGAATCTGTCGCAATTTGCGTGATGTGTGAATGGATTTTTCAATTGTTTGCAGTCTGGATACAGGGGCAGCAGGCTTCGCGGACTCCCGGAGCGCCATGCGATCAACTATGATGTGAGAAAGACAGACGCCAAGAGGAAGACGCATGTTTCAGCTTGTCTTTAAAGGGGAATGCGTTCCCGGAACGGATCTGGAAGCTGCGCGCAACAATGCCCGCACCTTGTTCAAGGCTTCGCTCGAGCAGGTCGACCGTATGTTCAGCGGCCAGTCGGTGGTTATTCGCAACCGGCTGGAAGAGGTGCAGGCCGAAAAGTACCGCGCTGTGCTGAAAAAACACGGCATGGTTGCATACGTTCAGCCCATGGCCGACGCCCGGCCCGCCGCCGCCAGTCCCGCCGCCGCCAGTCCTCAGCCGAAGCCGCCGGCAGCGCCTGCCCCTGTTGCACAGAAGAGGGGTGCGGCTCCTCAAACCGAGCCTGGCGACCGTCTGCCGGTGGCGGGTGAAAAGGTAGACGACATTCTCTCTGGCTCCGGCCTGAGCCTGGCCCCGGTTGGAGAAACGCTGGCGGAGCCATCGGAGGTAGAGCCACCGATGTTCCAGCATCTGGACGAATGGAGCCTGGCGCCGGCCGGCAGTGATCTTGGCGTTGAGCGTAACCTTCCTCCGCCGGTGGTGCCGGATGTGTCCCACCTGTCGCTGGCGGACGACGACGCCTCTGACAGAAAATGATGCGACGGTGAGTTTGCGGAACCTCGGGCGAGGCAGGTCATAACACCGTGTCTGGCTTGCCGCTGGTATTGCCAATCGCGTCCAGGACCTGATGGCATTGCTGCAGGGCATAACGGTGCAGAATGCCTGCCAGACACTCCTCATCCCGGTCCTTGATGGCGCTGATGGACTCCTGCATGTGGGCGAGGTTGTCTTCCAGCACCTGATTGCCACCCTGCTGGAAGGCGACGAAGGCGCAACGCTTCGCCGATGGCCAGAGATCGTCAATGGCGGAGACAATAAAATAGTTATCGGCGTAGGCCAGCGATGCCTTGGTGTATTCGATGCCCAGTTCCAGAAAGGCCATCAGATCGTTCTTTTCGAAGCAGGCTTTCATCTGGTCATACAGAGATTCGAGCCGGGCCATATCATCCGGTTGCCAGTTGCGGACCAGCTTGCGCCCGGTGTGCGTAAGGTAAAGTTCCAGTGTCTCATAGAGGCTGCGAACGAAGTAGTCGTCCAGCGGCGTGACAAACGCGCCTTTGCGGGGAACATTACGGACCAGGTGCCGTTTCTCCAGCAACAGGAGCCCCTCTCGTATCGAGCCGTGGCTGACGTCCATCTCCCTGGCCATGGTGCCTTCGTAGATCCGTTCTCCGGACCGGAGCTGACCAAAGGCAATGAGGTTCTCTATGTGGCGGGCAACCTGCTCGGTCAATGTTTCTCTGGGTTTGAACACGTTCATGATGATCGGTCGCTACTGCATACTGGCTGATTTGTACTGGCATATTCGCACATTCCGGCATGGCGGAGCCAGTAGCCACGGAAGCTCAGAGCAGGGGCGCCAGCAGCCGGACCGCCCGGCAGCCCAGGCGGAACAGGATGGAGCGATCCTGGTAATCGCCTTCGGCCATCAGGCGTGAGCTGTCCAGATCCTCCTCCAGCATGGACTCAACGCTTCGGACAAAATGGCGCGCTGTGGTAATGGCGGTAATTTCGAAGTTGAGGCGCATGGAACGGTTGTCCATGTTGGCGGTTCCGACCGCGGCGTAGCGGTCATCCACCAGAATCACTTTCTGGTGCATGAAACCCGGCTGGTAGCGGTAGATGGCTATGCCGTTCTTGCAGGCCTGGACCAGATAGGAGTAAGCCGCTAACCCGATCAGGCGGCTGTCGGATTTTTCCGGAATAAGGATTCGTACATCCACGCCCCTCAGTGCCGCCAGCTGAAGGGCATTCATGATCTGGAAGTCCGGGACAAAATAGGGCGAGGCAATCCATAGCCGGGTGCGGGCGTTATTGATGCAGTTGAGGAAAAACAGAGTGCAGGTTTCCCAGGTGTCCGCAGGCCCGGTTGGCAACATCAGTACCTCGTCGTCGCCAGCCCGGTTCTCCACCGGGGCCCAGTCAAGGCTCGGAAAATCGCTACTGGCCCAGTTCCAGTCCTCCAGCCAGGCCAGTTGAAGACCGGTGACCGCCGGCCCCTCGACACGGCAGTGGGTGTCGCGCCAGGGTTCCTGATCCATGGCAGTGCCCAGATATTCATCCCCGAGGTTAATGCCGCCGACAAATCCGATCCTGCCGTCGCAGACCAGCAGCTTTCGATGGTTCCGGAAATTGATCTGGAGACGCCGTCTGCGAATATTGCCCTTGCCGAACGACGCGATCCGGGCCCCCGCTGCGGCGAGCTGGTGCAGATAGGTGCGTGGCAGCCAGACGCTGCCGATGTCGTCGTACAGGAACCAGACTTCCACACCCTGGGCCAGTTTGCGCTCAAGGATGGACTTGATCCGTCGCCCGACCCGGTCCGAGCGGACAATATAAAACTCAAGGAGGATATAGCGCGTAGCGTCCTCCATGGCTTCAAACAGAGCCTCGAAGGTGGCTTCCCCGTCCCGCAACAGTGTGCATCGGTTGCCGTTGGTAAACGGCTGGCGACCCAGCCTGCACAATACCTTAAGCTCTTCACTGGACCGGTCACCGGTGGGTGTCGGGATGGACGTGGTCTGTTGTTCAAACCGGTTGAGCAGATCAGTCAGGGATTCGTCGCCCAGCCGGCGGGCCTTGACGTAGCCGCCGAACCGGTATCGCCCGAACAGCACGAACATGGGTACGGCGAGATAAGGCAGGCCGAGAAGCCCAATGATCCAGGCGATAGCGCCCTGGGTGGTGCGGTAGGTCAGAAGTATGCGGTAGATGCACGCCAGCGCGCCAAGATAGATGGCGCCTAATGCGATGGCAACCAGCGACAGCTCTCCCATCATCGTTCTCCGCTAGTGTCAGCCGGCGCCTGGTCGACTGTTCCGGGTGGTGCGAGATGCCTGGCGCGGTACTCCGCCGGGGACGTGCCGGTCCAGCGCTTGAACGCCCGGCTGAACGCGCTGAGTTCGGAGAATCCGAGTAAAAAGGCAATTTCGCCGAGGGCGTAGTGGTCAGCGGCAACATAGCGCAGGGCCTTGTCCTGGCGAACCTGCTCCACCAGGCCGTGGAAGCTGAGGCCTTCTTTTTTCAGTTTCCGGTACAGGGTCTGGCGGCTTATGTGGCACTGGTGCGCCAGGGTATCGGCGTCGATTTTTTCAGTCGCCATCTGCCTTGAAATCAAACGGCGAATCCTGCGGCCGAACGAGCGGCGGGTCTGCAGCCTGGCCAGCAGCGCGTTGACCTGTTTCAGCACCGCCGAATAGACATAAGGATTGCGGCGCGGAATCGGGTGTCCCAGGTGCCGGCTGCTGAAGGCCAGCCGGGTTATGCCACAGTCAAACCGGACCGGGCCGCCAAGAAGCTTCTCGTACTCATTGGCATAAGCCGGGGCCGGATGGGCAATTTCCGCCCAATCGGCGCGGATGCCTGGATGGATGAAGTGCCGGGTCCGGGTGATGACAGCGGCCAGTGTCCGGTCCATATCCTGCCGGCAGTAGTGCTCGGCCACGTCCGGCTGCCAGCACAGAATAGCCTGGTCTCCGGTCTGTTCGAAGCTCAGGAGCACGGATTCATTGATCAGCCGGTGCAGGCGCACGTATTGGGTAACCGCTTCTCCCAGGGTGTCGCAATTGAAAAACACGTGCCCCACCAGCCCCATTCGTTCCGGGTCCACCACCTGCCCGGCATGGAGCCCGACGCCCGGGTCGCCTGTTACCCGTTCGGCATGTTCCCACAGGCGGTAATGAGCATCGGCCGGTACCCGCCGGTCCGGATCCGTGAGTTCCGACATGGCCAGACCGGTGAGTTGTTCAACACGGGACGGGTTCAGCACGCCCTGGCGTTCAAGGTAGTGCGCCAGGGCGAGGGTGCTGGACGCCGCGACCCGCGGTGCGTCTGTGGTGTCTGGCTGAGCTGATGTCACAATGTCTGGCCTGACCGTTAATGACCTGTCATGAGTGCTGATACAGAATGTCAAGTGGATGCAACCGCCTGTCAACGGGTACTCCTGTGTTTAACGATAGCATCAACTCAACGGGTTGAAGCAATGGAAAGACAATCGGGAGGTGTTTTATGGAACAGCAGATTTTCGTACCCCATACCGAGCTTGAGCGTAAAAACGTGGTTGAGCTGGCCGAGTACCTGAACAGCATCTTTTATTGCTGATCTTTCAGGCGTAACGTCTATGATCTGGATGCCGGGCTTTGCCCGGCTTTTTTTCGCCTTCAGAAAATAACCGCCAATACCGGCACTTGCTCGCGAGGCTGGCAGTGGTAATGTATTTGTTTCGAGAATGCAGAGCTATCCGGAGACTGACTGCCCATGAGTGTTGCGCTGAATCACCGCATTACCGGCGAAGGCCCGCCGCTGATCCTGTTACACGGTTTGTTCGGATCCCTGGAAAACCTTGGTGGTATCGCCCGGCGCCTTGAGGATCAATGGCAGGTCCACGCACTGGACGAGCGCAATCATGGTGGCTCTCCTCACACTGGAGCCATGGATTATCCGGCGATGGCTGAGGACGTGATTGCCTACATGGACGCCCGGGGGATCGCAAAGGCCAGTCTTCTGGGCCACTCCATGGGCGGCAAGGTAGCGATGCAGGTTGCCCTTCAGGCGCCGGAGCGGGTGGATAAACTGATCGTGGCCGATATTGCGCCAGTGAGCTACAAGCCCCACCACGACGCTATCCTGGAGGGCCTGAATGGCATCGACCTGAACGGTGTGCGCTCCCGTCAGGACGCAGACAAGCTGATGGCCGGGTTTGTTGACACCCCGGGCGTCCGGCAATTCCTGTTGAAAAACCTTGAGCGTATTCCCCGGGAACAGCAGGAAAAGGGGGGCGCCGTGTTTCGCTGGCGCCTGAATCTGCCGGTCATAGATGCCTGTTACGAGAAGCTCGCCAGGGCACCGGAGGGCGAGGGGCCGTTCACCGGCCCGGTGCTGTTTCTCAAGGGTTCGGATTCCGCCTATATCCAGGACAAGCACCGGGGCGATATCCAGCGCCTGTTCCCCCAGGCTCAGTTACGGATTATCCAGGACACGGGGCACTGGCTGCACGCCGAAAAAGCCGATACCTTCGCGGCGTTGTGCCTCCGTTTCCTCAGCGCCGATAGCTGAGCGGCACCCCGAAAACCGGCATTTTCATGCTCACCGGCCTGTCTGCTAAGGTTAGGTGATCGCTGATCCACGGAATGTACATAACAACGGGCGGGCAGAATGTATGAAATGGCTGATGGGGGGGTTGTTGGTTGTTTTCCTGCTGCTTGGCAGTTTCCTGCTGACGCCCTCACCCGTCGACAGCAAGGCCTGGAATCCTCCCGCCCCGCCGCCCCTGACAGGACCCTTGGCGCCGAACGAGCGTTTGCGGCTTGCCGATCTGTTGGCCCGGGGGCAGGTTTACGGCCCTGAAGACACCACAGTCGGCCCCGATGGTGTGCTGTACACCGGAACCCAGGACGGGTTTATCGTTCGGGTGTTCCCGGGTGGCCGGGTGGAAAACTGGCTGTCGACCGGTGGCCGGCCTTTGGGTATGGTGTTTGACCGCCAGGGCAACCTGATCGTGGCGGATGCCTGGAAAGGCCTGCTATCCATTAGCGCCGATGGTGAGATTACGGTACTGGCCAGGGAAGCCGGGGGTACCCCATTCCGGTTCACGGATGACGTCGATATTGCCGATGACGGCCGTATATACTTCACCGATGCCAGTTCCCGCTTCGAGCAGCCGGATTACCGGCTGGACCTGCTTGAGATGCGGCCCCACGGCCGATTGCTGCGCTATTCCCGGAAAACCGGCAAGGCCGAGGTTCTGCTGGGCAACCTGTACTTTGCCAATGGCGTCGCCGTATCTCCCGACGGCAATTCCGTGCTGGTTAATGAGACCTGGAAATACCGCATCCTGCGTTACTGGATCCGCGGCCCCAGGGCCGGGCAGGCGGAAGTATTTGCAGACAACCTGCCGGGTTTCCCCGACAATCTGGCGGTGGATGATAAGGGCCGCTACTGGGTCGCGTTTCCTACCCTGCGCAATTCCCAGGTGGACACCCTGCACCGGTACCCCTGGCTCAAGGATCTGGTGGCCAAGCTGCCGGACCGCCTGAAGCCGGCGCCCCAGGAGTATGGCCTGGTCATAGCTTTTGATCAAAACGGCGAGGTCATCACCAGCCTCCAGGACACTCGGGGCACGCAACTGAAGGAGATCACCTCGGTGAATCCCCACCGTGATTACCTGTACTTTGGTTCACTCCACAATGACCGCATTGGCCGGCTGGCGTTTCAGGCCATTCCGGGCTTCGGGGATAACCAGTAATGCCTCACCGGGATATTGCCTGGGTGCGGCACGAAAAGACCGGCAGGGCTGTGGGCTTGCTGAGCCCTTTTGTGCTTTACTTCTGCTAGTCTGAAACAAAGCCAAGCCTGTTTAACCTGTTGTCCGGAGATTCTCATGGAAACGACTGCTGATCAGAATGCCGAATCCAGGATGCGCCATGTGGTCTATGATCGCTTTGGTGCACGCGATGTGCTGCGGGTGGTTCAATCCGGTGTGCCGGCGCCTGCGGCGGGGCAGGTGTTGGTCCGGGTGCATGGTGCGGGGCTTAACCCCATCGATTGGAAAACCCGTAAGGGTCTGGGCTTTGCGGCCCGGCAGATCGAGAATTCCCTGCCCTGGACACCGGGATACGATGTCGCCGGCGAGGTAGTGGCTGTTGGCGATGATGTCACTACACTGGCCCGGGGCGACCGGGTGATGGGCATGGTTGGCTTTCCCGCCGGAGGTGGCGGCTACTCGGAATACGTGTTGGCGGCGGCGGATGAACTGGCTATCGTGCCGGAGGAGCTGGATCTGGTGTCCGCCGGCGCTTTGCCGCTGGCGGCGCTGACTGCCTGGCAGGCCCTGTTTGAAGTTGCCAAGCTGGACGCTGGCCAGAAAATCCTGATCCACGCGGGCGCTGGCGGCGTGGGACATTTTGCGGTGCAATTTGCACTGGAACGGGGTGCGCACGTGATTGCCACGGCCTCTGCCGGCAACCGGGATTTTCTCGCAGAACTTGGGGTCCATGAAGTAATCGATTACCGCACCACGGATATTGGCGAGGAATGCTATGGCCTGGATGTGGTGCTGGATCTGGTGGGCGGCGACGCTGGCAAGCGTTCTTTGCACACCCTCGGCGAACATGGCGTTCTGGTGACAATTCCGACGGTCACGGCCGATGAGATCATCAGCGCAGCGGAAGAGCTGGGCTTACGTGCCCACGGCATGACCGTCCGCCCGGATGTTTTTCACCTGGACGAGATTGCCGAGCTGATTGAAGATGGCGACGTGAAGGTCCACATTGACAAGGCTTTCCCGCTGGACGAGGTTGCGCAGGCCCACGAACTTCTGGAAGGCGGGCATGTGCGCGGCAAGTTGGTGTTGGACTGCCGCTGAGGCGCTCCCTCAGCCGTCCGTTGAAGGCTCTTTACTGGCGTATGGTTCCTTGCCCGCTTCTTTCCCGCCATCTTTCTCCCTGCGTTCTTTTCTTGCCTGCGGGGGCACCAGGCTGATCAGGATCCAGTCGTCATCCGGTTTCAGGTCTTCCATACTGCGAACCGGGGCGACGTGTTCCTTGCTGTCGAAGGTGAACAGTACCAGGGCCTGGTTCTGGTACTTCTTCAGGAAGTTTTCGTAGTCGAACGACTCGCTCAGCTGGGTGGTCTTTATGGTGTAGCCCTGGCTTACCAAGCTGGCCAGTTTGGCGTAGCTGACGCCGTCAAAGAGCCCCCGTGTCATCTGGATCTTTTCGGCGGTCTGGTGCCGGGCCTTCTGGTCCTGGTCACCCTCGGCAAGGCTGTATACACATTTGTTTCCAAACCAGTCAAGGAAGTGGTAGATGGCCAGGGAGTTCATGTGCTTGTAGGGGGAAATCACCAGAAGCTTGCCAATTCCAGTCAGATCCAGGTGTGTGGAGGCGTGTTCTGAAACCGGGTTGCCGAAGTAAGCCTGAAGGTTTTCCATGCGTGCCTGGCGAACGTTTTCCCAGTTGGTGTCTGCCAGGGTCACCGGGACCTCATATTTTTTCAGAGCCTTTCCTATCATCCGGGCCACCGGGTTGGCGCCGAGAATCAGGAAGCCGTATTCCGCCGGCTCAGCGACCTTCAGCAGTCGAGCCACCGGCCTTGCTGTCATGCTTTGCAGGGTGACGGTGGCAATAATCAGCATGAATGTCAGCGGCACCAGAGCGCCGGCGCTCTCATAGCCGAGCTCCTGAAGCTGGAAGGCGAACAGGGCAGAAACCGCCGCAGCAACAATGCCCCGGGGGGCAATCCAGCTGAGGAAAAGCTTCTCCCGACAGTTCAGGTTGGTGCCGATGGCCGCAAGGAAGATGCTCAGGGGGCGGGCGACCAGCATCAGTAGCGCCAGCACTACCACCAGGCCCCAGCCGAGCTCGGCGATGGCGGCAAACTCCACCCGTGCCGCCAGAATGATGAACAATGCCGAGATCAGCAGAACACTGAGGGATTCCTTGAATTCGAGGATACTGTCAATTGGCACCCGCTTCATATTGGCCATCCAGATGCCCATTACGGTCACTGTCAGCAGGCCGGACTCGTAGGCCAGTTCGTTGGAAATGGCATACACGCCGAGCATGAAGGTCAGGGTGCCGGCATTATGAAGGTATTGGGGGATCCAGTGCTTGCGCAGTACCATGCCATTGAGGTGGCCGGCTACGGCGCCAATCAGGAAGCCTACCGCCAGGGTCTTGCCGAAAATACCCAGGGAGTGCCCGAACACATTGCCCTGGCCCCAGGAAACAATGCCCTCGAACACCAGAACCGCGAGCAGGGCGCCCACGGGGTCGATAATGATGCCTTCCCAGCGCAGGATGTTGGCCAGTTTTGAATCCGGCCGCACGGATCTTAGTAAGGGGGCGATCACGGTGGGGCCGGTGACAATCGAAATGGCGCCAAAAAGCAGGGCCACGGCCCAGGAAACGTCGAGTACCCAGCGTGCTGCCAGCGTGCCGATGATGCAGGTGACCATGGAGCCCACCGGAATCAGGTTGCGGACCATCTTGCCGTGGCCGCGTATTTCCGCAAAGCGCAGGGTCAGGCTGCCTTCAAACAGAATAATGGCGACGGCCAGTGAAATAACCGGAAACAGCAGGTCGCCGAACACGGCCTCGGGTACCAGGAACCCCAGTACCGGCCCCGCGGCGATGCCGCCCGCCAGCAGGAAAACAATTGCCGGCATACGGACACGCCACGCGAGCCACTGGCAGAACAGTGAGAGAACGCCAATGCTGGCAAGAAGCAGGACAGTGCTGACAGGCATAGTGGTTTCAGGTCCGTTGAGTTATTGGTTGGCGCGCCGTGCAATGCGGTTCAGCAGCCGGGACGCTGCAAAGAATCCGAAGCTGGCAGTCACCGGGCTGGCGGCGCCAAAACCGGAGGCGCAGTCGAGCCGGACCGGGCCGTCAGTGGCGGGTTTCTGCCGGCAGACTTCCCCGTCTCCGGCAGGATACGTCAGCTGCTCGAGGGAGTATACGGCCTCAATGCCAAAGCGCCGTTTCGGGTTGCGGGAAAAACCGTATTCCCGGCGCAGCAGGTTGCGCACCTTGGCCAACAACGGATCCTGAGTGGTTTTACTCAGATCGGCCACCTGAATCTGTGTCGGGTCGACCTGTCCGCCGGCACCTCCGGCGCAGATCAGTGGAATTTTCCGGCGCTGGCAGTGGGCAATCAGGGCCGCCTTGGCCTTGACGCTGTCAATGGCATCGACCACACCGGTCATGTCGGCCATGATCAGCTCACCAACGTTCCTGGTGGTCAGGAAACCGAAGTGCGCACGGATGTCCGCCGCCGGATTGATGGCTCTGAGGCGATCAGTCATGGCATCGGTTTTGGTCCGCCCGTACTGGCCTTCGAGGGCATGGAGCTGGCGGTTGGTGTTGGAGACACAGACATCGTCCATGTCAATCAGGGTAATGGTACCAATGCCGCTTCGGGCCAGGGCCTCGGCGGCCCAGGAGCCGACACCACCGAGCCCGACTACCGTAATATGGGCGCGGCGAAAGGCCTCCAGAGCCTGGCGTCCGTACAGTCGTTCAATGCCGCCAAAGCGGAAAGCGTAATCGCTGGCGTTCATGGTGTCCCCGTGCTGGTCCTGCTGGAAGCCGGACGGAATCTAAAAAGCGCAATTGTAACCCAGTGGTGGCGCAGACAAAAAAGCGACCATGAAAAAAGCCACGCGAAGCGTGGCTTGCAAAAACTACCCAGTCCTACCGGGAGCCTGGCAGGACTGCTTCAGCGGATAAACGGGTTCAGCATCCGGGTAAACGTACCTGTCAGTCTGACTGGCGCGCTCAGCACCGACAAGGTAATGCAGTCTTCACAGCCAACCGCGACGGGTTTGTGTTCATCGTGATCGGTCAGTACGACAAAGTCCCACTGGTTGAACACGCCTTTCTGATCGGCAAAGGCGCCTTGCAGAACGATGGTCGTTTCGTCACCCCGGTGGGTGTGAGCCGGAGCCTTGCCGCCGGCCGCCAGTTTCTGCAGAACGACCTGGTCTTTCTGGCCGGGGAACCGTTCGGTAATATCCAGCACGCTGACATCGCCCAGTTGCCGTTTCCAGGGCAGGCTGCTGAGGTCTTTGCCTAGCAGCTTCTGAAGGACACCGATCCTTGGGGCTGGTGGCATCGCCGGTTGGTCATTGGGTGCGCTGTCAATCTTTGCAAGTATGCTGTCGAACATGCTTTCCGAGAGGCTCACCTTTGGCTGCTGTTCCATCACCACAGCGCCAAGACTGTCCAGGGTGTCTACCCGACTGCGGCAATGCGAGCACTGATCCAGGTGGAGCCGGATGCAAAGGGCATGGGGCTCGCTCAGGTTGCCTGCGCTGTACTCCATTAGGCTCAGGCTGTCGGGATGATGCCGTGTCATACGTTCTGGTCCTGCAAAATTACTTTCAGTTTATTCAGTGCCAGGCGTACCCGGCTTTTCACGGTGCCAAGGGGAATGTTCAACTCATCGGCCACCATCCGGTGAGACTTGTTTTCCATGTAAACCTTGGCAATCACCGTGGTCTGTTCTTCCGGAAGATGGCTCAGGGATTCGCGAATCCGCCGCTCCGACATCAAACGGTGCAGCGAGGTGACTGGCTCATTCTCGTTTTCGCCAGGGATTTGCCAGAGGTCTTCGGTTTCAACCGGCATCTCGGCACTGGTACGCTGCATCTTTCTCAACATATCAATGCGCTGGTTCCGGGCAATCGTGAAGATCCACGTGGACGCAGCCGCTTTGCGCCAGTCATAGAGGCAGGACCGCCTCCAGATAGACACGAACACTTCCTGGACCAGTTCTTCCGCGTGACTTGCCAGACCGTTGGCCATGGCGTAGTACTTGATCTGCGGGCCAAAATGCTGGAATAGCGCATGATACGCCTCGCGATCCTGGTTCTTGCCCACTTTCTGCAGCAACTGGCTCCAGGGGTCTTTGCGACCCTCGGAACTGGCTGGCTTCTGATCCAGTGTGGTCACCGGACGCTCCTTGACAGTCGCGTGATTTGAGCTTGTTCTGGTCATCATTCTATGCACTCGCCCCGGGTTTGTCAGTCTTAGGATTTACGGATCTGTCTGAGGCGCGGATCAACTGACCGGTAAATTATTCTTCCAGATAGGTGTAGCCCTCCAGCCCGGAAGAGAGCTCTGCCAGCAGTGCCGACTGGGTTTCCGGTGTCAGCCCGGACGCCGTGAACTGTCGCCGATACGCTTCCAGCAGGGCGTCCGGTTCAAAGTTGACGTAACGAAGGACCTTCGCCACGGTATCTCCGGTGATGGGCGCACCGATCTCGTACCCGCCCTCCGTTGTCAGGCGGACATCCACGGAATGGGTGTCGCCGAACAGGTTGTGCATGTCTCCGAGGATTTCCTGATAGGCCCCGGTCATGAAAAAGCCCATGAGGAGAGGCTCTCCGGGCTGGTCTTCCGGCAAAGGCAGGGTGGTTTCCGTGCCCTGGCCATCCACGTACCGGTCGATGCGGCCATCGGAATCACAAGTGATGTCCTGGATCACGGCGCGGCGATTCAGCGGGCGATTCAGGCCGTTGACCGGCATGACCGGGAAAATCTGGTCAATGCCCCAGACATCCGGCAGTGACTGGAACAGGGAGAAATTCACGAACAGCTTTTCGGCCAGTTTTTCGTTGAGCTCGTCGATGATTTCCCGGTGGGCCCGGTTGCTGCTGTCCAGTTGGTTTCGCAGCAGGCGGCAGCAGCGGGTATACAGCGTTTCAGCCTCTGCCCGCTCCTGCAATGAAAGCAGGCCGTGGGCAAACTGGGCATGAACATCCGCCATGGCATGCAGCACATCGTGGTAGATCTCTGCCAGTGAGCGTGGGGAGTTGGTCTCTTCCAGGCTCTCCAGATCGCGCCAGAGATCGTGCAGCGGGGCCGGTGCCCCAGGTTCCGGCTGCTTCGGGGCGCGATTTTCCGGCGCTTCGCGATCAATCACGTTGGTCACCAGTACCGAGTGATGGGCAGTGAGGGCGCGCCCGGATTCGCTGATCAGATCCGGGTGGGGAATGCCTTGGCGGTCGCACTCCGCTTGCAGAATATGCACCACGTTGTAGGCGTATTCATAAACGCTGTAATTCATGGAACAGCTGCTGCGGGAGCGGGTACCCTCATAATCGACGCCCAGGCCACCGCCGATATCGACCGTGCCGATCGGGGCGCCCATCTGGCGTAGCTCACTGTAAAACCGGGCACACTCCCGCAAGCCGGTCTGGATGTCCCGGATATTGGCAATCTGGGAGCCGAGATGGAAATGCAGCAGTTGCAGGGCACCCAGCGCATCAGCCGCGCGCAGGGTGTTTACCACATCAAGCACCTGGCTGGCGGACAGGCCGAACTTGGATTTTTCACCACCGGTATTCTGCCAGTTGCCTTTGCCAATGGTCGCCAACCGGGCCCGAACGCCAATCAGCGGTTCAACGCCCAGGTTGTTGGCTTCCTCCAGAATCAGCGGCAGCTCCGATTGTTTCTCCACCACAATAAATACCCGGTGGCCCAGGGCCTGGCCAATCAGGGCCAGGCGAATGTATTCCCGGTCCTTGTAACCGTTGCAGACAATCACCGAGCCCGGTTGCCGGGACATCGCCAGCACCGCCATCAGCTCGGGCTTGCTGCCTGCCTCAAGGCCGATCTGTCCCTTCGAGGCGGCAGGCTCCGCAGCCAGAAGTTCTTCAACCACCCGCCGCTGCTGGTTCACCTTGATGGGGTAAACTGCTGTGTAGCGGCCCCGGTACGCCTGCTCGTTCGCCACCTTGTTGAAGGCATTGCACAGTTTATTGACCCGATCATGCAGGATATCGACAAAGCGGATGAGAACCGGAAGCTGGAGCCCGGATTCGGTCAGTGTGTGGGTCAGCTGCGGCAGATTGATCTGAGCCGCGGTGTGGCCGCGGTCCGGCCGGATCATTACCTGGCCCCCGGCGTTGACGCCGATGTAGCCATCACTCCAGTGGGCAATGTTATAAACCTTGTGGGCCGGGGTCGCGCTGGCTTCGCTCATGCTTGCTATCCTGTCAGGAAACCGGAGCCGGCGGCTGTTCGGTCAGGGGCCGGCCTATGGCCGCCATTGTAGGGATTCCCATCCCCGCCTAAAAGAACCGGGTGCGGAAATTATCTGTCCGGTAATAACGATTATCCCTTTAGCTCAGGGTGGGGCACCCCTACAATATGCCCTTTCAACACAGCCCAAGGGCCACAGCGGGAGGCAAGAGATGACAGTACTCAATGATGGCTGGTTTACCGAGGTGTTCCAGGACCAGGGAACGGCGTTCTCCCTGCAGGTGAAAAAGAAGCTCCACCAAGAGCAGACGCCGTTCCAGAAGCTTGAGATCTATGAAACTGAGACCTTCGGCAACCTGATGGTTCTGGATGGCTGCGTGATGCTGACCACCCGGGATAATTTCCTGTACCACGAGATGATGACGCACCCGGCCCTGTTTACCCATCGGGACCCGAAAAAGGTGGTGATTGTTGGTGGCGGCGATTGCGGCACCCTGAAGGAGGTGCTCAGGCATCCGGGTGTGGAAGAGGCTTGGCAGGTGGAAATTGATGAGCGGGTTACCCGCCTGTCAGAGAAGTATTTTCCGGAGTTGTGCGAGGCGAACAGCGACCCGCGCGCCAATTTTTTCTTTGGTGATGGCATCCAGTGGATCCGCGACATGGCGCCGGGCAGTGTAGACCTCATCATTATCGACAGCACGGATCCGGTCGGCCCGGCGGAAGGCCTGTTTGCCGTGGATTTCTACCGTGACGCCATGCTGGCGCTGCGTGAGGGCGGCATTATTGTGCAGCAGAGTGAGTCTCCTCTGCTGCACACCAACACCATCATCAAGGACATCCACAATGACATGCGCAAGGCCGGCTTCCGTCACCTCCAGACCCTGCCGTTCCCGCAGCCGGTCTATCCGACCGGCTGGTGGAGTTGCACCATGGCCAGCAAGGAGAACCCGGTAAAATATTTCCGCGAGGACGATGTCAACAACCGGCCGTTCGTGACCCGCTACTATAATGCCGGAGTGCACTACGGGGCCTTGGCGATGCCCCAGTTCATGGTGGATGCGCTGGAGGATGAGATCAGGCCAGAGGAAGGTTAAGCCGGCAAAAAAAGAGGGGCGCCAGATGGCACCCCTCTTCGCTTTTATGTTGCCAGCGATTATTATTTGCTGCTGACAAACTCCGGATAGGCTTCCATACCACACTCGGACAGATCCACACCTTCGTACTCGTCCTCTTCGCTTACCCGAATGCCCATGACAGCCTTGAGAATACCCCAGACAATCAGGCTGGCAACGAATACCCAGACGAAGATGGTGATGGCGCCGATGATCTGGCCGCTGAAGCTGACGTCGCCGTTAGTGACCGGAACCAGCAGCAGGCCCAGCAAGCCACAGGTACCGTGAACCGAGATGGCGCCCACCGGGTCGTCGATGCGCAGCTTGTCCATGGTCACGATGCTCAGGACCACCAGGATGCCGCCGAAGGCACCGAAAAGGGTCGCAGTCAGGGCGCTCGGAGTGGATGGTTCAGCCGTGATAACCACCAGGCCAGCCAGCGCGCCGTTCAGCAGCATGGTCAGGTCAGCCTTGCCAAACATCAGGCGGGCGGTGATCAGGGCGGCAATTGCACCGCCGGCCGCGGCGGTATTGGTGTTCAGGAACACCATGGCCACGGAGTTGGCGCTGGCGATGTCGCCCAGCTTGAGAACCGAACCGCCGTTGAAGCCGAACCAGCCCATCCACAGAATGAAGGTACCGAGAGTTGCAAGCGGCAGGTTGGCACCCGGGAAGGCGCGGATTTCGCCGTTCGGGCCGTATTTGCCTTTACGGGCACCCAGCAGCAGAACGCCTGCCAGAGCTGCGGCCGCACCAGCCATATGAACGATACCGGAACCGGCAAAGTCACTGAAGCCGAGGTCGCCCAGGGTATACATGCCGAACACCGAAGCGCCGCCCCAGGTCCAGGCACCTTCCATCGGGTAGATGAAGCCGGTCATGAACACAGCAAAGACCAGGAAGGCCCAGAGCTTCATGCGCTCGGCCACGGCGCCGGAGACGATAGACATAGCCGTTGCAACGAACACAACCTGGAAGAAGAAGTCAGACGCGCCGGAGTAGATGGAGCCACCCTCGAAGCCGTCTTCCCGGCTGGCGAAGTCACCCAGAACAGCGGCGGTGTCAACGTCCGCGATCCCGGAAAGGAAAATGTTACCGCCGTACATGATGGCATAGCCACTGACCAGGTACATGATGCTGGCGATGGCAAACAAAGCCACGTTCTTGGTCAGGATTTCCGTGGTGTTCTTGGCACGCACCAGGCCAGATTCCAGCATGGCGAAGCCCGCTGCCATCCACATAACCAATGCACCGCACACCAGGAAGTAAAAGGTGTCTATAGCATACTGCAGGTGAAAAAGATTGCTTTCCATATGAAGCCCTCCGCACGAGGCTTTTCAGGTTATAAATTTTTTTGCGTTGGCTGATCGAAAAAATCAGAGCGGGTTCAGACCGCTTCTTCGCCGGTTTCGCCTGTCCGGATACGGATGGCCTGTTCCAGTTCAGTCACGAAAATCTTGCCGTCACCGATCTTGCCGGTGTTGGCTGCCTTGGTAATGGATTCGATGACCTGGTCCAGCAGGTTGTTGCTAATGGCCACTTCCACTTTGACCTTGGGCAGGAAGTCCACCACGTATTCCGCGCCACGGTACAGTTCTGTGTGGCCTTTCTGCCGACCGAAGCCTTTGACTTCAGTGACGGTTACGCCTTGCACGCCAATCTCGGATAGTGCCTCACGGACATCATCCAGTTTGAAAGGCTTGATGATCGCTGTCACAAGTTTCATTGCTTTCTCCTTGGTAAAGCCGTCCCAACAGTGAGGGCCCGTCGGCCAGTTGTTGAGGTCGGGATGCTGCCACCTCGCACACCAATTGTGCGGATTGCGTACGAGGGCTTTAGCATCGGGTATGCCAACGCAAAAAAAACACATTCAAAACAATAATCTACAATATCCGCGTACCAGAATGGCGCAAAGATCTGCACCAAAATGGAGCGGGCAGTCAGCCGGTGAGTCAAATTGGAGCGGGCTCACTGGCCGTTCGTCCATTATTATAAGGCCGACCGGGCACAGTATGGCAGGGGCTGCGGTGTGATACACTCCCGTAAACCGGTGAGAGCTCCTCTCTTTTAGTCGAAGCCCGACATTTCTGGAATCAGTGAGGTGATGTGTGAAGGGTCCCCAGGATATTTTCGCCCAGTTACAGGGCCAGCTTGGTCAGTTCGTTCCCGATATGGCCCGCGCCGCCCGAGAGGATTTTGAAACCCAGGCTCGGGCAACGGTGATGTCGGTCCTGTCCCGCCTGGAACTGGTAACCCGGGAAGAGTTTGATGCCCAACAGGCGGTGCTGCTGAAGACCCGTGAAAAGGTGGAGGCGCTCGAAAAACGGGTCGCCGAGCTGGAAAAGTCCCTGCAGGAACAATAAACTCCGGATCAGTCCGGCAGGGTGCCGGGCACGGTTTTCCGGTCACCATGGAAGGTTGTCATGTTAGCTATCGTTCATTCCCGCGCCATAATCGGCGTGTCTGCTCCACCCGTTACAGTTGAAGTCCACCTCTCAGGGGGATTGCCGGCACTCTCGATTGTCGGCCTCCCTGAAACCGGCGTTCGCGAGAGCAAGGAGCGGGTTCGCAGTGCCCTTCTGAATGCGGGGTTCGACTTCCCCGCCCGCCGCATTACGATCAACCTCGCCCCCGCTGATCTGCCCAAGGAAGGCGGCCGGTTTGACCTGCCCATTGCCCTTGGGGTTCTGGCGGCATCGGGCCAGATTCCGGCGGAGAGTCTTGCCGGTTGCGAGTTTCTCGGGGAGCTGTCCCTCGATGGCGCGCTGAGGCCTCTGAAGGGCGTGCTTCCGGCTGTGCTTGCTGCCCGGCAGGACCAGCGAGCCTTGCTGGTTCCCCACGGCAATGCCGGCGAGGCGGCCCTGGCCAGCCAGGGTGACGTGCTGGCGGCCGGCCACCTGTTGACCGTATGTGAACACCTCAGCGGCCGGGCCAGGCTGGTTCCGGTGCCCAAATCACCACTGGAGCGGGTACCCGGCAACAACGGTGAGATACCAGACCTCTCCGATGTCCGCGGCCAACGGGTCCCTCGCAGGGCGCTCGAAGTGGCCGCCGCCGGCGGCCACAACCTGTTATTGTTCGGGCCGCCTGGTACCGGCAAGAGCATGCTGGCCAGCCGTCTGCCGGGTATTCTTCCGGCATTGACCGACGATGCGGCCATGGAAGTTGCCAGCGTTCACTCGGTTGCCGGGCTTGCCATGAGAGAGGGCGGGTGGCGCCAGCCGCCGTTCCGGGCGCCCCACCACACAGCATCCGCGGTGGCTCTGGTCGGTGGCGGGAGCAGCCCGCGGCCGGGGGAAATCTCTCTCGCCCATCGCGGCGTACTTTTTCTGGATGAATTGCCAGAGTTTGAGCGTCGGGTTCTGGAAGTGCTTCGGGAACCCATGGAAACGGGGCACATTACGATCAGCCGGGCCGCGCGCCAGGTGAATTTTCCGGCTCGCTTTCAAGTCGTCGGGGCGATGAACCCATGCCCCTGCGGTTACAGTGGTCACCCGACCATTGAGTGTCAGTGTACACCGCAGCAGGTGATGCGGTATCGGTCGAAGATCTCCGGGCCTCTGCTGGACCGGTTCGATCTGCATGTGGAGGTCCCGGTTCAGGGTGGCGGCCTACTGATGCAACAGGGCGGCGATGGCGAGGCCAGTGCCAGGGTCCGGGAACGGGTTATCGCAGCCAGGATGAAACAATCGGAGCGGGGTTGCGTGAACGCTGCCCTGGCAGGGCGGGGACTTCACTCAGCTTGTCAACTGGACCACCAGGGAGAGCAGTTGCTCTGCGGCGCCATGGAGAAGCTGGGGCTGTCGGCCCGGGCATTGCACCGGATATTGCGGGTGGCTCGTACCCTCGCGGATCTTGAGGACTGTGACGGACTCCACCAGGTCCACCTGGTTGAGGCGCTCGGCTACCGGCAACTGGATCGCCAACAGGGGCGCAATTCGGTGGTATCCGCCTGAACCTTGTCACTCTGGTAGACTGTGGTCAAAGTCCGTTGAACAAGACCCGCTGCCGGCGGTTAAGGATTGCAGATGACTGACCAGAAAGAGCCGCAAGATCCGAAAGGCACTGCCACGGAATCACCGGTAACAACCCGCCGTGGCGTGCGCAGCTTTGTCCTGCGCCAGGGCCGAATGACCGAGGGCCAGAAAAAGGCGTTTGAGCGCAGTTGGCCGAAATACGGCCTCACCCGGGAAGACGGAATGATCGATCCGCGCCAGGTGTTTGGCCGGGACGCCATGCTGAATCTGGAGATTGGGTTTGGCATGGGCAAGTCCCTGGCGGAGATGGCGGAAGCTGCCCCGGAGCAGGATTTCATCGGTGTCGAGGTGCACCAGCCAGGTGTGGGTGCTCTGCTCAGGGAGGTTGAGGATCGCGGCCTGGACAATGTCCGGATCTATAGCATCGATGCCAATGACGTGATTGATCTGTGCCTGCCGGATGCCTGTCTGGATCGGGTGATGGTGTTCTTCCCGGACCCCTGGCACAAGAAAAAGCATCACAAGCGCCGGCTGATCCAGCACGAGTTTGTCCAGCGTGTTCGCCACAAGCTCCGGGTGGGCGGTATTCTCCATCTGGCGACGGACTGGGAGAACTACGCGGAACACATGATGGAAGTAATGAATGAATCCGAAGGGTTTGTTAATGCCCGGGAATCCGGAGGATATTCACCGCGACCGGAAGATCGTCCGATTACCAAGTTTGAAAAGCGGGGCGAAAACCTTGGACACGGGGTATGGGATCTGTTGTTTTATCGAACCAATTAGTCGGTGACCCCCGGCAGGAATGGTCGGGCGGAGCTTCAGTGGTGCGCCAGCGGACGGCGCCGCGAGGCCCGGAGAATGACCAGCCCGGCCATGCCCAGGGTCAGCGCGGTAAATTTGACCAGGGCGCAGAGGGTTGCCGAAAGGCTCATCGCATCGGTGGGCGGGCTGAAATTGTTCAGCAGCAGGATGTTCTCGGCAACATCACTGAGCCCGGCCGTTACGAATAGTGCTCGGACCCATCTGGCCACCATGCGCTCACGGATTCCGGGGCGATCCCGGGTGAAGTGATGGGTCAGGAGAACCAGGGCGATGGTGTAGGCGGGAATAAACAGGAAATCCAGCCACAAGGAAACCTTGGCCCAGACAACGCCCTCACTGCGCCAGCTACGAATGATGGCGTGCGCCTGGTCAGCTGTGCCGGCGAGCTGGTAACTGACAATGCCTTGGGGAGCGGAAGCGGACTGCAATGGCTGATTGATCAGCAGCAGGGCAAACAACAGCACCGCAGCCACGACCAGGCTGACTTTCAGGCCTTTTGGAAAGGCTGCCAATCCGTGCGCAGGGTCCATTACAGAAAACGCTCCAACAGGCTGTTAAGGTATCTCTGGCCCAGGGCTGTGGCCTGCAGCCGGTCTTCAACCAGCAGTTTCTCATCGCGTGCTGTTTTCAGTTTTACCCCAACTGATGACAGGGGTAAACCCGTTCGCTCGCAAAAAAGGCGTTCGCTCACCCCCTCTGTAAGCCGCAGGGCGTTCATCAGGAATTCCAGGGGCAGGTCTTCGGGAGCAATCATGGCATTGCCTGCTGTCCGGCTGCCGATCCGGTTCAGGTAAGCTTCGGGCTGGCGGGTTTTCCAGTATCGCCGGATGCTGCCATCGGCCAGGCTGATCTTGCCATGGGCTCCGGCGCCAAGCGCCAGGTAATCACCAAAGGTCCAGTAATTCAGGTTGTGGCGTGACGCGCTATCGCCTCGGCTCCAGGCTGAGACCTCGTAATCCTGAAAACCCTGCTGCCGCAGAAGTTGGATGCCCTGCCGATAGATGTCCCAGAGGTGATCGTCGTCCGGCATATCCGGTGGCCGGCTATGGAATTCGGTGTTCGGCTCCAGGGTCAGTTGATACCAGGACAGATGCGGAGGCTGGTAATCGAGAGCGGTTCTGAGATCTTCCAGTGCCTGCTCAGGCGTCTGGCCTGGTAACCCGTGCATCAGGTCTATGTTGAGGTTGTCGAACCCCGCCTGACGGGCGGCAGTAATGGCGCCATGGGCGGCTTCGCTGTCGTGGATGCGCCCCAGTGCTTTCAGGTGGCTGGAGTTGAAACTCTGAACCCCGATGGACAACCGGTTGATACCGGCTTTCCGGAAGGCCTCGAAGCGGCCGGTTTCCAGTGTTCCCGGATTGGCTTCCAGGGTGATTTCTGCATCGGGTGTGATGTTGAGCCTTGCCCGCAAGTGGTCGAACAGCCGGTGGTAGAAATCACCACTCATCAGTGACGGTGTGCCGCCTCCGATAAAGAGGGTTTCTATGGGGCGTCCGGAAACGAAAGCCAGGTCCTGGTCGAGGTCTTCAACCAGGGCGTCAAGGTAGGCGGATTCCGGAATTGCGTCTGTAGTGGAGTGAGAGGTGTGGATAGCGTGGGAGTTGAAGTCGCAGTAGGGGCACTTGCGCACGCACCAGGGCACATGGATATACAGGCTCAGTGGCGGGCAAACCGCCGCCGGTTGGTAACTGTCGACGGGTTCGTGGCTGTCCACCGGTTCAGGACTGCCCACAGATTCAGCACTGCGCACCGGCTAAGGACTCCGCTCTGAGCTGTTCTGCCAGAAGCCTCAGGGCCCGGCCCCGGTGGCTGATGCGGCCTTTCTCGGTGCGGGACAATTCCGCCGCGCTGCAACCCTGTTCTGGAGCCAGGAACACCGGATCGTACCCAAAACCGCCGTCGCCGCTGGGTACCCGGAGTATTGACCCGGACCAGCGGCCATGACAAATCACCGGGGTCGGGTCATCGGCGTGGCGAAGGTATACCAGCACACAGTGGAACTGCGCTCCTCGCTGCTCGTCCGGGATGCCGGCCATGGCTTCGAGCAGCGCGTTTACGTTGTCCTGGTCCGTGGCGTTTTCGCCTGCAAAGCGGGCAGAGCGAACACCGGGCTGGCCTCCGAGGGCATCAACGGCCAGTCCGCTATCGTCTGCCAGGGCGGGCAGTCCGGTTGCCCTGGCTGCGTGCCGGGCTTTGAGAATCGCGTTCTCGACAAATGTAACGGCGGGTTCCCCGACCTCATCCACCCCAAGCTCTCCCTGGGCAATCGGGGTTATGCCCAGGGGCGCCAGCCACCCGGCCAGTTCGGCAATTTTGCCTTTGTTGTTGCTGGCGATAACGAGCTTTTCGGTCATAACGGGCTCAATCGTTGAACAGTGTGTGGGCAAACCGTACCGCCAGATCCTGCGGATGGCCGGTGGGACGCGCGGTGATGTTGAAGGTCATCAGCTCACCGGACGGGTACTGGTACTCGGCGATGAAATAGACGGAATCGCCTTCCTGAATCCGGCGGAACGCCAGGAATCGCACCTGCTGGACATCGTTGGCCACCTTGCCCTCCACCTGGCCACTCACCGGAGACATGGAGCCGTCCTCGTTTTCCTCCATGATGGCAATGTTGACGATGCCAATGCCCTTGCTGCGCTGAAGGTTGTAGGCTTTGGCAATCTCCGGAGCCAGAAAGGTGCTGGGCAGAACGCTCCAGAGTACGGTGTAGTCACCGAAGTTTTTTGAACCCGCATGGACCTGGGCGCTGAACAGGCCAATGAGTGTGACAATCAGGAGGCTGCGCAGAAGGTTGCGGCATGTGGAAACGGTTTTTGCGATCATTGGTTGGTCTCCCGTGTAATCCGGTAAATGGCGATCTCGCCCAGCAGGTTTGGCCACAAGCGGGCCAGCCAACTGTTCTGGTGCTGGCGGTCCACCACCCGCCGGCTTTTGATTTTGATGCCTTTCTGTCGGCACAGGGCCTCAAAATCCTTGAAGGTGCACAGCCGTATGTTAGGCGTGTTATACCATTTATACGGCAATGCCTCGGACTCGGGCATACGCCCGCTCAGGGTTAGTCCCCAGCGCAGGCGCCAGTGGGCAAAGTTCGGGAAGGTGACGATGCCTTCGCTGCCAACCCGCAGCATTTCATCCAGAACCTTGTCTGGCCTCCGCACGGCCTGCAGCGCCTGGGTCATCAGAACAATATCGAAACTTCCGTCATCAAAGTTGCCCAGCCCCTGGGTGTCAAGGTTCTGTTCGATGACCGCGACGCCCCTGCCCATGCAGGTTGTGATGTGGTCCGGGTTGATCTCCAGGCCGAAGCCGCTGGCGCCTCGCTCCCGGTGGAGGAAGTCGAGCAGGGTGCCATCACCACAGCCCAGATCAAGTACATGGTGGCCGGGCTGAACCCATTGCTGGATGATTTCGAGATCCGGTCTCACGCACCGACCTCCCTTGCGACGCGGTCCATGTAGGCGTTGAAAATATCAGTATACCGTGGTGTGGGAATCAAAAAGGCGTCGTGGCCCCAGGGGGCATCCACTTCAGCATAGCTGACTTGGCGCCTGGCCGCGATCATGGCGTTAACCATCTCTTCCGAGCGGGACGGAGTGAAGCGCCAGTCGGTACTGAAGGAAAGGACCAGGTACTCGCAGGTAGCCGCAGCGAGGGCCTTGGACAGGTCGCCGCCGAACTCATAGGCCGGATCAAAGTAATCCAGCGCCCGGGTCATCAACAGGTAGGTGTTGGCGTCGAAGGATTCGGAGAATCGCTCGCCCTGGTAGCGCAGGTAGCTTTCCACCTGGAATTCGGCGTCGTAGCCGAACTTGTAGGCCTGGTCCCTCAGTTCGCGGCCAAACTTCTCGCCCATGGAGGCATCGGACAGATAGGTGATGTGCCCGACCATTCGTGCAAGCATAAGGCCCCGGCGGGGGACGGTATCGAAGTCGTAGTAGCGGCCGTCGTGGAATTCCCGGTCTGAGGTGATGGCCTGGCGCGCCACCTCGTTAAAGGCAATGTTCTGGGCCGTCAGCCGGGGTGTAGAGGCAATAATCACCGCATGCCGCAGGCGGCCCGGGTAGTCCAGGCTCCACTGCATTGCCTGCATGCCGCCCAGGGACCCTCCAATCACGGCGGCCCAGCAATCAATGCCGAGCCGGTCCGCCAGCAGGGCCTGGCTTTTTACCCAGTCGCCGACGGTAATGACCGGAAACTCCGGCCCGTAGGGCTTGCCGGTCGCGGGGTTGGTGCTGCCCGGGCCAGTGCTGCCGTGGCAGCCTCCGAGGTTGTTCAGGCTGACGACAAAAAAACGGTCGGTATCGATGGGTTTTCCTGGCCCGATGCAGCTGTCCCACCAGCCCGGCTTGCGGTCTTCGGCGGAATGATAGCCGGCGGCGTGGTGATGCCCGCTCAATGCGTGGCAGATGAGCACGGCATTGCTCGCATCCGCGTTCAGTGTGCCGTAGGTCTCGACCACCAGGTCATAGTTTTCCAGGGTCTGGCCACAGGCCAGATCGATGGGAGCGTCGAAATGATAGGTCTGCGGGGTGACTATCCCAACAGAATCCGCAGGCAGGGAATCGGGCATCGGCGCGAGAGGTTCCTGGTTCGATCCGTAAGTGTCTGGAACGGCAACGGCAAAGCCATCGCCAGCCCAGCAGTTTAAAGCCGGGGCGTGATGGCTGCAACCGCCTGCATGGTCGCTGTGGCGGGGCTTACACAGCCCCGGAGATGTTTACCACTTTCTGCTGGATCAGGGTAGGGGCCGGCTTGCGGATCTGGCGCTGCATGGCATCGGCCAGTTCCAGTTGTCGGCGGAGGTCGGTGATGGCGTGATTCAGGCGCTGACGCTCGGCCCGGCTGTCCCGGTCATTGCGGACCATGTCGCGCAGGCGCCGGATCTGGTGTTCCAGCAACTGCTTCTGTTCCATTGAGAATTGCATAATGGGCAGCAATGCTTCCGATGGCCAGCGCTCGACGTCTTTGCGCACCCGGGCGTGCAGGGTGCGGGCTTCACCGACCATGACATTGAAGAAGCGGCGAACCAGGACGGATTGCTCGGTCAGCAGGTTTTTCGGGCTGCTGCGGAAGCGGCGGGCCTTTTTCCGCAGTTCGCGGATGGCAATGACGTGGCGGCCGGCCCGCAGAGGTATGGGTTCCAGGTGGCGGGCACGGTTATCCTCGTTGTAGCGGCGGTATATGGCGCCCACCATTTTCTCGGCCAGATGGCCTTCGCCAAGCAGGTTGGTCAGATCACTCTCAAGCAGTTCAAAGAACTGATCCATGGCGCGGTTCATGCCGGCTGTGGTCCAGCTTTTCGACATGTTATCGCGGACTCGCTCGGCGTGGGCCTCAAAGCGCTCCTCGCTCACCAGCGCTTTCAGCAGGTTGCCCTGGGAATCCATCAGGCGCCGGCTTGAACGCAGGGTGATCAGCTTCTTGTAGTAGTAGTCGTAGTCTTTCTGGGCGCGCTCGGCCAGCCGGCCCAATGCTGCCTTGTCCATGGTCACGCCGGCACAGGCCTGGAGTTCCTCTTCCAGGGATTCCAGGCGAGTTTGCATGGCTGCCTGGCTGTTCTGCAGCATGCCCAGAAGATCGTTGATCAGGCTTTGGGTGATCAGCTGCTCCTTGTGCATCAGGATGCGCTGTATAATCAGTTGCTCAAGCTGGCCAATATTGGAGCGGTCGAACAGTTCACTGTTCTTCCTGACTCTTGCCATCAGGCCCTGTTTGGCGGAGACGGGGATGACATCATGCTGGCGCATGCCCAGATGGTCGGCGGTATAGCCGCGCACCCGGCCTATGGCTTCCTGGGTGTGGCGCTCGCCCTGCAGGTCGTCCCAGAGCACATCGATTTTGTTCAGAACGGCAAAGCGGCCGGCGCGATGGTCTGCGTGCTGGGTGTCGATATGCTCGTTCCAGATGGTCATGTCGCTGGCGGTTACGCCGGTGTCGGCGCTGAGCACGAAGATTATGGCATGGGCCCGGGGCAGCATGCTGATGGTCAGCTCGGGCTCGGAACCCAGGGCATTCAGCCCCGGGGTGTCCAGAATGCGGAGCCCGCGCTCGAACAGCGGGTGCCGGATGCTGATCTGGGCGTTACGCCATGCCGGCACCTGGACATTGCCTGGGTTGCTGCGGTCATGCTCCAGCATGTTTTCGTCAAAGCCCAGCCCCCGCGCCTCTTCCGGCGGCACGCTCTTGACCCTGGCCACCTCGGCCAGTGCTTCGCGCATGATTTCGGGGTTGCGCTCGTCCAGTTCATGCCTGACCCAACGTTCCGGCTGTTTGCGCAGTTGTTGCAGGGACAGATCGCCGTTTCGGGTTTCAATCGGTAACAGAAGCAGATAATTCTCGTTGGCGCTACGATCAAAAAACAGCTCGGTGGGACACATGGTGGTGCGCCCGGCCTGGGACGGCAGCATACGTTGGCCGTATTCCGAGAAGAACAGGGCGTTAATCAGCTCGGTCTTGCCGCGGGAGTACTCTCCGACAAACGCAATGGTCAGTTCGTCCTCAATAAGCAATTCGAGCCCGTGGCGAATGCGGATGCTGATATCGTCGGAAAACAGATTGTTATCCTGCAGCCATAACCGGTAGCGGCCAATCTGGCGGATCAGCTCTTTTTTCCAGTTGTGGTAAGCCTCTACCTGCTGCGACAGAGTTCCCTGTGGGTTCATTGGAATTTCCTTCTGCGCGACTTCCGGGTATCCCGGGCAAAGCGGGTGCTCACGGGTGACGGATTAATTACCGGCAATACTATCCTGTTGTGGTAATGTTTGCGGCTGGGCTGCGGGAGTGAAATTGGGTGAGTTGGAAAGTCACCCAAAAAAAAGCTGCAAAATCAGCATTCTGAGTCTGCAGCCAAGTAATAATCGTTTTCGTCGCAAAGTGTTACAAAATGTATATTTGAGACGCGGTTTACAGTCCGAGCCCGATGGACCCCAGCCCTGCAGCCACCTTCATATGTCCAATGACCACCGAAATGACATTCAGAATCAGGAAGACAATGATCGGTGACAGGTCCAGGCCGCCCATGGAGGGTATGACGTTACGCACCGGGCGCATCACCGGCTCGGTGATCTGGGCAACCAGCTGAATCGCCGGATGGCTACTGCCGGGCGCTATCCAGCTGACAACCACGACGGCAATGACGGACCAGAAGTAGATCTTCACGATCAGATCCAGCACGTTCAGTACCGCCCAGACCAACAGGGTGAGCGGGTTCATGGCGGGAATACCGCTGTTCAGGGCGACCAGAATCAGGAAGAGGGTGATGGCCTGGATAATGACCGCCAGAACCAGTGCGGCACCGTCAATTCCGCCCCACCCCGGGATAAAGCGCCGCAGTGGCCGTAGCAGGGGGGTGGTGGCCTTAACCACAAACTGGGTGATCGGGTTGTAGAAATCCGCCCTGGCCAGTTGAAGCAGGAACCGCAGCAGAACGATGGTCAGATAAAAGGTGGATGCGATCAGCAGGATGGTAATCAGGATGTCTGCCAGCATGAAGCCGTGTCTCCGTTATCGGTTACTGTTTGCCAGCCAGTTCTTTGGCCATTTCTTCCGAGCGCTTGAACGCCGCGTTGTAGGCCTTGCGGACCAGATCCCGCATACCGCCCTCTTCAAAGGTTTTGATGGCCTGCTCCGTGGTGCCTCCGGGCGACATCACATTACGCTTGAGCTGGCCGGGATCGTGTTCACTGCGGGCGGCCATCTCGGCAGCCCCTGCCATGGTCTGGATGGCCAGTTCACGGGCGGTGCCGGCGGCGATGCCGGCTTCCGTCGCCACTTCCTCGAGTACTTCGAGCATCAGGAAGAAATAGGCCGGCCCGCTGCCGGAAAGGGCGGTAACGCCATGCAGAAGGTGTTCGTCGTCGACCCAGAGCGCGGAACCGATGCTCTCGAATACCGACGCCACCATCTTCTTCTGGTTGTCTTTTACGTCCTTGTTGGCAAAGAGGCCGGCAGCCCCTTTGCCGACCAGAGACGGCGTGTTGGGCATCACCCTGACCAGGGGCAGGCCGCCACCGAGCCAGCCATCCAGCGTGTCAACAGTCAGGCCGGCGGCAATGGAGACCATCAGTGGTCGGGTGTTCTGCACTACCGGAGCAATATCGCGACAGACATCGGCCATCACCTGGGGTTTGACCGCGAGAACCACCATGTCAGCCTGTTGGGCGCAGTAGCGATTGTCGGTGGTGATGCTCACCCCGAAACGCTTGCGGATGGATTGCAGGTGTGTGTCATCCGGTGCGCTGACCCAGATGTCGCCGGCTTTGCAGCCGTTGTCCAGCATACCGCCAATGATGGCGCTGGCCATGTTGCCGGCGCCAATAAAAGAAATGGTTGGTGATGTGCTCAAGGTTCACTCCCCGGTTGATCGGTTAAACGTCTGGACCTGATGATAACAGGAACCGGCCGCTTCAGCTCTTTGCTGGCCGTTTGCCGAACAGTGCAGTGCCCACTCTCACCCAGGTAGCCCCTTCGGCAATGGCAATGTCCAGGTCGCCGGACATGCCCATGGACAGTGTGTCCAGGGGGCCTGCGTCTGGATAATCCGTTTTCAGTTGCTTCAGGGTGTTGGCCAGTTTCCGGAAGCTGGTCCTCAGCTCTGCCTCGGGCTGGTCCGGGTCCGGAATGGCCATCAGGCCTCTCAATTTCAGGTTCGGTAACTCGCCGATGGCGGCCACCAGTTCCGGAAGCTCCGTAATTCTGCTACCTGATTTGCTGTCTTCCTCATTAATATTGACCTGAAGGCAGATATTCAATGGTGGCATACCCGGGTCTCGTTGCTCACTGAGTCGACGGGCAATCTTGAGGCGATCGACACTGTGGACCCAGGAAAAGGCAGACGCAATTTGTCGGGTCTTGTTGGATTGTACCGGGCCGATGAAATGCCACTCGATGCCGTCGAGATCCGCCAGCGCTTCGATCTTCGCCAGGGCTTCCTGAAGGTAACTCTCACCGAACGCGCGCTGCCCCGCGGCGTAGGCCTCATGCAGATTGTCAGGCGGTCGCGCCTTGCTCACGGCGAGCAGCTGCACGGCTCCCGGCTCGCGGCCCGCCTGCAATGTTGCTTTTTGTATGCGTCGGGTTACGCTCCCGATGTTGTCTGCTATGCTGCTCATAGTGTGAAAATGCCACGTCCGGTCTGTCACTTGTACGATGACACGTTACCCGCAGGTCACTGAAATGCCAAGTGAACCACGCCGGGGCCTCGCCGGGCGCATACGACCGGGATAAAAGAAAAAGCCTTCCGAGGATTTCTATGGATATTACTGAACTGCTTGCCTTTTCGGCCAAACAGGGCGCGTCTGACTTGCACCTGTCTGCCGGCCTGCCACCGATGATTCGTGTTGATGGGGACGTTCGCCGCATCAACCTGCCGCCCATGGAGCACAAAGAAGTCCACGGGCTGATCTATGACATCATGAATGACAAGCAGCGCAAGGACTACGAAGAATTCCTGGAAACCGACTTTTCCTTTGAAGTGCCCGGTGTGGCCCGTTTCCGTGTCAACGCCTTCAACCAGAACCGCGGTGCCGGTGCGGTGTTCCGGACCATACCCTCCAAGGTTCTGACCATGGAGGATCTGGGCATGGGCCAGGTCTTCAAGGATGTGTCTTCGGTGCCCCGCGGGCTGGTGCTGGTGACCGGCCCGACCGGTTCCGGTAAGTCGACCACGCTGGCCGCAATGATCGACTACATCAACGACACCCGTTATGAGCACGTCCTCACTATTGAGGACCCTATCGAATTCGTGCATGACTCCAAGAAATGCCTGGTGAACCAGCGGGAAGTGCACCGGGATACCCTGGGCTTCAACGAAGCGCTGCGCTCGGCACTGCGGGAGGACCCGGACATTATCCTGGTAGGTGAGCTGCGGGATCTGGAAACCATTCGCCTGGCCCTCACCGCCGCGGAAACCGGCCACCTGGTGTTCGGCACCCTGCATACCACCTCTGCCGCCAAGACTATCGACCGGGTGGTGGATGTGTTCCCGGCCGAGGAAAAGTCCATGGTGCGGTCGATGTTGTCGGAATCCCTGCAGGCGGTTATTTCTCAGACCCTGATGAAGAAAATGGGCGGCGGCCGGATTGCGGCACACGAGATCATGATTGGAACCTCAGCGATCCGTAACCTGATCCGTGAGGACAAGATCGCCCAGATGTACTCGTCGATCCAGACCGGTGGTTCCCTGGGCATGCAGACACTGGACCAGTGCCTGGAGCGGTTGCTTCAGAAAGGGCTGATATCCCGCGAAGCAGCGCGGGCCAAGGCGAAGATGCCTGATAACTTCTAACTTTCTTGTTCCCTGTGCCCAGAGTCGGGTGTAGGGAGTAGCGGGGTAATCCAGCCGGACTCCCCGAATTAGAGTTTGACCCGAATAGAGTTTGAAGGGTGGGGCGGGTACTGCTTTCCGGGACTGACTGCAGCATGGATGCTGCAGTCAAGCTTACATGGATGTATTTACAGCGCGTCCCGGGAAGCAGTACCCACACCACCCAGGCACCAAAAAATGAAGACTGGGTAAAAAAAATGGAATTCGAAAAACTGTTACGGCTGATGGTGGAAAAGGGCGGTTCGGACCTGTTTATTACAGCGGGTGTGCCGCCAAGCATGAAGGTGAACGGGAAAGTGCTGCCGGTTACCAAGAACGCGCTGACGCCGGAGCAGACGAGGGAGTTTGTCTACGGCTCGATGAACGAAAAACAGCGCGCCGAGTTTGAGGAAACCCACGAATGTAACTTTGCGATCAGCGCCCGGGGCATTGGCCGCTTCCGGGTCTCCGCCTTCTTCCAGCGCAACCTCTGCGGCATGGTGTTGCGCCGGATTGAGGTGAAGATTCCGCAGATTGACGACCTTGCCCTGCCGGGGGTGATCAAGGATCTGGCCATGACCAAGCGGGGCCTGATCATGTTTGTGGGTGCCACCGGTACCGGCAAGTCCACCTCGCTGGCGGCCATGCTGGGGCACCGTAACCGTAACAGCCGTGGCCACATCATTTCCATAGAGGATCCGATCGAATTCGTCCACCAGCACCAGGGCTGTATCGTGACCCAGCGGGAAGTAGGGATTGATACCGAAAGCTTTGAAGTGGCTCTGAAGAACACCCTGCGTCAGGCACCGGACGTTATCCTGATCGGTGAGGTGCGTACCCGCCAGACCATGGAATACTCGGTGCAGTTTGCCGAAACCGGCCACCTGTGTCTGGCGACATTGCATGCCAATAACGCCAACCAGGCACTGGACCGGATCATTCAGTTTTTTCCGCCGGAACAGCATAACCAGATCTGGATGGACCTGTCCCTGAACCTCAGGGCCATTGTGGCGCAACAGCTCATTCCCACACCCGATGGTAAAGGGCGTAAGGCGGTTATCGAGGTGCTGATCAATACTCCGCTGGTGGCGGACCTGATCCGTAAGGGCGAGGTGCATCGCCTGAAGGAGTTGATGGCCAAGTCCAACGAATCCGGTATGCAAACCTTCGATCAGGCGCTTTACCAGCTGTACTCCGACGGATCGATTACTTACGAAGACGCTCTGGCTCATGCCGACTCCGCCAATGATCTGCGCCTGATGATTAAACTGGGTGCCGATGCCCAGGGGGCGGATAAATTGTCGTCTTCGGTGGACAGGCTTTCGATTCAGGACGACTAACCTGCGCCGCACCATCAGGCTTTCGTTGCAGATGTTTCGCAAAGCATTCTGGGAACCCTGCACCGCGTACTGATCAGCCAACCACCTGGTCGCGCAGGGTGCGCTTCGGACCGTCGTCCATGCCCTGTTTTGGGGTGTCTCAGTGGGCTTGGTCCCAGTTGTCGCCGGCTCCGGCTTCCACCAGCAGTGGTACATCCAGCTCTGCGGCTGCCGACATGCGTTTCACCAGTCCTTTACGGATTTTCTCCAGGGCCGATTCCTTTACTTCCAGAATCAGTTCATCGTGAACCTGCATGGTCATCCGGGCTTCGTCGGCATGCTCGGTGAGCAGCCAGTTCTCCACATCCACCATGGCCCGCTTGATAATGTCCGCTGCGGTGCCCTGCATGGGCGCGTTGATGGCGGTCCGTTCGGCAGCCTGTTGCAGTTGTTTGTTTCGGGCGTTGATTTCGGGCAGGTACAGGCGGCGACCAAACAGGGTTTCTACAAAACCATTGTCGTGGGCCTGTTTGCGGATGTTGTCCATGTATGCCAGTACCCCCGGGTAACGCTCGAAATAGCGGTCGATGTATTGCTGGGCCAGCTTGCGCTCCACATCCAGTTGCCGGGAGAGACCAAAGGCGGACATGCCGTAGATCAGGCCAAAGTTGATGGCCTTGGCGCTCCGGCGCTGGTCCGGCGATACCTCGTCCAGGTTTACGCCGAACACTTCGGCGGCGGTTGCCTTGTGAATATCTTCCCCGTGTTCAAAGGCAGTGAGCAGTCCCTTGTCGCCGGACAGGTGAGCCATGATCCGCAGTTCGATCTGGGAGTAATCCGCCGCGACCAGTTTGTACCCTTGCTGAGCGATAAACGCCTGACGTATCCGTCGCCCCTGCTCGCTGCGGATAGGGATATTCTGCAGGTTTGGCTCGGAGGAGGATAACCGCCCCGTCGCTGTGACGGCTTGATGGTACGAGGTGTGCACACGGCCCGTCCGGTGGTGAATCAGCTCGGGCAGAGTATCGGTGTAGGTGGACTTGAGCTTGCTCAGGCTCCGGTGTTCGAGGATCAGTCGCGGCAGTTCATACTCATGAGCGAGTTCCTGCAACACCGGCTCGGCGGTTGACGGTGCGCCCTTGGGGGTTTTCTTGACGACCGGCAAGCCCATTTTGTCGTAGAAAATGGTCTGGAGTTGCTTGGTGGAGCCCAGGTTAAAGGTCTCACCTGCGACGTCGTGAGCTTCCTTTTCCAGTTCGGCCAGACGTTCGGCCAGCTCCTGGCTGTGCCGGCGCAGTGTGCTCGCGCTGATCAGGGTTCCGCGCTGTTCCATACGCGAAAGCACAGGCACCAGGGGCAGATCGATTTCCTCGTAAACGGACGCCAGTTTGCCGGTTTGTTTCAGCTTTGGCCTCAGAACCCGGTGCAGTCGCAGTGTGATGTCCGCATCCTCGGCGGCGTAGGGTGCGGCTTTTTCCAGCTCGATCTGGTTGAAGGTGAGCTGCTTTGCGCCCTTGCCGGCGATGGATTCGAAACTGATGGTCTTTTCGCCAAGGTAGAGCATGGCCAGGCTGTCCATATCGTGGCGGGTGGCCACGGAATTCAGGACATAGGACTCCAGCATGGTGTCCTCGGCAATCCCCTGAAGGGTGATACCGTGATTGGCCAGCACATTTTTGTCGTATTTCAGGTTCTGTCCGATTTTGGCCTGGCCGGGATCTTCAAGCAGTGGCTTGAGCTGTTCCAGTACCGCCTCACGGTCCAGTTGGTCCGGAGCCCCCATGTAGTCATGAGCCAGGGGCACATAGGCCGCTTCACCCGGAGTGATGGCAAAGGAGACGCCAACTATCTCGGCGTCCATATAACGAAGGCTTGTGGTTTCGGTATCAAAGGCGAAAAGGTCGGCGGATTTCAGGCGCTGCAACCAGCGGTCAAGATCGCCCTGGTCGGTGATGACGCTGTAGTTTTTACCGGTCTTGGGCGCCAGGTTTTCGCTGGCGGATTTGCTGGCTGGTGTTTGCGGGTTTTTATTGCTCTCCAGTTCAGCAATCCAGCTCCGAAATTCGTACTCCCGGAACAGTTCCAGCAACTGCTGGTCATCCTGCTCACGCAGTTTCAGATCTTCCAGGCCAAAGTCCAGCTCCACATCGGTGCGGATGGTGGCCAGTTCGCGGCTCAGGGGGAGGGCTTCAGTGGCTTCCCGGAGGTATTCACCAATCTTGCCTCTGATCTCATCCGCATGCTCAACCAGATTGTCCAGATCTTGGTAGGTCTGCAGCCACTTCACCGCGGTCTTCGGTCCGCACTTGTCAACTCCCGGGATGTTGTCCACCTTGTCGCCCACCAGGGTCAGGTAGTCGACGATCTGCTCGGGGGTAACACCGAACTTTTCCACCACGCCTTCCCGGTCCATCCGGGTTTCGGTCATGGTGTTGATCAGCGTTACGTGGTCGCTGACCAACTGTGCCATGTCCTTGTCGCCGGTCGAAACCACCACGTCAATGCCCTTGCTGGTGGCTTCGTTGGCCAGGGTGCCGATTACGTCGTCCGCCTCGACGCCGGTTACGGTCAGCAGGGGCAGCCCCATGGCCTTCACGATTTCGCGGATGGGTTCGATCTGGCAGGCCAGGTCCTCAGGCATCGGCGGCCGATTGGCCTTGTACTCTTGGTACAGGTCATGCCGGAAGGTTTTGCCCTTGGCATCGAAGACCACCACCATCTTTGAGCCGGGGAAATCCTGCTCCAGGCGCCGGATCATGCTGATCACACCCTTGATCGCACCGGTGGGGTGGTCCTTGCTGGTAGTCAGCGGTGGAAGTGCATGATAAGCACGGAAAAGATAGGACGATCCGTCCACAAGAACCACTGGTGGTGTGTTTTTGCTGGTCATGTCAAAACAAGTCCGGATTCTGTATTGAAGCGTGGGTTGGCTTATGCAACTCTGTACTGAAATCGATGAACGAAAGGGTATCACGAAAATGAAACGAATCGCCTGCCCGGCATTGCTGCTCGCCTGTTTGCCGTTGGCTGCTCTGGCCCAGGAAGAGGGGGCGCTGAACGAGACGCCGGTGGAAACGCCGAAAGAGCCCGTTGTGGTTTCCGATTACCAGTCGGCAAGTGACGGCCCGCAAATTGTTATCCGCCCCGGCGAGAGCGAGGTCTTTTATGAGTACCGGGTTAACGGCCAGCTTGTGGAGATCAAGGTTGTGCCGGAAGTTGGCGCGGAATATTACCTGGTCCCTGTCGATGGCGGTGGCTGGATTCGGGAGACTGAGTCCGACATGCTGGTGCCCAGTTGGGTGATTTTCCGCTGGTAACCCTGATTCGCCCACTTCCCGCTTTTAGTATGAACATTCTAATTTTTGGGCGTAAGTTGGATCCTGAGATCGAAGCAAGGCCTGCTCCAAGCAGTTTCAGCAGGGCCTTGGAGCTTTCAGGAAAACCAATAGGAGAACAGACATGGGTAAACTCAAGTCATATCAGGAACAGCTGCAGGAAATCGTCGCTAAGGGTATCAATGCCGCTGAAGAGCAGCAGAAGAAGCTGGCTGCAAAGCCGTTTGATTACGCGGAGAAGCTGGAGGCCGAGGCGCGTGAGTACAGCGTCAAGACCCTGCGCAAGCGTTACAACGGTTACAGCGATAGCCTGTTTGGCCAGCTGCGCAGCCTGAACAGCCGCTTTGGCAGCTTCGCGGGTGATCTGGTCGCCAAGCTGGAAAAAGAGGCCGCTGAAGGCGCTGACGCGGTATCTGAAGCTGCCGAGGGTGTTTCCGAAGCCGCTCAGGACGCCAAGAAGTCCGTTGAGGCCAAGAAGCCGGCTGCGCGCAAAACCACCGCGCACAAGACTACCGCTACTACCAAGAAGAGCACTGCTGCTTCCGCCTGAAAGCGGTGAGGCATCGCACTTGATCAGTCAGTGAAATGAAAGAAGGGCCTTCGGTTCACCGCTGGCCCTTCTTTTTAGTCTGCGCTCCGGCGCGGCCCGGCGGCGGGGATCAGTTGGTTTCCCCAGCAGGCTCAAACGGCAGTGTCCGGGCCTCGTCGGTGACTTCTTCGAGGCGTTCTATATCGGCTTCAAAGGCCTTCTGCAGTGCCTTGATTTCCTGGGTTTGCGAGGCAATCTCCCGCTCAATGTCGCGAATCTGTGACTCCAGCCTCCGGATTTTCTCAAGGATGGATTCCGGTATGTCGCGTCCGGCCCGTTCCATATCAGCCGCGCGGCTCTGTTCGCTGTCCAGTTGGCTGGATATTACCGAGATGTTGCCTTTCTTGAGCTGGATCAGGCCCTCGAGTTCCCGGATCTTTCGATGCATGGCTTTCACTGCCTGATCCGGGTGACTGAAGCGCTTCAGCAACTGCCGATCTTTCTCACGTTGTTCGGCGAGCTCTTTCTGGCGTTGCTTTTCTGCTTCCCGGGCCGCAATTTCCTCTTTTGTGGGGGCTGGAGGGATGGTCTCGATCACACGACCATTGTTGCCCAGAATATCGTAGCCCCTTTTGGTGGCTTCCTGGGGAATGGTGCTGCTGATCACAACCTGGCCGTTCTCATCCGTGTATCGGTACATGTTGGCTGCGGCGTGGGTCGCCATGCCCAGAATAAGCGCAGATGCGCAAGCCCTGGCTGAAAATGCGGTCAGACGGTTGGCCATTGATCAGACTCCGTAACGATCCCGATAACTGGCGACCTTCCCGGCATGCCCGGCGAAGTCCGGGTTGGCCCTGAGGTAGTCCAGAACCTGTTCGAGGCGAATGATGCTCACCACCGGGATGGCGAACTGCTTTTCCACTTCCTGGATGGCCGAAAGTTCGCCGTTGCCTTTTTCCTGGCGGTCCAGCGCTATAAGCACGCCGGCTGGTTCTGCACCGGCAGCCCGAATAATGTCGATGGACTCACGGACCGCAGTGCCCGCAGTAATAACATCATCGACAATCAGTACTCTGCCCCGCAGCGGTGCGCCAACAATGTTGCCGCCCTCGCCATGATCTTTCTTTTCCTTGCGGTTAAACGCAAAAGGTTTGCTGCTACCGTCTGTCGCCAGGGCCATTGCGGTTACGGTGGCCAACGGAATGCCCTTATAGGCAGGTCCGAAAATGATGTCATAATCCAGGCTGCTGCGTGTGATCGCGGCGGCATAGGCCTTGCTTAACTGAAGCAGATCGTCCCCGGTGTTGAACAAGCCTGCGTTGAAGAAGTAGGGGCTGGTGCGACCCGACTTGAGCGTGAACTCACCAAAGCGCAGTACGTTCCGGCGGATGGCGAATTCGATAAACTGTTGCTGGTAGTCGTGCATGACAAGGCTTCTGGCGGGTGTTGATCTTTAATTAACACGTAAAAACGGTATCATACACACAAACCGAATCAGGGAACACGTATGCGGGTAGTATCAATCAGCGTCAATGGTCTCGCCCAGGCTGTTGATAAGGGCTTTTTCGAGTGGCTGGCGCAGCAGGATGCCGACGTAGTCTGTGTTCAGGACCATCGCATGCGGGCCTACGAGATTGAGGACTACAACCTGATTCCGGAAGGGTACGAGGCCTATTTTATTGATGGCGAGACTAATGAGGATGGTGGCGTCGGCATTTACACCCGCCATTTTCCGAAGGCCATCATGTACGGTTTCGCCAACGAACAGGCGGATCGTGAGGGCCGGTTTATTCAGGCCGATTTTGACAAGGTTTCCGTTGCCTGTGTGCTCGCGCCCTGTGCCCTTGGCCGGGAAGAGGAGCTGATCGGCGAAGACGACCTGACGGTGCTGGACCACAAGGACGAGTTTATGGAGTCCTTTGGTCTGCACATGCAGAAGACGCTGCGCAAGCGCCGGCAGTTTATTTTTTGCGCCAATCTCCAGACGGCCCACCATGTAACGGATGCCAGCCCGCTTTATCACAAGCTGGATTTTTCCGGTTTCCTGCCCCATGAGCGTGCCTGGCTGGATCGCCTGTTTGATGAGATGGGCTGTGTTGACGGGTTCCGGGAAGTGAACAGGCAGAGTAATCAGTTCACCTGGTGGCCTGAACAGGCGGAAGGTTCCCGCAGGAATGCCGGTATCCGGGTGGATTACCAGTTGCTGACCCCTGGGATCCGCAAGACCATCGAAGACGGCTGGATTGACGACGCAACCCGGTTTTCCGATCACGCACCGGTGATCATGGATTACGATATCGAAATCGGTTTTTGAGTCTGGGGAAGGCGCCTGTTTGGCGACGTTTCCCCAGACACGCTACGAGCACATCCCTGTGCGCTTGTTTCGGGCCGTCCATGGCCCTCAACAGCCTGGGGAAACGTCGCCACACAGGCGCCTCAGACTTGTGAGTTAGCCTTCCAAAGCTGTTTTCTGGATTTCGAACAACTGCTCAATGCCCTGCCTGGCCAATACCAGCATGTTGTCCAGCTCTTCCTGAACAAACGGCGCACCTTCCGCCGTTCCCTGAATCTCGATAAAGCCGCCCTGGTCGGTCATGATAACGTTCATGTCGGTTTCCGCTTCGGAATCTTCCGGATAGTCCAGATCCACCACCGGGGTACCCTTGTAAACGCCAACGGACAGCGCGGCGACCATCTGTTTGAGTGGTGATTTTTTCAGGCGCTTTTCGGCCACCAGGTGATTCAGGGCGTCGACCAGTGCCACGCAACCGCCGGTGATGGCTGCGGTGCGGGTGCCGCCGTCGGCCTGGATGACGTCGCAGTCGATGGTGATGGAGTGTTCCCCAAGGGCGGTCAGGTCCACGGCGGCGCGCAGAGAGCGGCCGATCAGGCGCTGGATTTCAACGGTGCGCCCGCCCTGTTTGCCCCGGGCGGCTTCCCGGCCCATGCGGCTGCCGGTGGAGCGGGGCAGCATGCCGTACTCCGCAGTGATCCAGCCTTTGCCTTCACCCCTCAAAAATGGGGGAACCTTGTTTTCGACGGAGGCGGTGCAGATAACTTTGGTGTCCCCGAATTCAACCAGCACTGAGCCCTCAGCGTGACGGGTATAGTTGCGGGTAATTCGAACCTCTCTCGGTTGCTCGGGTGTTCTGCCGCTTGGACGCATAGTATTTCCTGAAGTCAGTAATGAATGTCCGGGCGCGTGTCCCGGTTGATCGTGTGCCGAAAAGGGCAGCGAGTATAACACGTTGGCTCTGTCCTTTTTTCGGTTCGCCGTCGGCGTTAAGAGCCTGCTAAACTCGGAGGCTTTCCACCAACCATAAAAGCGGAGCCGACATGATCCGAAGTATGACCGCATTTGCCCGAAAGGATGTTCAGGGAGGCTGGGGCACGCTGACTTGCGAGATCCGGACGGTGAACCATCGTTACCTGGAGCCTTCGTTCCGTCTGCCAGAAGCGTTCCGGGAGCTCGAGAACGGGTTTCGCGAGGAGCTTCGGCATCAGTTGAAGAGAGGCAAGGTGGATGTGTCCATGCGGCTTCAGTCCGCCGAGAGTGCGACCCAGAGTTTCGAGATCAGCGAAGAAATGGCGCAGGCCGTCAATGAGGCTGCGAATCACATCAACCGGATGCTGGATAACCCTGCCCACATCAACGCCCTGGATATTCTCCGCTGGCCTGGTGTGTTGTCGGTGCCGGAGCAGGACTATGGCCCGGCGAAAGAGGCGGCTGTAGCTCTGTTCGAGCACACCGTTGCCGAGCTTGCGTCGGTGCGGGAACGTGAGGGCGAGCGACTGCGGCCGTTGTTCGAGGATCGCCTGAAAGCCATGGGCGAACTGGTCTCCAAGGTGCGCACGCGCATGCCGGAGTTGCTTGAAGCTCAGGAGAAGGCACTTAGGGAGCGGTTCGAGAAAGCCAGGGTGGAGCTGGATTCCGAGCGGGTGGCCCAGGAAATGGTCGTGCTGGCCCAGAAGAGTGACGTTGCCGAAGAGCTGGACCGTCTCGATGCTCACATGAATGAGGTCTCCGACACGTTGCAGAGCGAGGATGCCATTGGCCGACGGCTGGACTTCCTGATGCAGGAGTTGAACCGCGAGGCCAATACCCTGAGTAGCAAGAGTATTGATGCTGGTGTCACACGAATTGCCGTGGACCTGAAGGTTCTGATCGAGCAGGTGCGTGAGCAGGTCCAGAACCTGGAATAAGCGCAGGTCAGGGCTTTTTGTGCTCAAGGCTGTCCAGCTCGTCCGGCAGTTGGAGCGTAACCTTTTGTTTGCTCAGCGGGCAGTCGAATTCCAGGTAGAATGCCAGCAGTTGCAGGGGAGCCGGGGCGGGTCGCCCGTAGAGGCGGTCGCCGATGATGGGGTGCCCCAGACCGGCCAGGTGACGGCGGATCTGGTGTTTCCGTCCGGTTTCAATGCACACCTGTACCAGGGAGGTCTGGTGGGTCTCGCTGGCATTTAGTGTCGTCACCCGGCTGGTTGCCGGTTTGCCCTCCACCGGGGCGTCAATAATCTGGTCCTGGGCGTTGATCACCCCGGTCACTCTGGCCCGGTAGCGTTTGGTCATGGTTCGGGCTGAAAAGCACTGGGACAGGGCGCCCGCGGCTTTCGGGTCGTGGGCGATCAGCATCAGCCCGGCGGCGTCGGCATCGAGGCGGTGGATCAGATGACACGGCCGCCCGAGAAGTACTTCTGCCAGCCGCAGCAGGCTGCAATGGTCGCCCCACTGGGAGCCCTGAGCCAGCATCCCATGCGGCTTGAACCAGACCGTGTAGCGCCCAAGGTCTTGTAGGAGCACCGGTTCTTCAGGTTTTCTGGCCAGCACGTTCTCGTCGTAGTACAGCTGAAGCCGGATGCCCGGCCTGAGTTCTTTGGTCGCCCGGCGCAGTCTCAGGCGTTTGCCTTTATGGGTCCACCAGCAGGCGCCCTTGGTCATGGCGTCCTTGATTTTCTGGCGTGAGAGCCCGGGTGATGCTTCGCTCAGGGCGTCAATGGCTTTTCGGGGTTCCTGAAGCGTAATGTCTATGGTGGTTCGCATAGATAGGATGTATCTGTTGGTATAAAGGGGCAACCAGATAAATGGTATCAGGTGATGCTCTGTCGGGGTGCGGTGTTTTGCCAAAGTCCGTATAATTCCAGCTTTTACCGGCCGAAATAGGTGGCCTCCGCGTTCAGGTTTGGAGTTCTCGGGTTATGAGTCAGGCAGTTGAACAGGGTACCCTGTACGTTATATCTGCGCCATCCGGTGCCGGCAAGACCAGCCTTGTGGCGGGCATGCTCCGCAATGACCACAAACTTGGCGTCTCCGTGTCCCACACCACCCGCTCCATGCGCGAAGGGGAGCAGAACGGTGTGAGTTATCATTTTGTCAGCCGGGAAGAGTTTGAGGCAATGATTGCCGAGGGTGATTTTCTGGAACACGCGGATGTTTTTGGCAATTACTACGGCACTTCCCAGGTCTGGGTGCGGGAGGCGCTGACCAGGGGCCAGGATGTCATCCTGGAGATTGATTGGCAGGGGGCCAGCCAGGTGCGCAGGCTGATTCCGGAGTGCGTCGGTATTTTTATTGTGCCGCCGTCGCCGGAAGTGCTGCGCGAGCGACTGGTGGGGCGTGGTACCGATTCGCCCGAGGCCGTGGAACGCCGGTTGGCGGAGGCCAGGGAAGAATGCCGCCACGCTGTTGAGTTCGATTTTCTGGTGGTCAATGACGACTTCGATATTGCCCTGGCGGATCTGCTGGCCATTGTGCGGGCCCAGCGCCTGCGCATGGAGGCGCAGCAGCCACGGTACCAGAAGCTTCTGGCAGGGTTGTCGGGGCCGGGCTGATACGGGCTTTTCCGGTATACAAATTGAGCCGCCCGCAGTAAACTGTCCGGTCTGCTAAATCAGTCATTTTATTTGTCGGGGAAGTTATGGCACGAGTTACCGTTGAAGATTGTCTGGAACACGTTGATAACCGCTTCCAGCTGGTAATGCTGGCTACCAAGCGTGCGCGTCAGCTCGCTACCAAGGGGGCTGAGCCGATGGTGCCGGAAGAAAATGATAAGCCGACGGTCATTGCCCTGCGCGAAATTGCCGAAGGTAAGATTTCTCGTGATCTGCTCAAGGAAGAAGACGAGTAGGTTGTTTGCGGATACCGGGTCATTGAATGCCTGTCCGCGAGCGAGAAACATTGAAATCTGTCCCCGCAGTTTTATAGTGTGTCTATAGAACGTTGCTGGAAGGACTAAGGAAGGACCCGGATGTGCGCATTCGGGTTTTTTTGTCCCTGAATTTCAAGAAGTCGTGGAGGCGTGGTGTCGGCAGAGGCTACGGTTGAAGGGCTGGCGAGAGAGCTCAGTTCCTATCTGGATACCCATCGCATCAATCAGGTGCGGCGTGCCTACTATTATGCCGAGCAGGCCCATGAGGGCCAGATGCGCAAAAGTGGCGACCGGTATATTACCCACCCCCTTGCCGTTGCCCACATTCTCGCCGATCTCAGACTGGACCATCAGAGCCTGATGGCCGCGATGCTTCACGATGTCATTGAAGACACCGGTATCCCGAAGGATGCCCTGTCGGAGCAGTTCGGTGAGGATGTGGCCGAACTGGTGGATGGTGTCAGCAAGCTGACCCAGATTGAATTCCGTTCCCGGGCCGAAGCCCAGGCCGAGAACTTCCAGAAGATGACTCTCGCCATGGCCCGGGATATCCGGGTCATCCTGGTAAAGCTGGCGGACCGACTGCACAACATGCGTACCCTCGGTCCCATGCCTTACGAGAAACGCCAGCGCATTGCCAACGAAACCCTCGATATCTATGCCCCGATCGCCAATCGCCTTGGTATGCACTCGATCTGCACCGAACTTGAGGATCTGGGTTTCTCCTCGCTGTACCCGATGCGATCAAAGTACATCTCGAAAGCGGTGGAGAAGCTTCGGGGCAGTCACCGGGAAATCATCGAGGACATCCGTGGCAAGCTGCAGGAAAAGCTGGAAGAGCGTGGCCTGCCCGGGCGGATTCTTGGCCGGGAGAAGCATCTGAACAGCATCTACAACAAGATGAAGTTCAAGCAGAAATCCTTTCATGAAATCATGGATGTGTACGCCTTCCGGATCATCACCGACACCGAGGATGACTGCTATCGCATCCTCGGCGCCGTTCACAGCCTGTACAAGCCCCTGCCAGGCCGGTTCAAGGACTACATTGCCATGCCCAAGGCCAATGGCTACCAGTCTATCCATACGACCCTGTTCGGCATGCACGTGAACATTGAAATCCAGATCCGCACCGAGGAAATGGAACACATCGCCAACAACGGTATTGCGGCTCACTGGATGTACAAGAACGAGCCCAGCAGCGTTACCAGCCTGAACCAGGCAAGGGTTGATCGCTGGGTGGAGGGCCTGATGGAAATGCGGGAGCGGGCCGATGATTCCATGGAATTCATCGAGCACGTGAAAGTGGATCTGTTCCCGGATGAGATCTACGTGTTCACGCCCAAGGGCCGCATCATGGAGCTGCCCAGCGGCGCAACACCGGTAGATTTTGCCTACGCCATCCACACCGATATCGGTAATGCCACCGTGGCCTGCCGGATCAACCGTAATCTCGGCTCCCTGAGTCAGCCCCTTCAAAGCGGCCAGACTGTCGAAATTATCACTGCACCCGGTGCCCGGCCCAATCCGGCCTGGCTCAGTTTCGTGGTCACCGGCAAGGCAAGAAGCAGTATTCGTCATGTTCTGAAGAGCCAGAGACGGGCGGAATCGCTGGAGCTGGGGCGGGCCTTGCTGAAGAAGTCGCTGAAAGGCTTTGGTGCCAGGCTGTCGGATATCAGCGATGCCCAGAAACAGGCGGTGGTGAATCACAACCAGGTGAACAGTTTTGACGACCTGATCAGTGACATTGGTCTTGGAAACCGGATGGCCTATCTGGTTGCCCGTCAGCTCGTAAGCGGTGCTGATGGACCGGACTCCAGTGAGGGCGCTCGCGACATCGAGGGTGGCAATCACAGCCCGGTGACCATTCGTGGTACCGAGGGGCTGCTGGTACGGTTTGCCATCTGTTGCAAGCCGATTCCCGGCGACCCGGTGGTCGGTGTTATGGATTCCGGCAAAGGCATGGTGATTCATTCCGATACCTGCTCTCGCTTGCCGGAAGATGACGAGGGCCGCGCCGGCCTGACCCATCTCAACTGGGCCAAGGACATTACCGATGAATTTTCTGTGGAGTTGCGGGTCGAGCTTGAGCGTCAGCGTGGTGTGATTGCCGAGATGGCAAACGCCGTGGCCATGGCTGACGGCAACATCGAGCGCATCAATGTGGAGGAACAGAATGCCCGCTTCGGTGTCGTCAGCCTGGTGGTGCATGTGCAAGGGCGTCGGCATCTGGCCCGGGTTATGCGGCGCATCCGCAATATTCGGGCAATTACCCACATCAGCCGCGTACGGCACTGAACCAGACCAAAGCCCGGTTGACAGGCGCGCCACAGAGGGGTGAGGATTGTTGTTTTGGAACAGAGGAAAGTAAGGGTCATGACCAACAAATCCGTAATTCAGACCGAGAATGCGCCTCAGGCCATTGGCACCTACTCCCAGGCGGTGAAAGCCGGAGACACGGTATATCTGTCGGGCCAGATTCCGCTGGTGCCGGAGACCATGGAAGTGGTGGCGGGGGATTTTGCTGCCAAGACCCGTCAGGTATTTGATAACCTCAAGGCCGTGTGTGAAGCCGCCGGCGGCGAGCTCAAGGATATTGTGAAGCTCAATATCTATATGACCGACCTGGCAAACTTCGCCACGGTAAACGAGATCATGGCTACCTATTTCCAGGAGCCGTATCCTGCCCGTGCGGCAGTTGGCGTCGCGGCGCTGCCCAAGGGCGTGCCCGTTGAAATGGAAGCCGTGATGGTGCTGAGTTAAGGCTCGGGGCAAACCTGACTCCTGCGGATAAAGGCGGCCACGGTCGCCTTTTATGATTTACAGGGTCAGTGTTTACTGATCATCGCGCTGTAGCCGGCCCGGAAGTCCGGGTACCGGAACTGAAATCCGGTGGCCAGCAGTCGTTGGTTCTTGCAGCGTTTGCTCCCGGCCCGGCCCCCTTGACGGGCGTCTGGTACGGGATCGGCGCAGGGAGTCTGTTGCCGTACCCAGTCCACCACCTCATCGAGCCGGACCGGCTCGCAATCACTGGCGATGTAGCAGGGTTCCAGTTGCGCCCCGGAGAGGGCAAGCCGGACCAGATGGGCGGCAGCTTCCGCAGCATCTTCTTCGTGGATCCGGTTACTGAACGGTGCCGGTGGCTGGGGGTTCATGCGGCCTTGCCGAACCTCTTCAAGAAAACGTGCCCTGGATGGACCATAAATACCACTGAACCGTATGATGGTTGCAGGGTGATTGCTGCCCAGCGCCGTTTGCTCCCCCGCCAGAATCTGCCCGCCGCTGAATCTGACTGGGTTGACAGGGCTGGACTCGTCTACCCAGCTGTCGTCATCCTGAGCGTAAACGCTGGTACTGCTGACAAAGAAGAGATGTTTCAGGGAATGTTCGCCCAGTTCCCGTAGCAGGTTTTCGAGGCCGGTAACGTATGCATCCTGGTAGCCCTGCTGGTCGTAACTGGAGGGTGTCAGGCAATAAATGACGATGTCCAGGTTATCTGGCAACTGGCCGGCCAGGGTTGCAGGCCGGGTCAGGTCCGCTCCGATGCCCTGTACGCCCTCCGGCACCCGGTCCGGATTCCGGCGCAGTCCGAATACCGTTGCAGAGTGCTTCAGCCGGCTGGCGATGGCGCCACCGAGTTTGCCGCAGCCGGCAACCAGGATTCCCGGCGGGTTAGTGCTTTCAGTGATTGCCATAGACAATTTCAATCCTTATGCTTTAACTCATAAATAAGTGGAACTTCGACCCGCATTCATCCGACCGGAGCTCACCATGACTCTCACCGAGTTACGATACGTCGTTACGCTGGCCCGCGAAAGGCATTTTGGCCGGGCTGCCGAGCGTTGCCATGTAAGCCAGCCGACGCTCAGTGTTGCTGTGAAAAAGCTGGAAGACGAGCTTGGCATCCCGCTGTTCGAACGCAGCAAGAGCAGTATCCGTGTCACCGAAACCGGTCAGCGTATTATTGAGCAGGCGCAACGGGTGCTTGATCAGGTGGGCGTCATCAGGGATTTGGCCCAGGGCGGCAAGAACCAGCTCAATTCGCCTTTGAAAGTCGGCGCGATTTACACGATTGGCCCCTACCTTTTCCCCCATTTGCTGCCGGAGCTGCACCGTGCGGCGCCCGAAATGCCGCTGTACATTGAAGAAAACTACACCGCAAGCCTGCGCCAGAAGCTCCGGCACTCGGAGCTGGACGCCATCATCATCGCCCTGCCTTTTGAAGAGCCGGAAGTTGTGACGCTGCCACTCTACGATGAGCCTTTTGTGGTGCTTCTGCCCGCCGGGCATCCACTGGCAAGGAAAGAGCAGCTAACCGCCGGTGAACTCGCCCGGGAACAGCTGTTGCTTCTTGGACCCGGCCATTGTTTCCGGGATCAGGTGCTGGAATCCTGTCCGCCGCTGGTCGAGGCGGTGACCCGGCGCGCAGACGCGGCCTCCCCTTCGCTGGTTACCGAGGGCAGTTCCCTGGAAACGATTCGCCACATGGTTGCGTCCGGGCTGGGTATTACGGTTTTGCCGCTCTCCGCGGCAACGGCCATGCAGTACCCCGAAGACATTCTGGCCGTACGCCCATTCACGCCGCCGGTGCCATTCCGGACCGTTGCGCTGGCCTGGCGCGTCACCTTCCCGCGGCCCAAGGCCATTGATGTACTGTCGCTGGCAGCGAGCCAGTGCCGGGTAATCGAGAAGGCTGGAACTGATGCACCCGTTGTGGCAGAAAGCGCCTGAGACCTGCCATGACGTCACTGGATGACATTTCGGTCACCCAGCTCAAGGGCGTAGGAAACGCCCTGGCAGAGAGGCTTGCCAAGCTGGGGATTGCCTCGGTGCAAGACCTGTTGTTCCACCTCCCGCACCGCTACGAGGACCGGACCCGCATTGTGCCGATGGGCAATCTGCAAATCGGCGATGTGGCGGTGGTCGAAGGGGAGGTGATGAAAGCCGACCTGGTTATGGGGCGCAGGCGCAGCCTGCAGGTGACCCTTCGGGACAACAGTGGTTTTCTGGTGATGCGTTTTTTTCATTTCAATGCCGCCCAGAAAAACCAGCTGAACGAAGGCGCCAGAGTCAGGTGCTTTGGGGAGGTCCGGCCGGGGCGGGCTGGTTATGAATTCTATCACCCGGAATATCAGGTCAATCCGCCACCCATGCCTGCGCAAAGTCAGGCAACCCTCACCCCGGTATATCCCCTGACCGAGGGCATTCAGCAACCCCGGGTGCGCTCCCTTTGCCGGCAGGCTCTGGGTTATCTGCAGCGATTCCCGATTCGGGACTGGCTGCCCAAGGAACTGTTGGCCGAGTACCAGCTGCCGGGTCTTACCGAGGCGGTCCAGATGGTGCATTCTCCTCCCGCCAATGCGCCTGTGCAGCTGCTAATGGAAGGGCGCCACCCGGCGCAGCAGAGGCTGGTGATGGAGGAATTGCTGGCGCATCAGTTGAGTCTGCTTCAGGTGCGCGAGCAGATCCGGGCCCGGGAGGCACTGCCGCTTCTGCCAACGGGAGACCTTCCGGAACGTTTCCTCGATTCCCTGCCGTTTTCACTCACCGGCGCACAGCGCCATGTGCTTGCGGATATCCGGCAGGATCTCAGTCAGCCTTTGCCGATGCTCAGGCTTGTCCAGGGTGACGTTGGTTCCGGGAAAACCGTGGTGGCGGCGCTGGCGGCCTTGCAGGCTATTGGGGCGGGCACCCAGGTCGCCCTTATGGCACCCACTGAAATCCTGGCTGAACAGCACTTGCAGAACTTCCGGGCATGGTTGGAGCCGCTGGGTATAAGGCTTGCCTGGCTGTCCGGCAAAGTCAAAGGCAGGGCGCGGCAAGAGGCGCTGGACGTTGTCCGGTCCGGTGAGGCCGGGGTGGTGATCGGAACCCATGCCCTGTTCCAGAATGAGGTTGAGTTTCACCGGCTCGCCCTGGTAATCGTGGATGAGCAACACCGGTTTGGCGTTCACCAGCGCCTGGCCCTGCGTGATAAAGGCGTAGGCGGGGCATTGGCACCCCATCAACTGATCATGACAGCAACGCCGATTCCCCGCACTTTGGCCATGAGCGCTTATGCGGACCTGGACACCTCGGTGATTGATGAGTTGCCACCAGGCCGGAAACCGATTGAAACCATTGTGATTCCTGACAGCCGGCGTGAAGACGTGATTGAGCGTGTGCGCGGTGCGTGCCGGGAAGGACGGCAGGCTTACTGGGTGTGTACACTGATCGAGGAGTCCGAAGCCTTGCAGTGCCAGGCTGCAGAAGTGACGGCTCAGGAACTGGCAGAGAGGCTGCCGGATCTCACTATGGGCCTGGTCCATGGCCGGCTCCGGGCCCAGGAGAAAGCGGCGGTTATGGAACGGTTCAAGGTGGGCGAGCTTGATTTGCTGGTGGCCACTACGGTGATCGAGGTTGGAGTTGATGTTCCCAATGCTTCGTTGATTATCATTGAAAATCCCGAGCGCCTCGGGCTGGCCCAGTTGCACCAGCTTCGCGGTCGTGTCGGCCGGGGTGAGCAGGCGAGTTTTTGCGTACTGATGTATCACCCGCCATTGTCCGCTAACGGTAAGGCCCGGCTCCAGGCGCTTCGGGGCAGCCAGGATGGCTTTTTTATTGCGCAGAAGGACCTGGAGATTCGCGGGCCTGGCGAGGTGTTGGGTACCCGCCAGACCGGCATCATGCAGTTTCGCCTTGCGGATTTCGAGCGCGATAAGAGCTGGATTGAACCGGTACGGGAGATGGCACCAGGGCTCATGGCGCACCCGGATACAGTTCAGGCCCTGGTTCGGCGTTGGCTTGGCGATAAGATTCGCTATGGCGACGTTTAGAAGAGTCCGTTTTCGGGCCGACAACGTAACCTAGCGGTCCGGAAATAGAGTTCAGTCAACATCAGGGGTATTTCCTTGCCCTATACTGAGCTTACTGTGAGACCAGATCCGGACGATCCGAGAAAAAAACAGCAATATTCGGGAGGACTTTATGGAATTACCTGTCGCGGTGCAGCAGGCTTTGGGCGATTCCGCCGCCGGCGTGTCCCTCAGGGATGCTGCCCAGGCCAGCCAGAACCAACTGCTGCGCATGGTGTTGCTCAGTGATGGCCAGGGAAACCTTCAGGTTATCTGCCGCAAGGAGGATATGATCGATCTGGAGCTGCTGAACAAGCAGCTCGGCCGCGATTTCCGGCTGATGAAGCGCCGGGAGCAGCTCCGGGTCCGGGAAAGGGCCGGACTTAAGGCCTTGCCAGCATTGCCGTCTCTAACCGGATGGCCGACCGTTGTTGACCAGCGCGTCAATGCCTTGCCTGCAGTCGCTCTTGAGTTGGGCGAGCAAAACCTGGCGATGGTTATGCCTGCGGAAGACTTCCGGGCACTGACGGCCAAGGCCGACCGTCGTTCGTTCGCCGTGGCTCCGGAGTCCGTCTCCGTCAACCTGAGCGACCGCGGCAAGGACAGGGATCAGCTCCATTCCGCCATCAAGAAATTTACCGGCCGGCGTATACAGCAACGCCTGGAAGACACGCTTGAATTGCCGCCGCTGCCTGAAACCGCCCAGAGGATTATCCACCTGCGGGTGAATCCCAATGCTGTCATGGGCGACCTGGTAGACATCGTAGAGAGTGATCCCAGCCTTGCGGCCCAGGTAGTGAGCTGGGCTTCGTCCTCGTTTTATGCGGCCGCAGGGCAGGTAAAGTCAGTGCATGATGCCGTTTCCCGGGTGCTCGGATTTGATCTGGTGATGAACCTGGCCATGGGCCTTTCCCTCGGGCGGGCCCTCAAGCAGCCCCAGGATCACCCCGACGGCTATGTGGATTACTGGCAGCAGGCCATCTGGCAGGCCCAGTCCGCAGGCATTCTGGCCAGCATGATGCCCCGGGGCGAACGCCCGGTATTTGGTCTCGCTTATTTGGCAGGCCTGCTGCACAACTTTGGTCATCTGGTCCTGGCGCAGGTGTTTCCTCCGCATTTCAAGCTGGTCTGCCGCTCACTGGAAGTGAATCCGGATATTGATTCTTCGGTAACAGAGCATTACCTGCTGGGTATTACACGGGAGCAGATTGCCGCACAATTGATGGAAAACTGGGGCATGCCAGACGAGGTGACCCTGGCGATCCGTTACCAGAAAAATCCGGCCTACGATGGCGCCCAAAGCGTCTATGCCAGTCTGCTTTGGCTCGGCCGTCAGTCGTTAACCGCCCGGGGCGTGGAACTGGGTGCCGGGGAAACGGTCAGTCAGTCGTTCTACGAAAAACTGGGCCTTAACCGTGAGCAGGTTGAGGCGCAGTTTGATGAGCTGGTCACCAGTAAGGACAGCATAATGGCCATGGCTGGCATGATGAGCCAGTAGCAGATCGGCCTTCGCGGAAATTCTCCGCAAAAAAGCCAGCGCCGAGGCCGGCAGGCTTACCCGCTTGTTGCAAAATATAACAAAAAAAGCCTGACCGGTTGTGGCTGGAAGAATTCAAAGGGTATCGGACGAAAACGAATGGTGTCGAAGGGCAGTTGCTGCCCGGCGTATCTCGTCTGCGTGCTTCTGCTCGACTTCGAACCGTTGCCTGTCCATCTTTTCGACGAATTTTGTCTCAGTGGCCTGCCGGGCCCGATGGGTAGGCATGTGCTGTATCTGATCATGCACTTCCTGAAATATCCGAAACGGGGACTGCGCCAGCAAGTCTGGTGCAAGGTGGTCCAACAGGCCCTTGAGCCGCAGGCAGGCCTCTGAATATTCGATCTGATCCTCTTCAACCGCCATCGCGATGACACGCACGCTGCGGATCATGTCTTTTCGGCGCTTTGCCTGAAACGCTTCGGACTTGGCCTGTCGTTTACGGTTTTCCGAGAGCAAAGCCATCTGCCGGCGGATAAACATCAGCATCAGAACGATGGCAATCACGCCGGTGATGATCAGACTCCACTGCAGCCACTGGGGCATTATCGGCTCCTTTCCTGAATCAGGCCCGTTTGCATTGGCGCTCCTGGCAACTTGTTGTTTCGTGGTCGAGGTTTCATTGTGCAACCAGGTTGGCGGAAAGTGAAGGGTAGGGTAGGGTAGGGGGAAATAATGATCAGCAGTCTCAGGGTAATAAAGGGTCAGCCTGGAGGCTGGCCCTTTATTGCACAGGTTTCAGAGCCTTTTATTGCTCAGCAGGGATCTCCTTCACCGGATTGGAAATGAAGTTGAGGTAGACGCCCTGTTCGGGGATCTGCAGGGGCAGATCGATCGTCACAATTTCTCCACCGGGAACTCCAAGAGCCCTGGCTCGAACGTTGATGTCGACCAGATTCGAGTTACGTTGTTCAATCTGCATCCGGCCGTCATTGAAGAAGGTGATGTTGCCCTCCAGTTCAAGCACGAATTCCCGGCCGTACAGATCGTGGCGGCCGCCCAGCGGTATTTCCATGTCCGGTGCATCCAGCATCAGTTCGGCGCGGGTCTTGAACACCGGCTGGCCATTGTCGCCTTCGGTAATTACCCCGGGGATCAGGCCCGAGCGGCTGCAGGATGGCCCGGAACAGGCCGGGTCGTCCTTAGCGTAGCGCATGCGAAGGACTTGGGTATTGGTGATGGACTCTTCCTGCAGCGGGATGAACCCGAAAACCCGAAGCTCTGTGAACACGCTGATTGATGTGGTCGCAAGCTGGGTGGGGTAGAGGTTCACCAGAATCCCCTCATCGCCTGTCGGCTCATACACACCGGGGCCGACAACTTCGGTATTCAGGGCGTAGGTCTGATAGATAAACTTGTTCTTCGGACACCGCTCACCGGTCTCGCAGCCAACCCGTGCATCGGCGGTACTGGCCACGATCACAGGAGGGGATGCTGAGGCCTGATTGTTCCGCACTCTCAGTTCGGTTGAGTTGGCTGAGGCTGCCCATCCGTCGTTGTCGCTGCCTTCATGGGCGAAAGGCTCAAGACAGTCCGGATTGGTGTTGGAGTCGCAGTCCACCAGGAAGTTGGCGTTGGTGTCCCGAACAGGCAGGTTCCGCAGAGGCGCGAACACGCTGTCCAATGGCTCGGCTCCGGTGAAGTAAATCACCATGTGGTCCGGCCCGTTGTTGTTGCCGCCGTCATTCAGCCCTTCAAGCAGGTCCGTTTTCAGGGCCAGGCCATCGGAATCACAAATCGAGGTGTAGGCCCCGTTAGTGCAGGTGTCGGCGTCTTCCGATGACTTCAGGGTGTAACGGTAGTGGGTGCCGACCTCCCAGGGTTGATCCGGGTAGAAGCGGATTCGCTGAAGGTTCTTCTCGAGCCGGCCGGGTACATCGCTTTCCAGAACCGTGATGGAACCATTTGATGCCTGGCTCACCTTTTCTACGACGAAGGTGTCGCCCGGAATAATGGATTCCAGGTCCATAGACTTTGAGAAGACCACGGTAATGGGGCGATCTGACGGCATGGTGCTGACTGGAAGTACATCACCGATACCCCCATCCGAATAACACTGTCCCAATACGCCCGCGGAGAGATCCAGCAGGCTGTGGTCGGTCTCGCAGGGGTAACCCGGATAGGTTGTCAGGGCCAGGGCCGGGCGTCGGGTCACAGATGAGCCGCCAATGTCATCCAGTGCAAACTGCAGTGGTGCTGTGGTGGCCGGATTGCCGGCCAGATCGGTCAGGCCATCAATCACGATTTGGTAGTCAACGCCATGGCTCAGACCATCTTCCGGATTGAGAATGACGGCGGTTCCGTCCAGGCGTGTCTCAAGGGCCTCTACAGGAATACCATCCGCAAACAGCGAGACCCCGGTCTCAATGGAATCCGCGGCCAGGGGCTCATCAAAGAACAGAATGATCGGGTCCCCTGGCCGCTGCATGGATTGCCGGGTGTCCGGAATGGCGTTCTCACCGCCGGGCATCCAGCTCACCAGGGTTGGCGGTGTGCTGTCAAGCTCCCTGAGCAACTCGGCATCAAGCACCGAGTCGGCATCGGTGGCGGCTTCCAGGTGAAATGCAATGGTTGAGTCAGTGTATTCCTGACCCAGGAGGTTCGGCTCCACCATGCCAATGGCATCGATAGTGAGAACGCCATCCTGCACCAGGGCGATGCCGCGCAATTCCACGCCCATCAGGTCCTGGGACAGAGCCGCGTTGGGCTGGGCATTCTCGGTGTTCATGGAGACATCCATAAACAGCGTGATGTGCCGGGGGGCATTGATATCATCGGTGTAGGGGTTGGGGCTGAGGTAGCCGGAGGCGTCTGACAACATGGTGACCTTGATATTGCCTGTAGTCTGGAGCTCACCGGTGGCTGCATCCAGAACCGGAACCTTGCCGCCGACCCGAACATCCAGGCTGGTGCTGCTCAGAACGCTTCCCCGGGCAATGCGCAACGGCAGTGCTTCATCGGCCTCGAACGCTGGCGCATAAGCCAGCTCGGCGAACAGGTCGCCGGTTTGCTGGGACGGCCCGGCGTTACCCTGAAGAACGGAGTTCAGGGTAACGCCATTGATAATCTGGCCGTTCAGTACAGACCGGGTCGCGGTTTCTCCGGTTTCTCCTGCTGCCAGGCCCGAGTCCACTGCCGATTGCTGGAGGACCACGGTCGGGCCAGTGTCCCGTGGTGTGAAGCTGAACTCACGATTGAGCCGCTCACCCTCGGGCCGGGTCTGACTGGCGAGGTTTTCGAGCCGGAGGGTGTAAGTCTGGGCTGTGTCGAGAGCATCGTTCTTGCTGCCGCACTGCTGGGGATCTTCGGCCAGGCACGGATCGACGGTTATCCGGTTGCCTTTGACCAGAACGGTTGCTGGAACAGCCTCGCCACTTTCGTCCAGCAGCTCGATTGAACCACCCAGACTCTTCCAGTCAGGGTGAACAGGGTGGGTCATTGCGAGCCGGAAGGTCGAGAAATTCATCGCTTCAAACGGCGTCCCACTGGCTGGCACCTGCCAGGCCACGTCAAACTCTTCGGCGGAGTTGGCCAGGCCGGCGATTCCGGAGAAGGCAGTACGGATATCGAACTGGATACCGGGCTCACCAACCGCGTTTGGCGTGGCTATCTGCCTGCCTCCCTCGGCCGTCAGTGGTTCGTCAAAAACAACCGTGTAGGATTGAAGTGCTTCCAGAACCGTGGCCGGCGACAACGTCAGGCTTCTGCCTTCGTCAATCCGGCTTACGGAGAAAGGTATGGACTGTCCGCCGGAGGAGGCCAGGCGAATTTTGGTCTGCAAGTTCGTATCTTCGTCGGTAATTCTGTGATTAAAACGGAGCACGATATCTGTTTTCGGGCTGACGTTCATCTGACCATCTGCCGGGTAGGAGTACACCACCAGGCCCGGAGTGGTTTTCTCGTTCATGGTCTGTTCATCCCCGCCGCAGGCTGCGAGCAGCAACGCGGGGATCAGTGCCAGTGTCTGGTTGTAATTCATGGCAAACCCTCCTTAAAACTTCAGGGTGACAGAGCCGCTGACAACATGAACGTCGCCGTCCGCCGTTACGGAAGTTTCGTTTCCGTCAAAATCCACCAGCGTAAAATCCCGCTCCTGCAATTGCTGGTACTGGTAGCCGATGTCCAGACGCACCGGATAGGCCAGCAGGCGGGTGCGGTCATAGGTGGCGCTCAGACCGAGGCCAACGACAATTTTGTCGGTGTCGAGATAGTTGATCTCCGGGTTGCGGGTGGATTTGAGCGGTGACTCCTCATAGGCAAGGCCGGCGCGCAGGGAGAAGTTTTTGTTGAGTGCGTACTCGGCGCCCACTCTGGGAATCAGGATGTCATCAAACTGAATCCGGTCACCCGGTGCCACGGAGCCCTGATCCTTAATGGTGTCACCAGCGAACTGCTCCTCAAGCCCCGACCAGTTCTGCTGCTCTATACTACCGCCGACACGCCAGCTATCGCCCTTGTACTGGGCGCCAAAACCGAAGGTCTCCGGCTGGAAAGAATCAATGGTGGAAACAGCAAGACTCAGGCCCGGGTCCGGAATGGTCTGGGTCACGATAATGTTGGAGTTGACTGTGGTGGAGGCAGAGGATTTGGTCCGGTAGGTAAAAGCCGTCTCCCATCCCTGAAAGAAACAATCGCTTTGCGGGCAAAAGGTGCTGCCAAGATCAATACTGGTTCCCAGGATGGTCTTCAGGGAAGGTTCGGCATTGACTGCAAGTCGCTCGCGAGTGGTTTCGCCGCCCAGAGTGGATACCGCCTCCAGGTTCGCCGTGGCATCAAGGGTGACTCGTACCGATGCTCCGGCAGAAATGCCACGCCAGATCGGCGTTGCGCCACCGATATTCAGGAACAAAGGCTCCCTGCCATATTGCAGGAATTGACCGCTTTCGGTGGTCTGCGAATCGAACGCCAGCATCTCCTTGCCGTACTTCTCGACACCGGCGATGAAGCCCAGGTAAATCGGATGTTTGAAGCGGGTCAGCGAGCCAAGGTTGGTCTTCATGCCAATCAGCACATGCTGGCTCGGTGAGTTGGAAAGCACATCGCCATTGGCGTTTGGGTTGGCGGAACGCAGCTCCTGCTCCGCGTGCAGGACACCGACCGTCAGCTCGCCGCGCTCGTCTTTGGTCAGGTAGGCCGGGTTGTAGTAGGTGGCGGATACCTGATCGTTGAACATGGACAGCGACTGGGCGGTTGCCACATCCACCGGCATGACCCCGTAGGTGGTGCCGAGGTTGCCCATGCTGGCACTGGCCGGCAGAGAGAGACCTGCTGACAGAGAGGCGATGGCGACGGACAGGGCCCGTAGTGATAGCCGGGAGGAAATAGCCATTGATACACTCCATTACTTCGTTGTTTTTATGCTCGGGCCGTGAGGTTGGTGAGAACACGGCTGGTATTTTTGTTCAGGAGGTAGTGTATTCGGCTTACCTTTTGGGCACGTTGGCTTTTTTGACAAGAATCGATGTCGTTACAACCACGTTCGCGGTAAGGCTTGGGCAAGGGAAGTGGGTAAACTGGAGGATCACGATGGAGTTTGCGTAAGTTATCGGAAAGCGCTTTTCAGGCTCGAATTGAGAGAGGCCCCTAAAAAGGAGTCTCTCGAAAGTGTGTAATGTTTTTTGACATTCCGTTGTTAGCTGGGCTGCGTTCTTCTCCTGAAAGCAACCAATCCGGTAAGCCCAAAGCCAAGCATGGCAAGTGTGCCCGGTTCAGGAACAGTTACGCTCCTTGCAAGATAATTCCATTCCTCGAATCCGCTGCCGACGTTGTCGTACTCGGTATAAAAGACAAAGTAATCTTCCGGCGCTCCTTGGATAAGACTCTCTAAGATGAACAGTTTTAGATCACCTTTCCCGCTGCCACACTGGCCTGCCGTGTCGCAGATGCTGGCTTGCAGATTGACAGTAACATCGCCGTTGGTGTCGTTGTCGAGACTCCAGACCGGTGTGTACCCGGCTAGCAAGTTACCGGCAGCGCTGCCGTCAAACTGTGTGCCCGTATATCCGCCAAAGCTTTCAGGAGTTTTTAACTTTTCGTCCCCCAGAAAGATTTGTATAGCTGTCAAATCGAGTTTATTGGCATCGCTTCCCGCACTTCCATTTTCATTGGCATCAAGGGAAAACTGGTAATAGGAAAGGCCACCAATGTCGATAGTGCCTAGGTCTCCAAATAAAACAGAGTGAGTCCACAGGCCTGCCTTGGTATCGAAGTTTATAGCTGGGTTGCCAGTGTCAGTATTATAACCACTTTGTGTGCCAGAGCTGTTCTGGATCCGAACAAAGGGTTTGAATACACCGGTGCCGGTGGCGGGGTTCGTGGGGTTTGCCTCCGCTTCAAATATAGTTCCGTCCTGCGTTGTCCCCGATGATTCGCCACAGGGTTCTGTAGCTGTACACCAAATCCTGATTAGCTGAGCCTGAGCACTGCCAACACCAAACGCTCCGCCAGCAATAATCCCTGTGAGTAAAGCTGCTTTTAAGACGCCGACCGTATTTTCCAACATCACAAATCTCCCTGCTTTCAGTGAGGCAGTAAACTCCTCTTCCGTACAGGCATTCAGGCAATAATTGGGCCACAATATATGACTCTATTTTTAATAGCATTTCTAAACGGGCTAGTGAGGGAATGTAAAAAAAACCGGCAAGATAAAGGTGGGCCCGGCAGGACTAGAAACTGCGACCAAGAAATTATTGAGTCTGCGTAAAACATATAATTGCTCTTGCGCGCTCAAGCAGCAAATTTTTGCTTAAACTTAAAATGCTGATGTGATTCAATCAGGCTTCCGCCACAGTCTGAGAGGACCTCAACGTTCCAGCCAATCGGGGGGCTTCATTGAACCTCAAATCACCCAAAGGCGCGGGAAAAGAATCTCGATCGAGCTCGGAGACAAATCCAGTTTTAGAGGCTTGCGGGGAGGTGCTTGGATCAACGCTGCTTCTTTCATTTGTTTGACAATAGTGTGCATGGTTCTCTCCTCTACACCCAATCTAGCTTTCGCATCGCTGCGAGTTAGTTCCCCGCCTCGAATCAGCTCCTTATATAAAAGACGCGTTCCAGGATGGAGCTTGGGTAGGCGCACTCCTCGTTCAATGATCATTTCTTGCTTGCACCTAAGATCGAAAAATACGTCGATTCTTTGATCAAGAGCTTGAGGATCCAGCAAACTACTGAAGTATTTCAACTGATCAACTGCCGTATCGATAAAATACTCAGTAAACGCCATCAGCCCACGATCAGAGAGAACACCTCTCCCGTCGCTGCTGCCTTGGCGCGGCATATCAGCCTGCGAGAGCGCCTTATAATAAGCATTGGTATCACGACCAAAACCACGACTCATAGACCACAATCCTATGCCTCCAAGCCCTGCTTGCCGCAGATAAAGGTCGGTGAACAGGCGCGCGACACGCCCATTTCCATCGAGAAATGGGTGGATGTAAAGCAGCCGATGATGTGATGCAGCCGCCGCAAGCATCGCCTGAGACGCTCTTACCTTGTCGAGGCGATAGTACTCATGAAATCGATTGAGCATGCTTGGCACCTCTTCGTAAGGTGGCGCAAGATGTTGCCCAACCGTCACAGCATTTTGGCGCAGCTGGCCTGGCACTAAATCGTATTCTTTCCCACTTTTCTCATCCTTTATCTTCAGTAGCTCTTCAGGTGCCCCTGAGTAAAAATCATGATGAAGCTGCTTGATTGTCTCCGGATGACACGCATCCCTTCCGTTCATGTCACCTTGGCCCAGCCTTGCTTCGACCTCCAACAGGCGCTTAACCTCTTTGAGATCTTCATCCTCTTCGATATCCGGCATTTCCTGGGCCCGTATAAGCTCAGCAGGCTCCGTTGAGTTACCCTCAATCTTGCACGAATAATAGGCATTTACATTTCGGAGGAGTGCCTCAATTGGCTCCCGGAGCGAATGCGGAATGGACGAATTGAGGGCCGCGTCCATCTGCATCATGCTAACCACTTTGGCATCAAGTTCGCTCGAAATCTTATCGAGGTCTATGTATCGAGTAACGTCTATCATTTACAGGTTCTTTTATTAAATTTGTCCATTTTTAACAGCCATTTAAAAATTTACTGCGTGTATAATTGCAAGTATACAGTGCGGTTAATTCTTAAGCGTAACTATTCAGCTCGCTTTTTCTCAAAAAGTGCTTGACAGGGTTTTTTCTCAAATCCCGGGAGTTTCGGCCACGCCCGAGGCATTGCGGTAAAGGGGCACTCAAGGTGTAAGCGGCTACCAGAACCTGCGCATATTCGGTGAATAACGCATCATAGTGCCAGCGAGCCAGTGAAGGATTCCGTTTGATTGCGTACTGAGAGGGGGCGTCGGGTCAGAGCGACCAGAGGTCGCTTTTCAGCGTTCGATCAGATACAAAATGGGGGCCGTTGAGAGAAGCGCAACACCGGTCAAGATGTGAGAGTCAGCCAGTGTAGCGCCCCTAAAGCATGCTTGCACATGTCTCGTGAAGTATCCCTCTTCATGGGGAGATAATCCAGTACTCATCGGCCAAGGAAGCCGGTGCCCTCAAGTGCTAGTGCTAGTGCTCGTCTGTTCAGCTGTGCCCGCTGTCGCCAATTTATGCTCTCAATACCAAAAGTGACGTAACCTGTTGAATAATGGTGGGCCCACCTGGACTCGAACCAGGGACCAAAGGATTATGAGTCCTCTGCTCTAACCAACTGAGCTATAGGCCCGTTAAGCGAACGCTGTTTGGCAAAGGTGTTTCCGGAGAGGAAACCGAGCGGGCGCCATTATACCGGTGAGGTGTGGCGCCCGCTACTGTTTGGGAAATTATCCCTGATTGCCCTGATCGTCAATGAAGCCACGCAGGTGATCGGAGCGTGACGGGTGGCGCAGCTTGCGCAGCGCCTTGGCTTCGATCTGGCGGATCCGCTCCCGGGTAACGTCGAACTGTTTGCCGACTTCTTCCAGGGTGTGATCGGTGTTCATCTCGATACCGAAGCGCATCCGCAATACCTTGGACTCGCGGGCTGTGAGCCCGGCCAGTACGGAGCGGGTGGCCTCGCGCAGGCCTTCGGCGGTAGCGGAATCCACCGGGGAGAGGGCCTGGATATCTTCGATGAAGTCGCCCAGGTGGCTGTCTTCGTCATCGCCGATCGGAGTTTCCATGGAGATTGGCTCTTTGGCAATCTTCAGGACCTTGCGAATCTTGTCCTCGGGCATTTCCATGCGTTCGCCAAGCTCTTCCGGCGTGGGCTCCCGGCCCATCTCCTGCAGCATCTGGCGGGAGATGCGGTTGAGCTTGTTGATGGTCTCGATCATGTGCACCGGAATACGAATGGTGCGGGCCTGGTCCGCGATGGAGCGGGTGATGGCCTGGCGAATCCACCAGGTGGCGTAGGTGGAGAACTTGTAGCCGCGGCGATACTCAAACTTGTCTACCGCCTTCATCAGGCCGATATTGCCTTCCTGAATCAGATCCAGGAACTGCAGGCCACGGTTGGTGTACTTCTTGGCGATGGAAATAACCAGTCGCAGGTTGGCCTCGACCATTTCCTTCTTGGCACGGCGGGCCTTGGCTTCACCAATGGAGACGCGGCGGTTGATTTCCTTGATGTCGGCGACGTCCAGATCCACTTCGTTCTGCACGTTCTGGATCCGTTTCTGGAGGCGAACAATCTCGTCAATGCGTTCCGAAATCGGCGCGGCGTAAGGCTTCTTGCTTTTGGCAATCTTGTCGGCCCAGTTCAGGTTGACCTCGTTGCCAGGGAAGGACTTGATGAAGTCCTTGCGTGGCATTTTGCAGTCACGCACGCAGATCTGCATGATCGCGCGCTCGTTCTCGCGCACGATATCATTGGTGGAGCGGACCACGTTGACCAGTTCATCGAATGCCTTGTTGGCCAGCTTGAATGGTGCGAACACCTGGCCCAGCTCGTTCAGGGCCTGCTGGGTTTTTTTGTCGGAACGGCCGTGCTTGGCCAGGGCCTTGTTGGCGGCATCCAGCTTTTCGTTGAGCAGTTCGAACCGGAGACGGGTTTCTTCCGGATCGGGTCCGTTATCGGTTTCTTCCTCGTTTGAGGAATCGTCGTCATCGTCGGAGGATGAGCCGGAATCATCCGAGCTGGCGGTGGTGTCCTCGCCCATGAACGGCTCGGCGTCGTCCGGGTCCAGAAAACCGGTTACCACATCGCTGATGCGGCCTTCGTTCTCGATAATGCGGTCGTAGGCCTGGCTAACGGTGCCGGTGATACCGGGGAAGTGGGCGACGGCAGCCATGACATCCCGAATGCCTTCCTCTATGCGCTTGGCGATGACGATTTCGCCTTCACGGGTCAGCAGTTCCACAGTGCCCATTTCCCGCATGTACATGCGGACCGGGTCTGTGGTGCGGCCAGCATCGGATTCCACAGCAGCGAGCGCGGCAGCGGCCTCGGCGGCAGCGGCTTCGTCGGCGGTGGAATCGCCATCGGTCATCAGAAGCGTGTCTGCGTCCGGTGCAACTTCAGACACCTGAATGCCCATGTCGTTGATCATGCGAATGATGTCTTCGACCTGATCCGGATCGGCGATGTCTTCCGGGAGGTGGTCGTTTACCTCGGCGTAAGTCAGGTAACCTTGTTCCTTGCCTCGGGCAATGAGGTCTTTCAAACGTGATTTTTGCGAATTGCCTGACATAGACACCCTGTGAACTCGCTTTTAGAAGGAAAAAAGTTAAACAGCCATTATAGCCGTCGCTCGGTTGCTCTGCCACCGAATGGTTAGATGGTGATCAGCGCATCAAGTTTCAAGTACTGTTAGTCCCCGGTGCCACCACTCAGGGCTCTCAGTTCCTGCCGTTCCTCGGCTGTGAGGTTAGACAGGTTTCGTAACAGCGTGGCAAGCCGCTGCTGGCGGGATGCCTCCTCGTTCGGGCTCAGCAGTTCCCGGGCGGCGGCCAGTGTGCTCTCCCGCGCCGGAATATGCTCAATCCCGTCAAACAGGTGGTAAAACCGCTCATGGGCCGATGTATCCAGTGCCAGTGCCCGAACCAGCGCTTTCCGGTTCTGGATGGCGTTCGCCAGAATCCAGTCGGCAAATTTCCGGGCCTGGTTGAACTGCCTGGAACTGCCGGCCAGTTCGGTTACCTCGGTCGCCAGGTCTGGTGCTTCCAGCAGGGCAAGGCAGAGAATGCTGTCCTTGCTGAGCTTCACATCAATGCGCTCTTCTGAGACCCGGTCCCTTCGCTCGCCGTTCCACCGTCCTTTCTGCCCCTGCTGGCGGTTCTGCCACGGGTTGCGACTGCCGCAAAGGCGGAGCATTTCGTGCCACATGGCATCCCGGAGGGTGCTTCTCGGCATCTTGTTGAGCAGAGGTTCAGCTCTGGCTCTCAGTTCGCCCCGGTGCTCCGGCAGTTGCAGGTCCAGCCCCTCGCTCTGCCGGTCAAACAGATACCGGGACAAAGGTGTGGCGCCATCGATGCGCTTCTGGAAGGCCTCGGGGCCCTCCTTGCGTACCAGGGTGTCCGGGTCCTCGCCCTGCGGCAGCATCAGAAACTGCAGGTGCAGGCCGTCGGCCATCAGTCCCAGAGCATTTTCCATGGCCCGGTCAGCGGCCCGGAAGCCAGCCTGGTCTCCGTCGAAACAGAACACAATGTGTCTGACCTGCCTCAGCAGGGCTGTCAGGCTGTCCTGATTCGTCGCCGTGCCCAGGGTTGCAACGGCGTAGTGAATGCCGTGCTGGGCGAGGGCGATAACGTCCATATAGCCTTCAACCACGAGTAATTTGTCGAGCTGCCGGATTGCCTGCCTGGCCTCAAACAGTCCGTATATCTCGCGGCTCTTATGAAAGACATCCGACTCCGGGGAGTTGATGTATTTCGCCTTGTCGTCACCCAGTGTACGACCGCCAAAGGCGACTGTTTTGCCCCGGCTGTTGCGAATCGGGAACATGACCCGGTTCCGGAACAGGTCCCTGGGCCGGCCGTATTTCTCGGACACCGTGCCGGTCTCGATCAGCGGGCCCTGGAGGTCTCTGTTCGCCGCATCGTACAGGGCGGTACCGGTTGAGGGTGCGTAACCCATCTGGTATTGCTCTACGATGGTGCTGTCCAGGCCTCGCTGCTTCAGGTAGTCCCGGGCATAGGCGCCCTGCTGGCCCTGCAGCGCTGAGTGATAGAAGCGGCTGGCAAAATCCAGAGCGTCTGTCAGTGTTCGGGCCTGTCGGATTTCCTGTTTCGCAGCCCGGTCATAGGGCACTTCCAGTCCGACCCGTTTGGCCAGTTCTTCAACTGCTTCGGTAAAACCCAGTCCGTCGAACTCCCTGACAAAGCTGATGGCATCGCCATGGGCACCGCAGCCGAAGCAGTGATAAAAGCCCTTGTCCGGCCGGACGTTGAACGAGGGTGTTTTCTCGTCGTGGAACGGACAGCAGGCCTTGTAATTGGCGCCGGCTTTCTTGAGCGTAATGCGTGAACCGATCAGTTCCGCCAGATCTATGCGATCCAGCAGGTTTTCAACAAACTGTTGAGGGATCAGTCCGCTCATGGAGGCTCCATACCAGGCCGTCATCGGAGTTGGCCAATAGCCAAAAATGCCGCCGAAGCCAGGCCTCGGCGGCATTTTTGAGTCGCTCTGTGCAGCCTGCGGCTGTACAGGCAATCAGTACTTTGCAGTCAAGCGGCGTCGGTAAAAACTTAGTACAGACGCTCGAATTTGCGCTGTTCCCGCTGAAGCTTCTTGAGATGACGCTTAACGGCAGCGGCTGCTTTGCGCTTACGAACAGCGGTCGGCTTCTCGTAGTGCTCGCGACGGCGTACTTCAGAAAGTACACCTGCTTTTTCGCAGGAACGCTTGAAGCGACGCAGTGCTACGTCAAACGGTTCATTCTCTTTCACTTTAACAGCTGGCATTCGAAAATCACCTACCTGATAGATTCGGTTTCAATTTTGTCCGCCTGGCATGGCCAGATCGGTTCTCGATCCCTGGTCAGATTGGCTAAGACTCGACCAGTGCATAATTTAGGGCGGCAATGATAGCGCCTGGCTTATGGCGAGGTCAATGTTTGTTCGATGAATCTGACAGAGGGTTTCGGGTTTCTGCTAAAATGCGCCTCGTTTTTAATGCTGCCAATCCATTTCTGCCAACCAATGTGGCCGGACACTATGCTGATACTGGGTATTGAGACCTCCTGTGATGAAACCGGCGTTGCACTGTATGACACCGGGCAGGGCCTGCTGGGCCACGCACTGTTCAGCCAGATAGCCATGCATGCGGATTACGGCGGTGTGGTGCCCGAGCTGGCTTCCCGGGACCACGTCCGCAAGCTCCTGCCACTGTGTGATCAGGTGCTGGCGGATGCCGGTCGAAGCCGCACCGATATAGAGGGCATTGCCTACACCGCGGGCCCCGGGCTGGTGGGCGCGCTTATGGTGGGTGGCGCTGTGGCTCATGCGCTGGGCTTTGCCCTGGGCATTCCCGTGCTGGGTGTGCATCACATGGAGGGGCATCTGCTGGCGCCCATGTTAGAGGACAATCCGCCCGCATTTCCTTTTGTGGCCTTGCTGGTTTCCGGCGGGCACACGCAGTTGGTGCGGGTTGATGGTATAGGTGCGTATGAAATGCTGGGTGAGTCGGTGGACGATGCCGCCGGTGAAGCCTTCGATAAAACCGCCAAGATGCTCGGCCTGGATTATCCAGGCGGCCCCCGGGTGGCGGCACTCGCGGAGAGAGGCGCTGAAGGGCGCTACCGGTTTCCGAGGCCAATGACCGACCGGCCCGGGCTGGATTTCAGTTTCAGTGGTCTGAAAACCTTTACCCTCAATACCGTGAATGCTGCCCGGGATTCCGGTGGGCTGGATGACCAGACCCGGGCGGATATTGCCCTGGCTTTTGAGGCGGCTGTCGTGGACACCCTGACCATCAAATGTCGCCGGGCCCTGGAGCAGACCGGCTGCAAGCGCCTCGTCATTGCCGGGGGCGTCAGCGCCAATAAACGGTTGCGGGCTGGGCTGGAAAAAATGACCGGGAAGCTGAAAGCCAAGGTGTTTTATGCCCGTCCGGAATTCTGTACCGATAATGGTGCCATGATTGCCTACGCCGGCGCCCAACGCATGAAAGCGGGCCAGCAGGATGGCGAGCGGATTGTGGCGGTGCCCCGTTGGCCGATGAGTACGTTACCGCCGATCAGTGAGCCTAGGTCTGCAGGGTTGATTGACTGATCTCTCGACCGAGTTATAGAGATCAGCCTCCCGCCCCTGTGCGAGCCGGATCAGGTTGTTGCGGTGGCGAACCACGATCAGGATGGCCAGCAGGCCAAACAGGGGCAGGGTTTCCGGCTCGATAACCGCGCTGATGAGCGGCCCGCTGATGATGGCCAGCAGCGAGGCGAGGGCTGAAATTCGCCAGCGCCAGATCACCAGCGTCCAGATGGCAGCCATCACCAGCGTGGTTAGCGGCGCCAGGGCAAGACCGGCACCGAGCGCGGTTGCCACGCCTTTGCCGCCCTGAAACCGGTAGAACACCGGGATCATGTGGCCGGTCACTGCGCACAGCGCCACGACAGCCTGAACCATCACCGAGAGGCCGGCAGCGTGAGCCAGCCAGACCGGGAGCCAACCCTTGGCGGCGTCGAGTGCGAGCGTCATCAGGGCTGGCGGCCAGCCTCCGGTGCGGTAAACGTTGGTTGCGCCCGGATTGCCGGAGCCCTGGGTCCTGGGATCCGGTAGCTTCCAGAGCCGGGAAACTGGCAGTGCGAACAGCACTGAGCCGACCATATAAGCGGCGGCATAGAGCAGAACGGTTAATACCGGGTCACTGGGAATCATGCTGTGGGCTCGGAAGCGAAGACGTATCTGGTCATTGTGTGCGAAAATGCCGGCCCTGAAAACGCCGGCCAGCTTGCTCACAATATCCCCTGGTTGTGCGTTATTCAATCACCTGTTGTTCAACCACCAACGAGCGGAAGAGTCCGGGAGTCCCCTTGGCAGACAGCGTGTTTATCGAAGGCCTGGTTGTGGAGACAGTGGTCGGTGTCTACGACTGGGAACGGGAAGTCACCCAGAGCCTGGTCATCGACCTGGAGATGGCCTGGGATAACCGGTTGCCTGGCCGTTCCGATGATGTTGCCGACGCTCTGGATTACGCCACAGTCAGTCGCAGGGTCGAGACCTGCCTGAAAGCGCTCAGGCCAAAACTGCTTGAACACGGCGCCGAGGTCCTGGCGGGGGTTCTGCAGGCGGAATTTGGCGTAACCTGGCTCAGGCTGGCGATACGTAAACCGGGTGCCGTGCCCGGCGCGAAGGCCGTGGGCGTGTGCATTGAAAGGGGGGTGCGGTAATGTCGGGTACTGTCCGGGTCTACCTCAGTATTGGCAGCAACGTAGACCGGAAGCGATACGTTATCGCCGCTCTTGATGCCCTGCACGAATGGTTTGGTGAGCAGATTATCTCACCGGTGTATGACAGCGAGGCCGTGGGGTTTGAAGGCTCACCGTTCCTGAATCTGGTCGTGGGTGTCGACACGGCACTTCCGGTTGCCGAGCTGTCCCGGCGCTTCAAGCAACTTGAGGCGGACAATGGCCGGCGCAGGGATGCCCCGAAGTTCAGTGCCCGAACCCTGGATCTGGACATTCTGACCTACGGCGACGTTGTTGGCCGGGTTGATGGGGTCGAGCTGCCTCGGGGCGAAATCCTCAAGAATGCCTTTGTTCTTAGGCCCCTGGCAGATATTGCCCCGGAAGCCGTGCATCCGGTGTGCGGTAAGTCCTATGGCCAGCTGTGGCGCCGATACAACACCGGCCAGAAACTCCGGCCGGTGGATTTCAGCTGGCAGGGGCGGCAGATATCAAGAGCGGTCGCTGACTGAGCGAAACAGTTTAATGAGGTGGTCGGTGGAGCTGTCGCTGTCCTGGTCGCCGGCGTCCTGGCCAAGCAGGCGGGGCAGAATGCCTTTGCCGAGCTGTTTGCCCAGTTCCACCCCCCACTGATCAAACGAATCCACATCCCAGATCACGCCTTGCACGAAGGTCCGGTGTTCGTAGAGCGCGATGAGTGCGCCGACGGTTTCCGGCGTTGCCTTCTCCATCGTCAGGGTGTTGCTCGGCTTGTTGCCCGCAATCACTTTGTGGGGAGCAAGCCGCTCAATCTCAGCGTCGGAGCGCCCTTCCGCCGCCAGTTCTGCCCTGGCTTCTTCCAGGGATTTGCCGGCCATCATGGCTCTGGACTGGCTCAGGCAATTGGCAAACAGGTCCGCATGATGGGTGGCAACCGGATTGTGAGTGGTCAGGGGGATGATGAAGTCTGCCGGAATCAGGCGGGTGCCCTGGTGAATCAACTGGTGGTAGGCGTGCTGCCCGTTGGCACCAACCCCACCCCAGATGACCGGCCCGGACTGCCAGGCCAGGGCCTCGCCGCCCTGGGTCACGCTCTTGCCGTTGCTCTCCATGTCCAGTTGCTGGAGATGGTCCGGCAGGCTGCGCAGGTAGTGATCGTAGGGCAGGATGGCGTGGGTCTCGGCGCCCCAGAAATTGTTGTACCAGACCCCGAGCATCGCCATGACGACCGGCAGGTTCTGGTGCAGTGGCGCCTCCCGGAAGTGCTGGTCCATGGCATGGGCGCCGGCCAATAGAGCCCGGAAGTTGGCCATACCGACGGTAAAAGCGATGGGCAACCCGATGGCGGACCAGAGGGAGTAACGGCCTCCGACCCAGTCCCACATGGGAAAGACATTGTCCGGATCGATTCCGAAATTCTGTGCCGCCGGCACATTGGCCGTAACGGCCATGAAATGCCGGGAAATCGCCTGTTCGTCGCCGCAGTGGTCAAGGAACCACTGGCGCGCCACCTTACTGTTTTCCAGGGTCTCCTGGGTCCGGAAGGATTTGGACTGGATCAGAAACAGGGTGGTTTCCGGGTTCACCTGCCGGAGTGTTTCACAGATCTCGGTGCCGTCGATGTTGGCCACGTAATGGCACGGTACGCCAGACTGTCCGTACGGCTGGAGTGCCTCGCCCACCAATTTGGGCCCGAGGTAGGAGCCGCCGATACCGATGCTCACGACGTCAGTAAAGGGTTTGCCGGTGTATCCGGTGCGGCTGCCGCTCAGCACGCCGTTCACCAGCGTTTCCATCCGTGCCAGGGTGCGCTGTACCTCGGCAACGACGTCCTGGCCGTTCACCATGATGGTCTCCGTGCCCGGATTGCGAAGGGCCGTATGCAGGGCGGGGCGGTCCTCGGTGACGTTCACGCGGTCACCCCGCAGCAGTGCCTCGCGCCGGGCTTCCAGGTTGCAACTGCTTGCCAGTGCCAGCAGCGCCTCAAGCACCTCGTCGGTGAGCCGGTTCTTGGAGAAATCCAGTGACAGTCCCGCCGCCTCGATAAAGTAGCGCCTTGCCCGCTCGGGATCCCGCCCGAAGAGATCCGTCATGGGAATGCCGTCGAGGCGTTCCCTGTGTTCCTTCAGTGCCTGCCATTCGGGTTTTGAGGTCAGTACTGCCGGATTTTTGGACATCAGAGTTTCCTTTTCTGTGGGCTTATCGGATTACCGACAGGTTATCAATCAAACGGGTTGTGCCGAGGAAGGCCGCCGCCAGGAGAGTGATCTCCTGATCATCCGGGCTGGCCGGCTTGAGGGTCCGGCTATTCACGATGTTGAAATAATCCGGACGCAGCCCGGCCTTGCCCAGGCTTTGCTCAGCTTCGCTTTCCAGAGCCTGGAAGTCTGTACGACCATCGGCGATTTTTCCGGCCGTGGCCTGCAGGGTCTGGTACACAACCGGAGCGATTTTCCGTTCATCAGCTGTGAGGTAGCCATTTCGGGAGCTTTTCGCCAGACCATCGTCCTCCCGAACGGTGGGCGCCCCAACGACATCGACAGGCATCATCAGATCGCGGACCATTTTCCGGATGACGGCGAGTTGCTGGAAGTCCTTCTCGCCAAACACCGCAAGGTCCGGCTGAACCATGTTGAACAGCATGGTCACCACCGTTGCAACGCCTTCAAAGTGACCGGGCCGGCTGGCGCCGCAGTGGCCATCACTCACATCCGGTACAACGACCTGGGTCTGTTTTGCCAGCCCTTCCGGATACACTTCGTCCAGGGTAGGGGCGAATACCAGGGTGTTGCCGGCCGAAGCGAGCTTATCCTGATCTTCAGCCAGGGTTCTCGGGTACTTGTCCAGGTCTTCACCGGCTCCGAACTGCATTGGATTGACAAAGATGCTGGTAACCACAACATCCGCCATCTCGGCCGCTTTTCGGACCAGGGAGACGTGGCCCTCGTGCAGATTTCCCATGGTTGGCACCAGGCCGATGGTTTTGCCCTGGCCGCGGTAGCCGCGAAGGATGGTCCTCAGTTCTTTCAGGGAATGTATGGTTCTCATGCCTTGAACGTATGCTCCTCAGCGGGGAATGTGCGCTCGCCGACGGCGTTCACATAGGCTTCAATCGCCTCCTGTACCGAATGCGTCTCGGCCAGGAAGTTTTTCACGAACCTCGGTTTGCGGCCGGTGGTGATGCCGAGCATGTCATGCAGTACCAGGACCTGGCCGTCGGTATCCGAGCCCGCACCAATGCCAATTACCGGAGCCCTGACGGCCTGGGAGATTCGTGCGGCCAGCGGCGCTGGAACACATTCCAGCAGAATGAGGTCGGCGCCGGCTGACTCCAGTTCGCAGGCATGTTCGATCATCATCTCCGCTGCCTTTTCGTCACGGCCCTGTACCTTGTAGCCGCCAAACTTGTTGACGAACTGCGGTGTCAGGCCCAGGTGTGCACACACGGGCACGCCGCGTTCGCTCAGGGCGGCGATGGTGTCTTTCATCCAGTCGGTGCCTTCGAGTTTCACCATGTGGGCGCCGGCGCGCATCAGTTCCGCAGCGTTCTCCAGGGCGGCCTCAACGGTTCCGTAACTCATGAACGGCATGTCCGCCATGATCAGGGAGCCGCGGTTACCCTTGGCGACACAGCTGACGTGGTACACCATCTGGTCCATGGTCACCGGCAGAGTGCTGTCGTGGCCCTGTAGCACCATGCCAAGGGAATCGCCAATCAGAATAACGTGAACGCCCGCTTCGCTGACGACCTGGGAGAAGGTGGCGTCGTAGGCGGTAAGAGCGGCGAAGGCTTCGCCCTTTTGCTTGAATTCACGCAGGGTATTGATGGTAACAGCCATAGAATCCTTGCCTTTTGGTTGGGTGGGCCTGGACCGGGCCGGGCTTCCGGCACTGAAGTGTTAAGGGTAATCCGCGGGTGGAAGCTTGCGCAAGCGGTTGTCCGGGCATTGGCGGCGCAGAGTGGCAACCGGCGTTCCGTCCGGCAATGTCAGGCCTGGGTTCAGGTCCAGTAGGGGCTGGAGGGCAAAGTCGCGATTTGGCAGTTCCCTGTGGGGTACGGTAAGCCGTTCATCATCCAGTGCCCGGTCCCCAAACAGCAGCAGGTCCAGGTCGAGGGTTCGGGGGCCCCAGCGCCGGAGCCGTTCCCGGCCGTGAGCCTGCTCGATTGACAGCAGTTGGTCGAGCAATTGATGGGGTTCCAGCGATGTTTTCAGCCACACGGCGCCGTTGACAAAGTCTGGCTGGTCCTGGGGGCCCACGGGCCGGCTCGCATAAAAGGCTGATTGGGCCACGAGACTGGTGTCCGGCAGGGCAGCCAGTTCGGAAACAGCCCGGGCGAGCTGGGCAGCAGGCGCTTCGAGATTGCTGCCCAGCCCGATGAACGCATCGGTCAGCATTGCTGTGGTGGTCTTTGAGCCGGTTTGCGGCGGCGCTTTCGCTTTTTCGGCGCGTCGCTGGCCAGTTCGGAGAGCATCCGTTCCTGGCGCCGCTCATCCGCTTGCTGGAACTCGGTCCACCATTGGCCCAGGCCTGGCTCAATCTCGCCAGAATTCTCCCGGACCAGCAGGAAATCGTAGGCAGCCCGGAACCGGGGGTGCGTCATGGTAACAAAGGCCCGTTTGCCCTGGCGGCGAGGCAGACGCATCTGGAGTTCCCAGATTTCCTTCATCGGCCCCGAGAAGCGTTTGGGAATTGAGGTTGCCTGCACCTGTCGGCCTATTACCTTGCCGATGGCGCCGTGCAGTGCGGGTTGAACCGGATCGCCATTGTCCTGTCTGCGATGCCATTCCGCCTGGAGTGCAGGCCAGAGCATGGCGGCAAACAGGAAGTAGGGGGTGACCGATTTGCCCTGGGCAATACGGGCGTCGGTGTTCCGGAGCGCCTGGCGGATCAGTTCATCCGGCTCGCCGGCCTCTATGGCCCTGACGGTTTCAGGAAACAGTGGCTCGAGCAGGTTGTAACGGGTTAACAGATCGTAGGTGGCCTCGCCGTGGCCAGCGGAAAACAGCTTGAGCACTTCATCAAACAGCCGGGCGGAAGGGATATGGCTCAGTAACGGGGCCAGCTCTTTTATCGGGGCTTCGGTTTCCGGTTCGATATCAAACCCGAGCTTGGCGGCAAACCGGATGGCCCGGAGCATACGAACCGGGTCTTCCCGGTAACGGGTTTCCGGGTCGCCAATCAGGCGCAGTTGCCGGTTACGCAAATCTTCTATGCCGTTGGCGAAATCGATGATGGTGAAGTCGCGAATGCAGTAGTACAGGGCGTTTACCGTAAAGTCCCGGCGCAGGGCGTCTTCTTCGTGATTGCCGTAGACATTATCCCGGAGCAGTAGTCCATGTTCGCTGGTTCTGCGATCATCATCGGCGTCGGTATCGGCTTCTGTGGTGTTGCCCCGGAAGGTGGTTACTTCGATGACTTCCCGGCCAAACACCACATGAACAATTCGGAACCTGCGGCCGATCAGCCGGGAGTTGCGGAACAGGTCGTGTACTTCCTCCGGCGTGGCGTTGGTGGCTATGTCAAAATCCTTGGGTATCCCACCCAGCAGGATGTCTCTGACGCCGCCACCGACCAGGTAGGCTTCATAGCCTGACTTGTTCAGGCGATGCAGCACCTTCTTGGCGGGCTCGCTGATGACCGAACGGGAGACGTTGTGTTGATCCCGTGGAATTTCCCGCCGCTGGTAGATGAGGGCTTTCTTTTTCCCGTTACCGGACATGAACGAACGGAATTTACCGACCGATTGCTCGACGAGTGTGAAAATTGATTTAGGCATTGAAATCCGTGGCCGCGATGAGCAAAAACCGAGAGTTTAACGGTTTGAGCAGGATTTGCACACGTCTGCCGTGGATTACAGTTCCGGTGCCCAGAAAATCAAAAGGCGGATCCGTTTACACGAATCCGCCCTCAAAGCGTTGACGATCTGCATTATTTTTGTTTTTGCCGGGATTTTTCTTCGTTTTTGTACCCCACTGTCTATCCCCAAATCTGGGGCATATCAACAGTGCAAACGGAAAGCTTTGAATACATAGAGCAGCCAGAGACACCGGGCGGGTTTGGAGTAGCTGCAGCGTTACCTGTAAGGTGATTCTTCTCTGCACCTACAACTCGCACGTGCCGTGGGACCACTAAAAAGCAAAGTACCCAAAACACTCAGTTCGCTCACGTTCTGTTTTTGTTTTTGTTGCCGAACGTTTTCCCGCAGCTTTTTGTTTTTGTTGTGGCGCTGCTTTGTCACTCTTGTTTTTGTTGTTGTGCGCTTAATTGTCTGCAGTCCGTGTGCCAGTTTTTTAATTTTATTGATTAACAATACCTTACGATTTTGTAGGCCATAAGTGTTACCCCGTATCCGACCTAAGTGTTACTGAGATTACGTTACTTCAGGAGGAAGTGTTACCGAGAGGAACAAAAGGTAACAACTGAGTTCCCGTTCACACTATTCCGGATTCCGGCTTCAGTTTCCTGAGGGTTTTTTTCGCGGGATCCCGAGGCGCTGGCGACGTTCCCACAGGGACTTCCGGCTGATACCCAGTTTCTGGGCCAGCTCGGTTTCGCTCATGCGGTCCTGATTCTCGAGAACGAAGTGCTGGAAGTAGTCTTCCAGGGAAAGGTCGTTGGCTGAATCTGCTTCCCGGGTCCGGGTCTGCTCATGGTTGCCTGCTACCAGCGTTTCCGGGATGTACTCGTCGCCGCCTTCACTGTCGAGGTCCAGTAGCGCCGGGCTAATAACATCGCCATCACTGAGGATGGTGGCCCGCTCAATGGCGTTTTCCAGCTCCCGCACGTTACCGGGCCAGCGGTGGCGTTCGAGGGCCCGCATGGCTTCCGGGCTGAGATTGAGGTTGGGTTTACCCATCTTCTCACCCTGGCGCTTCAGGAAACGGCGGGCCAGGCCGAGAATGTCGCTGTGACGCTCCCGTAACGGCGGGATCCGGATCTGCATGACATTCAGCCGGTAGTAAAGGTCTTCCCGGAACTCGCCCGTGCGTGTCATGGCTTTGAGGTTTCGGTGGGTAGCCGCAATCATCCGCACGTTCACCTTGCGGCTCTGAGTGGAGCCAACCTTGCGGATTTCGCTCTCCTGCAGAACCCGCAGCAGGCGGGCCTGGGCCTCTGCGGGCAATTCACCGATTTCATCCAGGAACAGGCTGCCGCCATCGGCGGCTTCGATCAGGCCCGTCCTCGCTGAGACCGCGCCGGTAAAGGCACCCTTCTCATGGCCGAACAGTTCCGATTCAATCAGGCTTTCGGGGATCGCTGCACAATTCACCGAAATTAACGGCTTGGTCGCGCGCGGGCTCATCAGGTGAAGGGCGCGGGCGGCCAGCTCCTTCCCGGTACCGGACTCCCCCTGGATCAGCACGGTGGTTTCCGTGGGCGCAACCTTTCGAATCAGGATAAACACGCGCTGCATGGGTTCGCAATCGCCGAACATGATGTTGGCGGGATCGCTGCTTTCGGGTATTTCAGCGGTGGCGGCGGGTTCACCGCCGGTGTTCTGGCCAGACGGTTTTCGAGCCAGGATATTCTCTACGGCAGCCAGCATTTCATCGTGGTCGAACGGTTTGGCGATGTATTCAACGGCACCCATCTTCATGGAATCCACGGCCGAGCGCAGGCTGGCGTAGCTGGTCATGATCAGCACCGGGGTGTTCGGCGCCCGGTTGATCAGCTCGGTGCCGGCAGCACCGGGCAGGCGAAGATCGGAGATGATCAGGTCAAACTGGTCCGGTTCGTGGTTCTGTTCGGCTTCCTCGACGGATGAGGCATCGGCGACTTCATAGCCGGCGTGCTGCAGCAGCTTGCGTACCGCTGAGCGAATAATGTCTTCGTCTTCCACGATCAGAATTCGAGGCATAACAGTCTCAAGACCCTTGGTTCTGGCTGATGGTAGTGTTGCCGGTTTCGGTTTCGGATTCATAGGCTGGCAATCTCAGCCGTACGCAGGTACCCCTGCCTGTTCCTGCATTAGCGGGGCTTTCAACCTGAATGTTGCCGTAGTGCTCTTCAATAATGCTGTACACCAGCGACAAGCCAAGGCCGGTCCCTTTATTGGGTGCCTTGGTGGTGTAAAACGGCTCAAAGATATGATCAAGCTGGTCTTCGGGGATGCCCGGGCCCTCATCGGCGACCTCGATAATAGCGGAGTAGCCGTCGCCCTTTCCACTGATCAGGACGGTGCCACCTTCAGGGGATGCATCCCGGGCGTTGGCCAACAGGTTGACGAACACCTGAACCAGGCGTTGTTCATCCCCAAGGATCTGTAGTGACGGTGGGCAGTCATTGATGTAATGAATGCCCAGCCCCTTGTCGCTGAGTGACAGCAGATTGATCGATTCCTCGACACACCGGTGTATTGTCACAGGCTCGTACTGGTTCGCCTGGGCATGATTGCCGGTCCGGGCGAAGTTCATCAGCGATTGCAGGATGGCAGAAATGCGCCGGGTCTGTTGCTGGATCTGTTCAGCCGTGTCCAGAATATCCGGGTTGTCCGTTTCCAGCTTCAGGTTCTGGGCCAGCGAGGAAATACCAGTAACCGGATTTCCGATCTCATGGGCAACGCCTGCTGCGAGCCTGCCCACCGAGGCCAGCCGCTCACTGTGCATGAGTTCGTCCTCAAGCAGGCGGGTCTCAGTCTGGTCTTCCACCAGGATGATACTGCCACCTTCGGTGTGATCCGGCCCACTCAGGGCAGCCTTGTGCAGGTTCAGCCAGTGTGGCCTGCCACGGAGATCCAGCCGGTGTTTGTAGCGGTGCAGATCTTCACCCCGGTTGAAACCCTCCAGCAACAGGCGCCAATGTTCGGGCAGTGCCATCAGCCGGGCACCGACCACCTCGTCGGCCGTGATGCCGGTGAGCTCCTCCATGGTGCGGTTCCACATCAGGATCTCGTCGTCTTCGCCTACCGAGCAGGCGGGAATGGGCAGGTTCTGCAAGGTTTGCCGGTAATGCCGGCGCAGGTTGTCGAGCTCTCCTGCCAGTCCTGTCAGACGGTTCTGATAATCGCCCAGGGCACGTTCGACATACCGGATGTCCTGGGCGGTGCCGCCCTGGGCCATGGGCTTGAAGCCGAGGTGGCGTTTGACCATATCGCGGGCAACGGAAGGTCCGAGCAGGCCAGAAAGATTGATTTCCACCTGGTCCCGTAGCCGCCTGAGCTGGTAGGGCCGGTACTCCACATTGGGCAGTTTCAGTTGACCGAGTGCCCGCTCCACTTCCCGCCGGGCAACGCCATCGCCCAGGGGGGCGGCCAGCTGGCGGACAAAATCACTGGAAGAGGTGGCCAGCAGTTCCCGTCGTTGGGGGCGGGAGAGGGCGCCCAACGAGCATGCCTGGGCTGCACTGGCTTCCTCGCTGGTGCTGGTGCTGAGTACCGAGATGAGGGCAAAGACGGTGATATTGGCCGTCAGACTCACGAAGGTGAAGATGTGCCAGTTGCTGTAATCCGGAATCAGCGGGGCGTCGAGCCAGGCCAGCAAATTGGCAGTATGAGAGAAGGGTAGGACCAGGGTGACGACCCAGATGACCAGCCCGACAAGCAGGCCGGCGATGACGCCGCGTCGGTTGCCCTCGGGCCAGTAGATCACGCCAAGGGCGCCGGGCAGCAATTGGAGGGTGCCGGACAGTGAAATAGCGCCGAGAATGGAGAGGTCAAGATTCTTGCCGATGGCCTCGTGAAACAGCAATGCCAGGAAAATAATCACGGCGATGAGCAGCCGTTTGATCCACTGGAGCCAGCGATAGATGTCGCCCTGGTCTTTCGGGGTTTTCAGTGGCAGCACCACGTGGTTCAGGGCCATGCCCGCCAGTGCCAGTGTGCTGACAATCATCAGGCCGCTGGCCGCTGACAGGCCGGCAATGTACATCAGCAGTGTGAGTGCGGGGCTGTCCAGGGTCTGAGCGGTGCCAATGGCGAAGAAGCCTGGGTCTGTTGTCACCGCCAGTTCCTGACCACCCCACAGAATAAGGGGGACTGGCAGGCCAAGCAGCAACAGGTAAAGTGGCAGGCCCCAACTGGCCTTTGCCAGGGCCTTGGGAGAGGGATTTTCACTGAAGGTCATGTGGTACATGTGCGGAAGTACCAACGCTCCGGCAAACGACATGAGCATCAGTGCCCGCCAGCTACCGTCATTAATGTTGAGCGTCATGGTGGCGGCGGAGGATCTGTTGCCGAGCCAGTGTTCCAGGCCGCCCATACCACCGAAGACCCCGAACAGAATGACGCCGCCGAGCACCAGTAACGCCACCAGTTTGACCAGCGAATCGAAAGCGATGGCAAGAACCAGGCCTTGATGATTCTCGGAGTTCTGGTCCCGGCGAGCCCCGAACAGCATGGCGAACAACACCACGATAAGGCTGAACATTACACTGATCAGCTTGGGTGAGGTATCCGGTGCCAGGATGCTGGCCGATGTGGCCACGGCCTGAATCTGCATGCTCAGCAGGGCCAGAATGGCACCGCCGGAGCACAGGGTTACCAGGGTGCCCGCCCACTGGCTGCGGTACCGGTAGGCAAACAGGTCTGCGAGGGAAGTAAGCTGGTAGGCGCGACCGATCCGCATGACAGGGTTCAGGAGTACGGGCGCCAGCAGGAAGGCGCCACTGATACCCAGATAATAGGCCAGGAAGCCGTAGCCGGATTCCGCCGCCATGCCAACGGCCCCATAAACCGCCCAGATGCCCGCGTAAACGCCCAGGCTGAGAATGTAGACCAGGGGATGGCGGACCCATTGGCGCGGCAGCATGCCACGCTCGGTCACCCAGGCAATACCAAATAGCAGGACCAGGTAGAGCAGGCTGGCGAGCAGCAGGCCGGAGGCGCTAAAACTCATTGGGATCCCGCCGCCACTCCAGCCAGAAACCGATGGCAATCAGCCCCGCCCAGATAACATACGGGCTGTACCAGGCGTTTCCCGGCGAAGTCCACCAGTCGAGGATGTTGGGCGAAAAAATATAGATGGCCAGTACCAAGAGGAAAACCAGACGGTAGATATACATCAGGCATGCTATCCGCGCTGAGGTGTTAGAAGGGCTTTATACCATGTCCCTCACCGGGATGTCAGGTGGATGGCGCCCCGTTGCCAGTTCGCCTGGCCCCAGTCCAGCAGGGTTTCCGGTGGTCCTTTTGCCAGTGCTTGCGGTGGGTTCTGTCCGAGGGCGACCAGTGCCCTGAACAGGTTCTGTCCGGGGATGTTGTCGTCCAGGGCCGGCGCATGGGTCTGCTTGCTGAGTTTCTGGCCCGCTTCGTTGAGAACGACCGGGATGTGCAGCCAGTGCGGTGGCCTGGCACCAAGTGCCCGGTAAATCTGTTGTTGCTGGGCGGTCATTTCCAGCAGGTCCGAGCCGCGGACCACATCTGAAATGCCCTGGTCAATGTCATCAACCACCACCGCAAGCTGGTAGGCGTAGAATCCTTCCTTGCGGAGTATGACCGGGTCATCCAGCTCTGCTCTTACAATCTGCTGCTGTGGGCCCAGCAGCAGATCCTGCCAGTGGCAGTCCTCGTCTGTCAGGGCAAAGCGAATGGCAAAAGGGCGGTCGCCGGTTACGGCCTTGCCGCTGCGGCATTGATTGGGGTGGCGCCCCTCATTGGCCTGGAGTTCCTTTCGCGAGCAGGGGCAGCGGTAGGCGCTGCCCTGTTCCATCAGCCGGGCAATGGTGGCCTGGTAGGTGCTGTGCCGCCGGGACTGAAACCGGACTGGTTCATCGGGGAGCAGGCCGTGGGCTTCGAGACTGGAGAGGATCTGCCCGGTAGCTTCCGGAGGTTCCCGCAGGGGGTCGAGGTCTTCCAAGCGGATAAGCCATTGGCCACCCTGGTTGCGGGCTTCCAGGAAGCTGGCGAGGGCGGCTACCAGCGAGCCGAAATGCAGTGGGCCGGTCGGAGAAGGTGCGAACCGGCCGCGGTACCGGGGATTGGTCATGACAGTCAGTCAGCCGGCCGGCCTTGCAGTGAGGGGCGCAAAGCCGGCGGCTGTCGAATGGCCGGTTCAGATGCCGGTCTGGCGCTCGCGAATCTCGGCCAGGGTTTTGCAGTCGATGCACAAGGTGGCCGTCGGACGAGCCTCCAGGCGGCGGATGCCAATTTCCACACCACACTGGTCGCAGAAGCCGTAGTCGTCCTTGTCGATACGGTCGATGGTCTGGTCAATTTTCTTGATCAGTTTCCGTTCACGGTCACGGGTACGCAGTTCCAGGCTGAATTCCTCTTCCTGGGTTGCGCGATCACTGGGATCCGCGTAATTTGCCGCGTCTTCCTGCATGTGGTGCATGGTGCGGTCAACTTCTTCCATCAGTTCCTGCTTCCACTGCAGCAGCAGGTCCTTGAAGTGCTGAAGCATCTCGGCACTCATGTATTCTTCACCCTTCGCCATTTCGTAGGGGGTGAAGTTGGTAAAACGTTCGCGTGGTTGTTGTGCAGTATTTGCCATTGAACCCGGCCTCTTGTTTGTACTTCACAAGAACGCTTTGCTCCACTCCGCGTGAGCCCCCGTGGCTGCGCGGTTATACCCTGGGTGAAGCACTCGTCCTGAAACGGGAATTTGCGGAAAATAGCAGATTAGTCACGGGGGTGCCAGCCTTGTGACATTGACTTTTGTACGGAGATCACATGAAGTTTCCGGAACCGTTGGTTGAAGGCCGCCTAATCCGTCGTTACAAACGCTTCCTGGCGGATGTGCGGCTCCCGGACGGCACCGAGGTCATCGCCCACTGCCCGAACACCGGTTCCATGCTGGGTTGCCAGCCTGACAACGCCCGGGTCTGGCTCAGTCGCAGCGACAACCCCAAGCGCAAACTCCAATACACCTGGGAGTTGGTGGAAACCTCGCCCGGGCAACTGGCCTGCGTGAACACCGCCAGGCCCAACAGCCAGGCCCGCGAAGCCATTCAGGACGGCGTGGTGGTGGAGTTGGCCGGTTACCCGGACTGCCGCGCCGAGGTGAAATACGGAGCGGAAAAAAGCCGGATCGACCTGCTGCTGTCTGGTCATGAATCGGCAGCAGATGCCTGGGTTGAAGTAAAAAATGTCACGCTGGCCAAAAACGGCCAGGGTTTTTTCCCGGATGCGGTCACCGAGCGGGGCCAGAAACACCTGCGCGAGCTGATGGCGCAGGTTCAGCAGGGGCATCGCGCAGCACTGTTCTTTGTGGTTAATCACACTGGTATTGAAACCGTTCGTCCGGCGGACCACATTGACCGGAAATACGGCGAGCTGCTGCGCGAGGCCTGCGATGCGGGCGTGGAAGTGATCGCCTATCGTGCCAGCCTGAGTGGAAGCGAAGGAGTCCCCACAGGCATGCTGACCCTCACCGACCCGGTACCGGTTATTCTGGAAGTCTGATTTCGAAATGACCGTCACACTCCCGGGCCTTTCCCCGGAGCCGGAACCCGATAGATTTGCCCGGCCTCAGCTCGGACACGGGGCAGACGGGTTGCCAACCCCGCCTGTCGCTGGCCATTTTGGCAGTATGGCGTAGCGCATACGGGTTCCGTGATTCAGGGACATGACAATCTCATCGGCTTCCAGTCGGTGCGGGAAATAGCAGCCGGAAATCTTGGCGCTGGCAATGCTTGAGCCTTCCATTCTGGACTTCGAGAAATCCACGCCCCGCAGGTCTGCACCGCGAAAGTATGCGTGGCGGAAATCCAGCCCCCTGGCATCCATGCCCCGCAGGTCCAGGCCCCGGAAATCGCCGCGGGCGAAACTGGGCAGCTCTGTGGTCTTTGCCTTCTCGGCATTGAAGGCCTGCATGTCCTCACTGCGAAGGAGGTCATACAGGGGGTGGCTGATCTGATGTACTTCTTGTTCGCGGTTGTCGTCCATCTCATGCCTCATGCTGGCCAGTGGGAACCCGTTGTTTTAATAGCCCGTTTTAGCGAAGGAAATGCCCAGATGCTGCCGGATGCGGTCAGCCACCGCCTCTGCCACCTGTTTCTGGTCCGTGTGCAGATGGATGGTGTGGGTCTTTTCTTCGGCCGTCAGCGGTTCGAACCAGGTTTGCTGGGTGTCCAGGAGTTCCTCGGTTGCCTCCGAGGCGTCTCCCTTGCGGTTGCGTATCCATTCCCGGCGCAATGTCTCCGGCGCCTCGCAGTGTATCAGCGCAAACGGCACGCCCTGGGCTTCGGCCACGGAGGCCAGCAGCGACCGTTCGTTTTCTCTCAGGCTGGCGGCATCGACGATAACCGGCAAGCCGGCTGCCAGAACCTGTCCGGCGAGCTCTGCCAGCCGTTGGTAGGTTTTCGCTGTTGCTTCGGCGGTGTAGAGATTGCCGCCGGTGGAGGAGCGCGAGCTTTCCAGTGGCGCAAGCCCGTGCAGACGCTTGCGCTCAACATCTGAGCGCAGGCGGATCAGGCCCAGTTCGCCGGCCATGGCGGCGCTGACGCAGGTTTTTCCGCTGGCGGACAGGCCGGTGGTTGCCAGCAGATAGTGATTCGGGATGGTGCTGTAATCTTCGGCCAGCTGGGCGTAATCACGATAGCGCTGCATCAGGTCGGCTTTTTCGCCCTCGGTGAGGGACGGATTGGCCATGGTGAGCAGTGCAATCTTGGCCCGGACCATGGCCCGGTACGCCTTGTAGAGCGGCAACAGGGGCAGGGCTTCGAAGTCGCCCCGGTATTCCAGGTAGGTGTTGAGCACCAGATTGGCCAGCGAACCTTCCCGCCGGGATTCCAGGTCCATCAGCAGGAATGCCAGATCGTTAATCACATCAATCCAGCGGAAAGGCTCGCTGAATTCGATGCAATCGAAAACCGTAACTTCACCTTCAAAGCGGGTGATGTTGGCCAGGTGCAGGTCGCCGTGGCACTCACGGACCATGCCGTTGGCCCGGCGACTGGCAATCAGCTCCCGATGGCGTTTGAAGGTGGACTCGGTCCAGGCCTGGAGGTTATCCAGTTGCCGGAGCAGGTCGGCGTCGTCTATCAGCGGGCGTATCTGGTCAAAATTCTCCTGCATCGCCGCAAAGACCGCTTCGGGGGTTCCAAGCGGCTTTTCGTCAGGGACCGGTGACAATCGCTCGTGGAAGGCGGCGACCTGCCGGGCAAGGCTGGTCATAAGTTCCGGCGCCAGCTCACCGTTTTCCTGAAGGCGGTCGAACAGCTGGTCCTGATCGAACTGGCGCATTTTGATGGCGTATTCGAAGGCCTCGCCGTCACCGCCGAGAATGGGCTGATCCGGGGTCCCGGAAATCGGAAGGACCTCAAGGTACAGCGCTTCGGCCAGTCTTCGATTGAGCCGGAGCTCTTCCGCGCAGAAATGCTTTCTGCGTTCCAGGGTGGAGAAGTTCAGAAAGCCGAAATCCATCGGTTTCTTGATCTTGTAGGCATAATCGCCGGTCAGGATAACCTGGGAGATGTGGGTTTCAATGACCTGGAAGTCTTTGACCGGGTGGTCGTACAGCTCTGGATTCTGCAGTGCCAGAATCAGATTGCCTGGGGATGTCTCACTCACGGTGCTCTCCTCGCGTTCCCTGAACCCATTGATTTTTATTGCCCTATCATAACGGGCAGATTACAGAAATAACACACAGTTGGCCTGCCTTCCTGGCCGGTCCCTTCGTTATAATCCGGCCATGAAAAAATCCAGCTCATCTTCCCGGTCCAGACGAAAGCCCTCCCGAAAGTCCTCGAATAATGGTCGCCGGCCATGGTTCTGGCGTTTCATGTTCCGGTTTTGCGCCATTGGCCTTGTGTTGCTCGCAGGCTGGACGGTCTATCTCGATGCGGTTGTAACGTCCCGCTTCGAAGGGCGCCGGTTTGAAGTGCCGTCGCGGGTGTATGCCCGCCCCCTTGAGCTCTTTGAGGGCGCCAGTATCAGCGCCGATGCCCTTGAGCGGGAGCTCCGGCTATCCGGTTTTCACAAGGGCGCAGGCGATAAGCCCGGCAGTTACCAGCGCAATGGCAGCCGGTTCGTCATCAGTACCCGCGGGTTTTCCTTTCCGGACGGCGACGAGCCCAGGCGCAGGGTGTCTTTGACGATCTCGGGTGATCGGGTTCAGGATTTTTCGGTGATTCGGGGCGACGGTGCCTCAATCGTTCGTCTGGAACCGGCCCAGATTGGTGGTATTTACCCGGCGCACAAGGAGGATCGGGTACTGGTTCAACTGGACGAGGTGCCCGCGTTGCTAACCACCACCCTGATGGCGGTGGAGGATCGCAATTTTTACAACCATTTCGGCATTGCGCCGTTGTCCATTGGCCGGGCCATGCTGGCCAATATACAGGCCGGGAGGATTGTTCAGGGCGGCAGCACACTGACCCAGCAACTGGTTAAGAACTTTTTCCTGACCCGGGAACAGACACTGGTAAGAAAGGCCAACGAAGCCCTGATGTCAGTCTTGCTGGAATTGCATTACGAAAAGGATGACATCCTCGAAACCTACCTGAACGAAGTCTATCTGGGGCAGGCCGGCACCCGCAGCATCCATGGTTTTGGCCTGGCCAGCCAGTTTTATTTCGGGGAATCCCTCAAGTATCTGGATGTTCATCAGATTGCGCTGCTGGTCGGCATGGTCAAAGGGCCAAGCTACTACAACCCCCGGCGACACCCCGGGCGGGCAACGGAGCGTCGTAATCTCGTGATTTCCGAAATGGAGCAGGCCGGCCTGATCGAGCCGGAGAGAGCCGCTCGGGCCAGGGGGCTTCCGCTGGGAGTGAGTGAGCGCCCTTCGTATTCGGAGAATCGCTATCCCGCCTACATTGGTCTTGTGCGAAGGCACCTGGCCCGTGACTACAAGGAGGAAGATCTTCGCAGTGAAGGTTTGCGGATTTTTACTACTCTGGACCCGGCTATCCAGTACGCCGCAGAATTCGCCGTGACTGATACCTTGCCAAGACTCGGTGGTGCGAGGCTGGCGGAATCGCTGGAGGCGACCCTGGTGGTAACCGCCAAGGATTCCGGCGAAGTCCTGGCTCTTGTGGGTGGCAAGGACCCGCAGTTTGCAGGATTCAACCGGGCTCTGGACGCCAATCGCCCGATTGGTTCGTTGATTAAACCGTTCATTTATTTGTCGGCGTTGAGGGAGCCGGAGCGGTACACTTTGATGACTCCGGTGCTCGATAAATCCTTCACCCTGGAATTTGATGACGGTCGGCGCTGGCAACCGAAAAATTACGATGGCGAAGAGCGGGGGGAGGTGCCGCTGCACAAGGCGCTTTCCCGCTCCTACAACTTGCCTGCGGTGCGGGTTGGGCTGGATATCGGCGTGGATGTGGTCAGTGACACGCTGACGGCTTTTGGTGTCGATACGCCGATCTCGCAGTACCCGTCCATGTTGCTGGGCTCGGTTTCCATGAGCCCGGTAACGGTTGCCCAGATCTATCAGGGGCTGGCGACTTCCGGCTTCAATACCCCGTTAAGAACGATTCGGGAAGTCACCGATGCCAGCGGTGAGGCGCTTTCCCGGTACAGTCTTGAGGTGGAGCAGGTTGCCGATCCCGCGGCCGCGCATCTGGTACAGTACGCGATGCAGGAAACCATGCAGGAAGGCACCGGGCGTTCCGCCTACAACATTCTGCCACGGCAATTGACTCTGGCCGGCAAGACGGGGACCACGGACGATGGCCGGGATTCCTGGTTTGCCGGGTTCAGCGGGGATTTACTGGCAGTAGCCTGGGTCGGTCGTGATGATAACGGAGCAACAGCGTTGACAGGTGCCAGTGGGGCACTGCCGGTATGGTCCCGTTTTATGGCGCAGGTGCCGCAGCATGGCTTTTCGCCGGTGGTGCCTGATGGGGTCAACTACCACTGGGTCAATACGGAGCATCAGGCGCTGACAGATGAGTACTGCGACAATGCCCGTTTGCTGCCGTTCATAGCGGGCAGCGAGCCGACACAGACAATTTCATGTTCCGGAACCCTCGAACGGCGTATCCGGGGCTGGTTTGAAGGGTTGTTCCAATGAAGATCAAAGCGACGTTCAGAACAGGGCTCATCATGGCACTGCTCATCCTGGCGGGCTGCGCCTCCGGCCCGGGTGGCGGAATTTATGTGCCGGTGGGTGGTGAACCCGCCAAGGCGTCAGAGCCCCCACGAACCAGTGCCGGTGAGGATGAGGCGCCGGTCTGGCGAAAAAGCGAGCAGCCTGCGGCGGCGCCGCCAGAGCAGGAGCCGCCTCGCAGCAGTTCTCCGAGCTACCGTGAAACAGGGGATGGGCTCTCGCCGGCTGCGCTCAGCCTGGTGCGTGAAGCTGATGGATTACTAAAACAGGGTGACCCCTCCGGGGCAATCGCCCGGCTCGAACGGGCCCAGCGAATTGCGCCCCGTTCTGCCGAAGTGTATTTCAAGCTGTCGGAAGCCTACGTAGCCAGCAACCGCTTGGGCTCCGCTGAGCAGTTCACCCTTAAGGGGCTGTCTCTGGCTGGAAGCGACACCAGGCTGCAGAGAGCCGGTTGGCTGTTGCTGGCTGATATCCGTCGGGCAAGAGGTAATGTGGCAGGGGCGGATCAGGCGGAGGCGCGGGCAGCGGCCCTCTAGCCCTAAAGCCTCAAATTTCTCATTGTTTTCTTGATCAGAAATCCCGTGCGGAAAACTATGATTAGAAAAGGCGCGTTTAATGATCACAGGTTATGAACATGTCGGCACCCGGGCTCAAAATCCAGGGTCTCAGCCGGTCTGACGAAGTCAACCTGCTGATGACCGTCGCGCCGCACAACGGCAAACGGCAAACGGAAAGTGGGAAGTGGGAAGAACTCTCCCGCTTGTTGCACACTAACAGTCAGGATCAAACTGGTGCAGACTGTCCTCAATGCCTCCTGACTGAACCTGATTTCGGTGCCCCATCCGTGAACTATGAACTAAAGCACCTCCTTTCCAAGGCGGTCACAGGAGATAAGCTTCAATGATTACCCAAGAAGAACTCACTGCCCTGATGGCGGATCTTGAAAGTGATCGTATCGAGCGCACGGAATCCACCAACAAAACCGACAAGTTCTGTCAGGCGGTATGCGCGTTTGCCAACGACTTACCGAATCACAAGCAGCCAGGCTACCTGATCATTGGCGTCGATAAGGATGGCAAGCCTACGGGCATTGAGATCACCGAGCAGTTATTGGAGAAACTCGGTGCATTGCGCTCAGATGGGAATATTCAGCCGTTGCCTGTTATCCACGTTGCAAAAATGTCGCTCAATGGTGGTGATGTAGCTGTGGTTGAGGTTCAGCCGTCAGATTTGCCGCCACTGCGATACAAAGGCCAGGTGTGGGTCAGAGTGGGTCCCCGCAAATCAACGGCAAGTGAGCAGGAAGAACGCATACTGACGGAAAAGCGAATATCAAAAGCTCGAAGCTATGATGCCAGCCCCGTTGGCGAGGCTGCAATAGGTGACCTATCGACATCACAGTTTCAGGCCTACCGACAGGAAGTCGTAGATCCGGAAGTTATTGCTGCCAACCATCGATCACTGGAGGATCAGCTCGCGTCTCTGCGCTTCTTCGACAACCAGCACCATATGCCCACAGTCGCGGGCCTGCTGTTGTTTGGCAAAAACCCGCGGTTCTATTTGCCCGGTGCCTATATCCAATTTCTGCGCCTTCCAGGAACGACTCTGACGGATCGGCCTGACGATGAGGCAGAAATTTCAGGTGACTTGCTAAGTGTCTTGCGAGAGGTGGAGGCGCGGATTAAAGCCAATAACCAGAAGCGTCCCAAGCAAACCTCTACTTTGCGAGAAACCAGTGTCTCTGACTACCCGGACGTGGCCATTCGAGAAATTCTGCTCAATGCCATCATGCACAGGGACTATCAGTCCAATACCCCGGTCAAGCTTTACTGGTTTTCGGACCGAATCGAAATTCACAGTCCTGGCGGTCTCTATGGTGAAGTGACTCCCGAAACCCTGGAAAAGCGCAGCAGCTACCGTAACCCCGTGCTGGCCGAGGCCATGAAGGCCCTGGGCTACGTCAACCGATACGGTTATGGCATTCAGCGCGCAAAAGCGGCTATGGAGAAAAGCGGAAATCCGCCCATCAAATTTGAACCGGATGACCGAACCTTTTTGGCAACTTTGCCGGGGAGAGCGGCATGAAGACTATAGCCTTTTTCAACAACAAGGGCGGAGTCGGCAAAACCTCATTGGTTTACCATTTGGCATGGATGTACGCTGATCGAGGGCTCCGTACCTTAGCCGTTGACTTGGATCCGCAAGCCAACCTCAGCGCGATGTTTCTGGATGAGGAGCGTCTGGCAGGGCTCTGGGAGGATAACGGCCAGGCCACGGTCTACGAAAGTCTGTTGCCTTTGATGAATCGTACCGGCGATATTGCGCCACCCCACGTTGAACAGGTGGCAGAACGACTGGGGCTGGTGTGTGGAAACTTGGCGCTCTCGCGGTTTGAGGACCTCTTATCCGAAAACTGGCCTAAGTGCCTTGACGGTCAGGAAGCCGCCTTCCGGGTGATTACCGCGTTTCACCGAATCATTGAACAGGCCGCGCGTGCGCATTCCGCAGATCTCGTGCTGATTGACGTAGGGCCCAACCTGGGTGCCATCAACCGTTCGGCATTGATCGCCTCGGAACAGGTTGTGCTGCCCTTGGCCCCAGACCTGTTCTCACTGCAGGGTTTGAAAAACCTTGGTCCCACGCTGCGTGATTGGCGCAAAGGCTGGGAGAAGCGCTTGGGCGAGCTACCCAGCTCTGCAAGCATTTCTGTGCCCTCAGGCAAGATGATGCCGACGGGTTACGTAGTGATGCAGCACGGCATAAGGGACAGTCGTCCCGTAAAGGCCTACATGCGATGGATGGACCGCATCCCCTTTGTTTACCGGGAGGCTGTGCTGGATGGACAGCCCGGTGAGGTGCCATCGGTTGCGAATGACCCATATAGCCTGGCCCAACTCAAGCACTATCGCAGCTTGATGCCGCTGGCTATGGAGGCCAACAAACCGATGTTCTTCCTCAAAGCGGCAGATGGTGCGATCGGCGCGCATGTTGAGGCGGTCAAATCCTGTTACCAGGATTTCTTTAACCTGGCTCAGCGTGTAGCCAGTCATGCCGGAATTCCGGTATCTTGATGCAATTGATCAAATCTCCAGAAAATTCAACAAAGTCGCCCTGCCGCTGGATGATATCAACGCCACCGCTGCGTGTTAGAAATCCATCCGCCATGGTCACCCCGGCACTCTGCACTTCGGGTGGGCCCGGCGCCCCCTTGGCGGCGGCGCGGGCGGTATTGTTTTCCAGTTGGTGAATGTCCCAGGCTACCAGTACGATCAGCCCCTTTCATGCGAAGCCAGCCGGTGGGTTGCGGATTACAGACCGGCATTCCTCAGCCGGTTGGCGTGCTGCTTGTAAACGGATTTCGGGTCAGTTTCGAACAGGCTGTGCAGTCCGAGCGCCTGGTTAATCTCATCAAGATGGTTCATGAAGTAATTGTCCCGGATAACCTTGCCAAAGCGGCTGCTGCAGCGCCCGACCAGACCATCGTTCTGGCTGAAACCGAAGGTCAGGCTGGTGGTGCCGAGCAGGGCGTCGGACGGGTCCAGCACGTTGGTGAGAACGCCGGTGCCTCCCCAGGAATAGAAGCGAACGCCATTTTCCGAGTAAGCCCCCTCTCCGCACGCCGTCGCCGGAACACCGGCAGGGGCGAAGCTGTTGAACTCGGCGCTTCCCTGAGTCGTCAGGGAGTAAAGGCTGGAACGCATGTCCTGGTTGTAGCCGCCGCCTGAAAGCAGGTCGATAAGGCCGCCAAGGGCATTGCCCAGGCTCGCTGCCAGACTTTCAGCGGGCGATCCGTAGATCAGGTCAGCGACCGGAGAGCCCGTGTGAGGGGAGCCCACCGAGGTTACCGAAGCCACCAGATCAGGCCGGACCCGGGCGATGTAGCGGGCAGTTGGCCCGCCATGGCTGTGGCCAATCAGGTTCACCTTGCCATGCACAGCGGCAATCGCCTGAACCTGAGGCAGCAGCGCTTCACCGCGTGCAATAGTGCTATCAAGAGCGGGAACCTGAGTGGTGTAAACATCGGCACCGTATTTACGGAGATCTTCCGCCACGCCGTACCAGTAATCCACGCCGGCAATGGAATCAAAACCGAACATGCCGTGCACCAGCACAACTGGGTAACGGGTATCGGTGTAATTTGAAGGGGTAGAGTCCCACCACCAGGCGGCGGAGGGCGCAGACCAGACCACGGTCAGGGCCAGGGCCATTGCTTTAATCCAGGCTTTCATTGTCGTTCCTACAGTTTGATGTTGTGTTTGTTATTCAAACTGCGGCTCAACCTAACGGTTTTCCCAGGGACTTCTTTCTCATACTGCATCCGCCTCAAGGCAGATCGAGTGCTTCCGTGCGCTGACTTGGTTCCTGGGTTGGTTAGGTTGATGCCGTCAGAGCATCTCGGCAGAGATGTGTCCATAATTTGATCAGCAACATGGATAAGTCAACGGCAGAAGAGGCAACCCGGGTGCGTTCACTCTGGAAGTGTGAGACACATCACGTGGATGGCCCCGCAGGATAAGCCTCGGGCTGCCCTGCGGGCTGCCCGAGTGGCGAGCGCCCGTCTCAGGGGTCAGAGCGTGGCCATAACCTTTTTGGCGGCTGCGGTGGTATGGGCAATATCTTGTTCTGACAACGCAGCGCTGGTGAAGCCAGCCTCGAAGGCGGAGGGGGCCAGATAGACGCCCTCCTTCAGCATGCCCTGGAAGAACTTCCTGAATCGCTCGACATCGCAGGCCATCACCTGGTCGAAGCGGGTAACCGAAGGCTCTTCAGTGAAGAAGAAACCAAACATGGCGCCGGAACCCTGGACGGTCAGGGGAATGCCGGTGGCATCGGCGGCCTCCTTGAGGCCTCGGCAAACGGCGTTGGTTTTCTCGGTCAGGCGGTCGTGAAAACCGGGCTCGGAAATTGCGTTCAGAGTCGTCAGGCCTGCACACATGGCGAGCGGGTTTCCGCTCAGGGTGCCGGCCTGGTAGACCGGGCCCAGCGGGGAGATATGCCCCATGATTTCACGCTTACCGCCAAAGGCGCCAACCGGAAGACCGCCGCCAATCACCTTGCCCAGAGCCGTGAGATCAGGCATCACGCCATAGAACCCCTGGGCACCGCCAAGGGACACGCGGAAGCCGGTCATTACCTCGTCAAAAATCAGCACCGAGCCATGCTCGTCGCATACCTCACGCAGCCCTTCGAGGAATCCGGGTACTGGCGGGATGCAATTCATGTTGCCGGCAACCGGCTCCACGATGATTGCCGCGATCTGGTCGCCCATCGTGCTGAAGGTCTCCCTGACACTATCGATGTCGTTGTAGGTCAGCGTCAGGGTAAGTTCGGCCAGGCTGGCCGGGATGCCCGGTGAATTCGGCACGCCGAGGGTCAGTGCGCCGGAGCCCGCCTTTACCAGAAGGGAATCCACATGTCCGTGGTAGCAGCCTTCAAACTTCACAATCTTGTCCCGGCCGGTGTAACCCCGGGCCAGTCGGATCGCGCTCATCGTTGCCTCAGTACCGGAGTTCACCATGCGGACCAGATCGATTGAGGGCATCAGTTCGCAGACCTTTTTGGCCATCTCCGTCTCGAGCGCCGTTGGAGCGCCATAGCCGATGCCGAGATCAACCTGGGCGTGGAGGGCATCCTTGATGCGCGTGTCGGAGTGGCCAAGGATCATTGGCCCCCAGGAGCCGATATAGTCGATATAGCGTTGGCCGTCCTCGTCATACAGGTAGGCGCCCTGGGCGTGGTTGAAGAAAATGGGTGTTCCCCCGACACCGCGAAAGGCCCGGACCGGGGAATTTACGCCACCGGGAATGTATTTCTGAGCCTGCTCGAAAAGGGTTTCGGAGTGCGTCATGTGTCTGGGCTCCTGTTATCTTGGAAGTGAAAAAGTGAATGATGGTTTGCGAACAGTCGTTCAAATGCCCTTGCCCGTTGCTCAATGTCAATAGGGCTGCCCCCGAACAGGCCGCCAACCACGGCAAGCATGTCGGCACCGGCACGAATCAGAGGTTCGCCGTTTTCAGTGGTTACTCCGCCAATGGCGGCCAGGGGGCGACGGAAACGTTTCGCCTCGGTGAGCACCTCCTGCGATGCCGCCGGGGCCCCCGGTTTGGTCGAGGACGTGAAAAAGCGCCCGAATGCAAGATAGTCAGCACCTTCCTCCAGTCCGGCCTGTGCCAGTGCAAGGTCGGCATGGCAGGTCACTCCAATGATCGCCTGTTCCCCGAGCAACCGGCGGGCGGCGGCCAGTGAACCGTCTGTTTGCCCAAGGTGAGTTCCGGCAGCTCCAACCCGTTTTGCCAGTTCCGGATCGTCATTGATCAGCAGCGGTACGCCGGCGTTGCGGCAAACGGACTGAAGGTTTCTGGCCTGAGCGACTCTCTCGGCCAGGGGCGCGGATTTTTCCCGGTATTGTACCATTACCGCACCACCCCGCAGTGCCGCTTCAACGGATTCAATGAGAATGGCACGCGGGGTGAGCTGGCTGTCAGTAATGGCATAGAGTCCCGGGCGAAGCCCCTTGGTCATCGTTCCCACGGAATGCCTCGGTCCGGCACCGGCTGGCCTTTGCCAACCTCAAGCGCATGCAATATGGCGTGGTTTACGTAGTTCTGGGCCTGGGAAATGGCGGCGCGGGGCGACAGGCCTGACGCCCGACCTGCTGCAATAGCTGCCGCCAGCGTGCAGCCGGTACCGTGGTACTCTCCGCCAATACGCTCAATCTCCCAGTGCATGGGTTCCAGGTCATGGTTGTAAAGCGTGTTGGTGATGTGGATGCCGGTGCCATGGCCCCCGGTTGCAAAAACCGATTCACATCCGCCTTGCAGCAGGTGTTCGGCTGCCTCGCCCGGATTGTCGCTGCCTCCCAACAACGCCAGTTCGACCCCATTCGGGGTAATCATCTCGGCCAGCGGAAACAACCGCTCCTTCATGGCAGCAATCAGTTCGTCGTCGGCCAGGTCGCCGCCACCCGCGGCCTTGATCACCGGGTCGGTGATGAGCGGCAGGCCCGGGCGTTCGGCCATAAACTCCACCAGTACGTCCACCACCGCGGCGTTACCCAGTGCACCGGTTTTCACCGCGTGAATCGGGGCATCGTCTGCAATGCACTGAAGCTGCCTGCGAATCAACTCAGCAGAGACGGCTTCAGCGCCGTACACGTTCCGGGTGTCCTGAACGGTCAGGCAGGTCAGTACCGGCAGAGGGTGGCAACCCAGTGATGTAATCGCCTGGATGTCAGCCTGAATACCCGCGCCGCCAGAAGGGTCCAGACCGGAGAGTATCAATACCTGGGGACGGTTATAGCGTTTGATGAGCCACCTCCTTAGAACGGTTTGACGACAGCCAGGATAACAACGGCCAGAAGGATAAAGACCGGCAGTTCATTGAACCAGCGATAGAATACGTGGCTGCGGGTGTTCCGGTCGTTCCGGAAGACTTTGACAAGATGTCCGCAGTAGAAATGGTAAACGATCAGCACAGCGACCAAAAGCAGCTTCACATGCAGCCAGCCCTGACTGAAGTAGCCCGAGACATTGTAACTGATCAGCCATACACCGAAGACAATCGTGGCAATCATCGAGGGCGTAGTGATGCCCCGGTAGAGCTTGCGCTCCATGATCTTGAATCGTTCGCGCCCCGGCTCATCCTCGCAGGCGGCATGGTAGACGAACAGCCTGGGCAGATAGAAGATGCCGGCAAACCAGCACACCAGTGAAATAATATGAAAGGCTTTGACCCACAGCATTCGTCAGCTCCGTCGGTATTGGTAATAACTTTCGATATCGGATTTGAGCACCACACCGTAAACCCGCTGGATCATGGGCGCTACGTGACGTTGTACGTACAGGGCCTCGGCATTGGTTGACTCGAATTCGTCCAGGGCCTCCTCAAGGGTGGCTTGGTATTGTACCGGAGCGATATCACGACGATTGGCGGGAATATCCATCAGATCGATGGGCTCTGGCGGCTCGATTTCTTCTTCGGATACCGGCTTTTCAGTGTCTTCGAGATAGCGGGCGAGGTCGACCGCTGGCAGCAGGGCGGTCGGCCCGTTACTGCCCTCAACAACCAGCCACTTGGGTTCGGATTTCAGAATCTTCCGGGCGTGCTCGGCAGTAAGGTGCCGCTCTGTGCGCAGAATACTGCGGTCCATAATGGCGCCTACCGATACCCGGCGCAGGGCCTGGATAACCGGAGAATTCTGGTAGCTCAGGCCCTGGTTCTTGAGGATGGTAAGGAACAGTGATTTCTTGCCGAACGCTTCACTGGTCACCAGGCTTGAGGTGGTGATGATGAGCATCCCCGGAAGGATGATGTTGGCGTTATGGGTCAGTTCCATCAGCGCCATCAGGGCCGCCAGCGGCGCCTGAAGCACTGCCCCCATCATGGCTCCCATGCCCAGCATGGCGTAGACTCCCACGGAGGAAGCATGCTCCGGCATGATCTGGGCCCCGATCAGCCCCATTGCTCCCCCCAGCGTTGCACCCATGAACAGGGTCGGGCCGATGACGCCACTTGGCATGCCCAGCCCGATGGACAACGATGTAATGATCAGTTTGGCAGCGCCTGCGCCCAATAGCAGCCAGAAACCCAGCTGACCATTAATGGTTTCGTTAACAGTGTCGTACCCGATGCCCATGGTTTCCGGAACCAGAATGGCGAAAGGCACCATCAGCAAACCTGCGGTGACAATCCGCAGCAGGACTGGCCGGTGGTGATGTTTGCCCATGGTGTCCACCAACTGAATAAACAACGCAGCGGCAATGCCGATCATGACGGCAATGGCCAGAATCCAGGGAATCTCGAGCAGGGAATTCATCGTCAGGGCGGGCACGCTGAAGGCTGGCTCTGAGCCATACACCGCCTGGGTGACAACGGCGGCAGTGACCGCCGCCAGGATGATAGGGGTGAAGCCGGCAATGGTGTATTCCATCATCACGACTTCCATGGCGAAAATGACACCGGATATCGGCGTATTGAACGAGGCTGAAATCGCCGCTGCGCAGCCGCAGGCAACCAGGGTCCGGATGCTGTTGTTCGGCAATCGCATCCACTGCCCCATCAGGCTGGAGAACGCGGCCCCCAGATGCACGGCCGGCCCCTCCCGGCCTGCGGACTGGCCACTGACAACCGTGGCGACGCCCGAGATGAACTGCACGATGGCGCTGCGGATGGAGATGTAGCCCTGGTGGTAGTTCAGGCGCTCCATAACATGGACAACCCCCACCTTGCGGTCATGGATGGCCAGCCGATGGAACAGAAAACCGAGACTCAGAGCCCCTGCAAGAGGAAGCAGACCGCGGGTCAACAGGTCGAGGTTCTCAAACGACTCAGGGTCCTCTCCCGGAAGAAAACGCTCCAGGGGCCACTCGATGGCCAGGCGGAAAACCAGGATGACGCCGCCAGTGATAAGCCCCGATAACAGGCCAAGAACGGCCAGTTGCGGCAGCGCGTCGACACCGGAAAGCCTGCGCCGGAAAACAGGGATCAGGTGCGCGTTAATCTGGTGCCAGATCTTTTGCATGAGGCCAGTGTTCCGGTGAATTCGGGCGGACCGCCAGTAAGGTTTCTGATAACGTTTCTGACAACATTGTAACGGTCGCCCTGAGGGCTGCAATAAGTCATTGGTTTATCATGGTAGACTACGTCGATAAACCTCAAAACCCTGTTACGACGTCATTGGGACGTCGTTGGAGAGAAAGGTGATTAAAGTAGGCATCGTTGGTGGCACCGGGTATACCGGTGTGGAGCTGCTGAGAATCCTTGCGGTTCACCCTGAAGTTTCGGTCAGTTGCATCACATCCCGCTCGGAAGCCGGCCTGCCTGTGGCGGATATGTATCCGAATTTGCGCGGGCACTATGACCTCGCGTTTTCCGAGCCGGATGCAAGCGTACTGGCAGCATGCGATCTGGTTTTCTTTGCCACGCCCCACGGTGTCGCCATGAGGATGGTGCCGGAACTGATGGCGGCCGGCGTGCGAGTGGTTGATCTCTCAGCAGACTTCCGGCTGAAAGATCTGGGCGTATGGGCAAGCTGGTACGGCATGCGCCACGAAAGTCCGGAATGGGCTGAGAAGGCAGTCTACGGGCTGCCCGAGGTGGTCCGGGGTGACATCCGCGCAGCGCAACTGGTGGCGAACCCGGGCTGTTACCCGACGGCCGTCCAGCTCGGCTTTCTGCCTCTGCTTGAGCAGGGCCTGGTCGATCCCGCCCGCCTGATCGCAGATGCGAAATCGGGCGCCAGCGGTGCCGGCCGGCAGGGTAAGATCGGCATGTTGCACGGGGAGGTTGGCGAGAGCTTCAAGGCCTACGGCGCTTCCGGCCATCGCCATCTGCCCGAAATTCGGCAGGGGCTGTCCGGCGCGGCTGGTGGTAACGTAGGGGTGACGTTTGTTCCGCATCTGATCCCGATGATTCGCGGTATCGAGGCGACCCTCTATGCTGAGCTGAAAGATCCTGCGGATTTCGACCGGCTTCAGGCGCTGTTTGAAGAGCGGTACAAGGCGGAACCGTTTGTCGATGTCATGCCTTTTGGCAGTCATCCGGAAACCCGGAGCGTGCGGGGCGCAAACCAGTGCCGTATGGCGCTGCATCGGCAGGAGCAAAGCAACATTGTTATTGTGTCTTCGGTCATCGATAACCTGGTGAAGGGCGCCGCCGGGCAGGCGGTTCAGAACATGAACATCATGTTCGGGCTGAAAGAAACCATGGGGCTTGAGGCTCCGGCGCTTCTGCCGTAATGCCTAAGGGAAAACTGTGAGCGTGCAGAGAAAGCCGGCCGAAGAGTATGTTGTAGTCCGGCATCGCCCGGGTTACCGCCTGCGCAGAACCGCAATCCTGCTGGTGTTTACCATCATCGCTGCGCTCACCGGGTATGCAGCTGGCCTGGCGCAGGGCGGGTTCCGGTTCTCCAGCGCGGAAGAGTCGAGCCAGGTGCTGGAGAGCGAAGTCGAAAAGCTTCGGGAGGATTTCCGGGAAGCCCGGCAGCAGTTGATTAACCTGGAGCGCGGGCGGGTCATTGATGAGCAGGCCCTGAATCGGGCCCGGAAAACCATAGTCGATCTTGAAACCCGGATTGCGTCACTGCAATCGGACCTGATTTTCTATAAAAACATCATGGCACCCTCGGAAGCCAGCAAAGGGTTACAGGTCGACAGCGTCACGCTGACACCCAGCCGCACTCAGGGCGCCTATGATTTCAAGTTGGTACTGACCCAGGTCGGTAATAACAAAAGCTACATCTCCGGCGTGGTGGCGGTGAACGTCATCGGGCTGCGTGACCGGGAAAAAGAGGTGATTGCCCTGCGTGACCTTTCTGAGGATATCGAGGATCTCGGGGTGAAGTTCCGTTTCCGGTATTTCCAGGATGTTGAAGGGACTCTGGCGTTGCCGGAAGACTTTGAGCCAATCGAGATTCAGGTGGTAGCCCAGGCGGAGGGGCGGAAGTCCTCGCAGGCCGAGCGTACCTTTAACTGGGATGATTTAACGGAGAACTGACATGCTTGGCAAGAAAAAGCAGAAGCCGCGCCGGCCTGCCGGCCAATTTGACACCCTGGTTTCCTCCCGCACAACCATCGAAGGGGATGTTCACTTCTCGGGTGGGCTGCATGTGGATGGGCGTATTCGCGGCAAGGTGGTTGCTGATGAAGGGACGGATGCAGTGCTCAGGGTTTCGGAGGTCGGAGAGGTCACCGGCGACATCAACGCCCCTCATGTGATCATCAATGGTACGGTGAATGGTGATGTCTACGCCTCGGCCCATCTTGAACTGGCGGAAAAGGCATCCATCAATGGGAGTGTTTTTTATAACCTTATCGAAATGGCGATGGGAGCTTCGGTTAACGGTAATCTGGTCCATCAGCGGGAACCGATCGGGTTACTTGCACAGGCTGGCCCCGCCGCCTGGCAGCAGCAGAAACAGGCTCACGGCGCTGACCAGCCGGACGAGTCTGCTGAAGCATCCGTCGATGGTGGAAAGTCCGAATAGTTGATTGTTTTAGTCAGGAATACCATAATCGCCTGAGTTGTTAGCGATAATCCGGAGGCGAACTTGAGTGCAGTCCAGCAACAAATGGCCACACCGCTGTTCTTCAGTGACAGCGCCGTTGCCAAGGTGCGTGAGTTAATCGAGGAAGAGGGTAACGCCGAACTCAAACTCCGCGTCTTCGTAACGGGCGGCGGCTGTTCCGGGTTCCAGTATGGTTTCTCCTTCGACGAAAGCCAGGATGAAGAAGATACCGTTATCGAGCGTGACGGCGTTTATCTGTTGGTTGATCCGATGAGCTACCAGTATCTTGTCGGCGCCACCATCGATTACCAGGAGGGTCTTCAGGGCTCCCAGTTCGTCGTCCAGAACCCGAATGCCAGCTCAACCTGCGGGTGTGGCAGTTCCTTCTCTATCTGAATCCAGAAAGACCTCAGGCCGGGTAGATGGCCCCCAGGATTCGCGGGCCTGACGCTCCGGTCACCTCAGGTAAGTTGCCTGGCAATCCCTCCAAAGCCTGTTTTGCCAGCCAGGCAAATGCCACCGGTTCCACCATTTGCGGGTCCAGCCCCAGATCTGATGTCAGCGTGAGTCGGCTTTCAGGTAAAGCTTTCTCAAGCTCTGTCATCAGCAGCGAATTCCGCGCACCGCCGCCGCAGACATAAATCCGGAGATCGCGGGCTTCGGGCAATTGATTTGCCACACTTTCCACGGTCAGCTGCAGCAGGGTTCGCTGAATATTTTCGGCCGGGATGTCCGGGTGGCGACTTACCTGCGTTTTTACCCAGTCGAGATTGAACCTCTCCTTACCCGTGCTTTTCGGGGGAGGGCGCGAAAAATAGGCATCCGAGAGCATATCGCTGAGCAGTTCCTGATTCACTTCGCCTTCATTGGCCCAATGGCCATCGCTGTCAAAAGGAAGTCCGGTCTGAGCCAGGCACCAGGCATCCATCAGCGCGTTGGCTGGGCCGGTGTCGAAACCGGTTACCGGACTGCCTCTGTCGGCCGGGATCCAGGTTATGTTCGCAATGCCGCCCAGATTAAGGATACAGCGATCCTCTGTGTCTGAGCTGAAAAAGGCCTTGTGAAACGCAGGGACCAAAGGCGCTCCCTGTCCTCCGGCAGCCATGTCCCTTCTGCGGAAGTCGGCGACGGTGGTAATGCCGGTGGCTTCAGAAATAACAGACGGATTGCCAATCTGGATGGTAAAGGGCGACACACCTAAAGGTTGATGGCGAAGTGTCTGACCGTGGCTGCCAATGGCGCGAATAGCGGATGCACAGAGACCGGAGTGCCGTATCACCTCTGCCGCGGCCTGCGCAAACAGCGTGCCGGCGAGAGTGTCCAGTTCGCCGATTTCATCCGGAGTTGCCTGATTCTGGCTGGCGGCCAGGAGTCTGTGCCGGATCTGATCGGGGTAGGGTACGGTGTGAGACGCGTGGATTCGTGCGGGCTGTCCCTGGAACGACACCAGCACGGCATCAATGCCATCCATGCTGGTACCGGACATCAAACCGATCCAGGCCTCCATGGCGCTCAGTCGTCTGAAGCCAGCGCGAGTTGCCGGTAACTCTCGCGGAAAACATCAAACTGTGCGATTCGTTGTTCGGTGACTTGCTTGAAGCGCGCCATCTCTGAAGACGGAACAGGTTTGGCATCCGGCAGTTTCACGGTGCGTGAGTTGCGCGGAGCGCCGTTCAGCCGGAACTCATAGTGCAGATGTGGCCCGGTTACCATGCCGGAAGAGCCGACATAGCCGATGGTTTCGCCCTGCTTTACCCGGGTGCCATTCTTAATGCCCTTTTTAAGGCGACTCATATGGGCGTAAAGCGTGGTGATGTTGTCGCCATGCTTGAGGATAACCGTGCGGCCGTAACCGCCTTTCCATCCCGCAAACTTCACACGACCTGCGCCGGCCGCCTTGATGGGGGTTCCTGGGGGGGCGCCATAGTCGGTGCCCTCGTGAGGACGAACCACATCCAGAACAGGGTGGCGCCTTTGAAGATTGAACGGCGAGGATACCCGCGCGTTGATCGGCGTGCGCAGGAATGCCTTACGCATGCTCTTGCCGTTGGAGTTGTAATAATCGCTGTCGCCATTACTGTCGGTGTAGAGTAGGGCAGTGTTCTCCTCGCCACGGTTCACAAATCTGGCAGACAGGATGCGCCCGGTATCGAACTTCTCGCCATCGAGGTAAAGTTCTTCATAGACCACTTCAAACTGGTCGCCCTTGCGAACGTCGTACACAAAGTCGATTTCCCATCCGAAGATGCCGGCCAACTCCATTGTGAGTTGGTCACTAAGGCCGGCTTCGCGAGCAGCAAGATAAAGTGAGCCGTCGATTGTTCCGGAAGCGAACGCCGGCCGTGCTTCAGGTTTGCGAACTTCCGTCTGACCGGTGAAGTTTTCGCCTTCCCTGGTGATTTTCAGGGTTTCCAGGAGGTTGCGCTGCAGCTCAACCGAAGCCAGAGCGCCGTCACCCGTTGTGGCGAAACGGATTGTTTCACCTGCGTAGAGGCGCTGCAGCTTTTCGGCTTCTCCTTCGCCATGGATCACCGAGAGCATAATGCCGTCACCGAATCCAGCTTTCTTGAAGAGCGAGGACAGGGTGTCGCCCGACTTGATGGCGAAGGTTTGCCACTCCAGTTCCGGTTGCTCCGGCGCGGCCGGGACTGCAGGCTCGGTGAGGCTGACTTGCAGGGAAGGCAGCTCTGTGGAATCTGTCGCAGGCGATGAGGGCTGTTTGTCCACCGAGGGCGAAACCGGTTGTGCAGAGGGTTCCGGTTCAGCGTTCGTCTTTGCGACGATTCCCTGCTCCAGATCCAGTGAATAGGACATCCGCTTGGCTTCGACATTGCTGCTGGGGCTCATCAGAACAGTGGCGGTAACAATCACAGTCGCCGCTGCAGCAATGGTAATGTGTGTTTTTGGAAACATTGTCAGCACGTGTCACACCCGTTTTAATCGGTATTCCGGCAGCTTGTACTATCTAATTAAAGCTGATGTTCAAGTATAGTCCAACAGGTTACCGTATAAAATGCAGACGGGACAGCGTGAAACATTACGGTTACTGTCCCATCCTCCGGATTTCTTTTGGCAGCGTTGTTATAATGCGCCGCCCTTTTGTTTTGGCGTTGATCAAAATCTGGTCAAGCCACTCTAGCAGGAGAGCGGGTAACTCACAGATTTCTTTTGTTGAAGTCTGTAACCGATGGAATCTTTCAGGACCAAAACTGGGGACGTGTTGTTCATGGCATGCACTGATGAAGCGTTGGCGATTATCAAGCGCGGAGTAGATGAACTCATTCCGGAAGATGAGTTGGTAGAAAAACTAAAGGAAGGTCGCCCCCTCAGGATCAAGGCTGGCTTCGATCCCACCGCGCCCGATCTTCATCTTGGGCACACCGTCCTTATTAACAAGCTTCGCCAGTTTCAGGATCTGGGTCACGAGGTCATCTTCCTGATCGGTGACTTTACAGGGATGATAGGCGATCCGACCGGGAAGAGTGCCACCCGGCCCCCTCTGACAGAGCAGCAGGTAGCCGATAACGCGGTCAGCTACAAAGAGCAGGTGTTCAAGATTCTCGATCCATCGAAAACCCGTGTGGTTTTCAACTCCGAGTGGATGAGCAAAATGACCGCGGCCGATATGATCAAGCTGGCGGGGCAGTATACCGTTGCCCGTATGCTTGAGCGCGATGATTTCACCAAGCGCTACCGGGCGGAGCGGGCCATCGCGATCCATGAGTTTCTCTATCCCCTGGTGCAGGGGTACGATTCGGTCGCCCTTGAGGCAGACGTTGAGCTTGGTGGGACCGACCAGAAGTTCAACTTGCTGATGGGGCGGATTCTCCAGAAGCATTATGGTCAGTCTCCCCAGGCGATTCTGACCATGCCTATTCTTGAGGGGCTTGATGGCGTTCAGAAGATGTCCAAATCCCTTGGTAATTACGTGGGTGTTAATGATTCTCCGGGTGAGATGTACGCCAAGCTGTTGTCGATGCCGGATGACCTTCTCTGGCGTTACTTTGAGTTGCTGAGCTTCCGTCCGCTTGCAGAGGTGGAGGCGTTCCGGAAGGAAGTGCTCGCGGGGGGTAACCCTCAGGATTATAAAAAATTGCTGGCGGAAGAGGTTATTACCCGTTTCCATGATAAAGAAGCTGCAAAAACGGCGCATAAGTCAGCTGGGAACCGTATTTCTCTTGGGAAGATTCCCGAGAACTTACCGACCATTGAGGTGTCACTTGAAGGGCAGTCCGGGATGCCAATGGCTTCGGTGTTGCGTTTGGCGGGCCTGGTGAAGAACGGTGCTGCCGCCCGCGATGTACTGGGGCGTGGTGCGGTTTTTGTCGATGGCCGGAAATTTGAGGGTGATCGGATGTTCGTGAAAGGTGACGACTGCATCATACAGGCGGGAAAGAAGAAGATAGCCCGCATTTTGATCACTGCATAACCGCATTTTGGTGATTTTGAAATTTTTCCCGGATCGCCGTTGACACCTCGGCGCAGGTCTGTAGAATGCGCATCTCTTTCGAGGGGCAGGCCAGTTGGGAGGCTCCGGATTCAAAAGACAACTGTTTGAAAGCGTTGAAGAAAACAAGTTTTAAAATTCTTCAGATAAACGGTTGACAGGGCAGCGGAACGATGTAGAATACGCGGCCTTGATTGAGCAACGGCTCAACCGCTCTTTAAAAAGTTAACCAAGTAATTCGTGTGGGCGCTGGCCGGGGTATTTCGGAGATGAAATATCAGGACAGTGACTCGTCGAAATTGAGTTTTGTCTTGAGCAAGAATAGAGGATCTTCGGATTCTTGTATGATTTAAACTGAAGAGTTTGATCATGGCTCAGATTGAACGCTGGCGGCAGGCTTAACACATGCAAGTCGAGCGGTAGCAGGTCCTTCGGGATGCTGACGAGCGGCGGACGGGTGAG
>NZ_JASSVN010000010.1:0-156588 GCF_030540945.1 Marinobacter sp. SS8-8 | reverse complement strand
GTATGCCTTCCCGCTCGAATGCTCTGACTAAAGCCCCTTTGTATTGACCGTATAAGGAGCCCGCTGTGTCCGAAACCTCCCGGCTGACAAAATGCCGAGCTGTGGCCGCGCCACGGCTGAAACCGAAAACGTCAAGAATCATTTCGTCGATTGATTCTTCAACAAAGTCTCGAATTTCAAGTGCGAGATTACCGCTGCCGTGGTCAATTTTCTTGAGTATGCCTTGCTCGCCCAAACCAAGGCCCATACTGGGACCGTCGTCCGGCTCCCCGGACTTGGTCCCAACTCCCGACACATAGGTTGATAGCCGGTAGACCCTTTCGCCGGTCTCACTTTGGCCTCCTTCACGCTGGTAAAGGTTTTCCAGTTTGGAAACATTCGTTTCGGCATTCAGATAACTGCCTTCCATGATCTGCGACAGTTCACTGCTGCACTCGTCCTCGGAGATGGCTCCGGTCGCATTGGCCGTCAGGCATTCGTCCATTTGTCGCTGATAGGCTTGGATCAGAACGGCATTTCAGTCTATTGGGGGGGTGTGAAACCTGCGTAGCTGCGTAAATGTAGATACAGATGTTGACACCTAAAGCCAGCCCAGTTAGTGTAGCTACAACCATCGGCGCGAGGTTGCCATGCAAAGCGAAATTAAACGCTGGGGAAATAGCGCTGCCGTGCGGCTTTCCAGCAAGATCCTGGCGCAAGCCAAACTGGATGTATCCAGCCCAATCAGCATTGATGTTAAGGCCGGAAAGATCGTGATTGAAGCCGCCCAGAAGGCCCCGCGTAAGGTAAACCTTCCCTTCTCGGAAGCCGACTTGCTGAAAGGGCTTGATGCCCACGGCGCTCACGCGGACGAGCTTGCTCAACCCTCTGCCTCTGAAATGGGGATTTGATGGCACACTACGTTCCTGATCGCAACGACATTATCTGGCTGGATTTCGATCCAACCAACGGTAAAGAGATCGGCAAATACCGGCCAGCGCTTGCGCTGTCCTCCAAGCAGTACAACAAGCAGACGGGGCTCCTGATTTGCTGCCCTATCAGTACACGCATTCGCGGTACTGCCACCGAGGTGCCCGTGGACAATCTGGACAAGCCATCTGTCGTGGCTTCGAATCTGATTCAAACGCTTTGCTGGAAAGACCGTAAGGCCGATTTCATCACCAAGGCCGAAAACGGTGTGATGGATCAGGTGCTGGTCCGCATTATCCCCCTGATCGGGGCGGATAGTGTGATCGAGAAATTCATTGAGTAATACATGGACCGGCGGATGTCTGAGGGCAGGGTAAGCAAGCTACAGGGCGTGAGCCGGCTTTCATGTCGGCACCGGAAGGGGGTTAACAGGACTTTTTACGGGGAGGCAGCTGAATAGTTACCATTTTTTTTGCAAAGCGACCGCATGGCGCCGGGAATCAGTTAAAATGCGGTCGCTCTTGTTGCTTGATTTAAGTAATATTACGTAAAAATTACGTTGTGGTTAGATCTGCCTCGCCTTTTTATTGTTATTAAGACCAAATACGGTCAAACAATGTACCTTCGGACCATACCCCGGTACATAAATATCAAGGAAGATGACGGTGCTCTGCCACACAATCCCAACAGCCCATTTTCTCAGAAGATTTCCGCAATGCCTACGACTGTTATCTCCGGCTTTACCCACAACTTCCTTGGCAAGGCACCTGTCTGGTACAAGCAGGTGATCCTGCTGTTTCTGATTGCCAACCCGATCATGATGTATGTCCTCGGGCCCGGAGTGGCCGGCTGGCTTCTGATTGCCGAGTTTATCTTCACCCTGGCCATGGCCCTGAAGTGCTACCCGCTTCTGCCCGGCGGACTGCTGGCTGTGGAGGCCCTGCTGATCGGGCTGACTACCCCGGATGCAGTGTATCTGGAGGTGCTCACCAATTTCCCGGTGATCCTGTTGCTGATGTTCATGGTGGCGGGGATCTATTTCATGAAGGAGCTGTTGCTGGTCACCTTCACCCAGATCCTGGTGGGTGTGCGGTCCAAGTCGGCGCTGTCGATGCTGTTTTGCGGTTCGGCCGCGTTGTTGTCGGCTTTTCTGGATGCCTTGACGGTAACGGCCGTTATTATCTCGGTTGCCGTGGGTTTCTATGCTGTTTATCACAGGGTGGCTTCCGGCAAGGGCTATCAACACGCCGACCACAATGCCAACAGCGACGAAGAAGTGATCGAACTGCACCGGGAAGACCTGGAAAATTTCCGGGCGTTCCTGCGTAGCCTGCTGATGCATGGTGCCATCGGTACTGCCTTGGGTGGCGTGGCGACCATGGTGGGCGAGCCCCAGAACCTGCTGATCGCGAAAGTGGTGGGCTGGGACTTTGCGACCTTCTTCCTGCGCATGGCGCCGGTCAGTTTGCCGGTACTGGCGGCGGGCCTGTTCACCTGCTGGGCCCTGGAGAAGCTGCGCTGGTTTGGTTACGGCGGGCGGCTGCCAAAACCCGTTCGCCGGGTGCTGGAGGAGTTTGCCGATAACGAGCGCGCCAAACGCACCAAGGCCGATCAGGCCGCTCTGTGGGTTCAGGCCGCAGCCGCGCTGATCCTGGTGGTGGGGCTGGCGTTTCATCTGGCCGAGGTGGGCCTGATCGGCTTGCTGGTGATCATCCTGATTACCTCGTTTACCGGCATTACCGATGAGCACCAGATCGGCAAGGCGTTCCAGGAATCGCTGCCTTTCACCTCACTGCTGGTGGTTTTCTTCGCCGTAGTGGCTGTGATTCACGAACAGCACCTGTTCAAGCCGATCATTGATTACGTGCTCGCGTTGCCGGCCAGCCAGCAGCCTGGCATGTTCTTCCTCGCCAACGGCGTACTCTCGATGATCAGCGATAACGTGTTTGTTGCGACGGTTTACATCAGTGAGGTCAAGCAGGCCCTGGATGCCGGCAGCATTAGTTATGAGCACTTCCAGGATCTGGCGGTGGCCATCAATACCGGCACCAACCTGCCCAGCGTGGCGACGCCGAATGGCCAGGCCGCGTTCCTGTTTCTTCTGACCTCCGCCATTGCTCCGCTGGTGCGTTTATCCTATGGCAGGATGGTCATCATGGCATTTCCCTACACGTTGGTGATGGGCGGAGTTGGCCTGTACATGGTAATTAACTATATTTGACAACCCGTCCGTTTTTTGCGGGCTGTGTCAGTACAGATTTGGTCGGGTCTGCTAACCTTTGCTTAAACAGACCCAACCTATCCGGATTCCATGCGCAGCAGCTTTCCATCCAACGTGTTTGTCTTCCTGACGCCCGGGCTCTTTCCTGACGCCCGGGCACTTATCCTGTTGATAGCCGCCCTGTTATCATCAAACACCGTCGCCCAGTATGACCCGGGCGCAAAAACCCTTCGTGTGGCTTATGTCGAGTTTCCGCCTATTACCTATCAAACCGACGACGGCGCCCCGGCAGGCAGCTTCATCGAACTTACCCGCAAAGTCGCTGCTGAGGCGGGCTACGAACCGGACTTTGTCTACTTGCCGCTGAGTCGTGCGTATCTTTACCTGAGCACCGGCAGGATCGATGTCTGGCTCGGTGTGACCGGGGTTCCAAGCCTTGTGGACGATGTCCTGGAGAGCTGGGTCAGCCCGTTGGCTGTGCAGCTGAGTGCCTGGTACCTTGAAGGCACCCCGGCCCTTGACCATTTCGATCTGCTTCGAGGCAAACGGGTGATCGTGATTGGCGGTTACACCTACGGTGGTCTCTTGGCCTGGCTGGAACAGAATGGTGGCATACGGGTAACCGAGGCGCCGAACCACCGCGCGGCCATTGAAATGCTGAAGCGCAAGCGGGGCGACTATCTCCTGGATTACCGCCAGCCGGTTCAGGAAGTCCTGACAGAGCCCTCCGACAGCGTTATCCGGGAATCGGAAGTGCGCACCCGCAATGCCGCGTGGGTTTTCTCGCTTGCACATCCCGATGCAGCGTTGCTGCGGGACGACTTTGATGATGCCTACCTGAGACTGGTGGAGAAAGGCATAGTGCCTCCGGTGCGTGATATTACTGAAGGTTACACGATACCAGGGTTCCCCGGGGTACTTTGGTAAACGGCCCTTTTCACAGGGAGATATCAGGGATTAAGCACGATATCACCATACCATGCGGTTGCGGCTTCGTTGGTGTTGTCTGAGTCCGACATGATCGCAATACCCACCAGCGGCGGCGGTGCTTCGCCAAAGGCCTTTCGATAATCGGCCACAATATCCCGCTTGATCGTGACCCATTCACCGATCTGCTCCGAACCAGAATTGACAGCGACCATCACGGTCTTTTCCGTGTAGGGGTTAGGCACAAACTCACCTTCCGGCAAGGTGTTGGCCCAGATGTAGTTCAGGGCATTGCCCGGCAGGGTTTCGCCGAAAAGCAGCTCCACGGCCTTGCGTTTTGCACGTTCGAAAAAGCCGGCTTTCTCAGGCTGAAATTCAAAGGCGACATAGATTCTGGCAGGGTAGTCATCCCCCGACTTTTCCCGGGCATCACCCTGGTCAAAAACGTTTGAGACTTTCCAGCGCCATTGCAGAACCAGCGAGTCGGACGGTTGCAGATTCACCCGGGCAATCAGGCCGGAAGCTCCGCCCCTGGTGGTGGCCTTCACCACCTGTTTTCCATCCTCCGCGACCAACTCATAGCGGGTGAGCTGGTCGATTTTGGGGAACTCCAAAGGCTCCCAGCCGTCGCCCAATGACTGCATTTCGGAAAACGGTGTCAGCGCCGGTTCTTGTTCAGACAACAGGAACCCCGAGAGGCTGAACAATGCCAGCAGTGCCAGAAATCTTGTAGTCATTCTCATTGTGTTTCTTCGTTTCGCGAAAAAGCTGTTCCATTGGACCGGCGTGCGGCTCAAAAGTGCCCGGGGACCATTACTGGATGGCCAGCAGTCGAATCGCACTCGCGGCGGCAGCGGTGCGGTTCTCCACACCCAGCTTTCGAAATACCTGCTCGAGATGTTTGTTAACCGTCCGCGGGCTCATGTCCAGAATCTGGCCAATTTCCCGGTTGGTTTTGCCATTGGCGATCCACAATAACACGTCGGATTCTCGCAGGGTCAGTTCGAACCGTTGTCGCAGGGCGGCCGTTGAGCTGTTCTGACTCCTGGGCGTTTTCAGCCGAAGTAGGTATTCGCGGTTATCCACAAGTGCCAGGAATTCGACAGATCGTGCCGTGCCCATAATTTCCACTGGCATACTGTGCCCCGGATCAGGGTTGTGTCCCAGCCATTCCCCCAGTCGTGTGCGGACATCGGAAAACTCGGGGTGTCCGGTGTCTGGCAGACATTGGCATACCTGGGGGGTGCACCACAGCAGATTGCCCTCACGGTCTAAGGCAAACAGGTTCTGGCCTGCGGTGTCCAGGGCACAACGGGCACTCCTGGTCATCCGGGCATTGGTCAGGTGCACCTCCATGCGTGCGAGCAACTCCGTGGTGTTGATGGGTTTGTTCACATAATCCACACCGCCGGCACTCAGCCCCATGACCACATGCTCGGTGTCGCTCAGGCCGGTCATGAAAATAATGGGAATGTCGGCAAATGCCGCATTTTCCTTGAGTCGGCGGCAGGTCTCGAAGCCGTCCATGTGAGGCATGAGGGCGTCCATCAGCACTAAGTCGGGGGTAATGTTGCGGCTGATGGTCAGTGCCTGGTTGCCTTCAAGCGCTACCAATACCATCATGCCAGCCTCTTCCAGGGCATCGTTAATCATTCGAATGGAGTCGACTGCATCATCCACGACCATCACAACGGTTTTCTGGTCATCATGAAGCTTCATGTTCAGCTACCTCGAGTAACTCAAGAATTTTTTCAAACTGGAAATCTTTGGTGAGCTGGGTAAGTTCGTCGGTAAAACGCTCAACCGCCTCACCCCGGTGTTTCAGGTCGTGCAGGGCTTCCAGCAATCCCTTGCGGTAACCGATGCGGGCGAGATCCGCCAGCGCCTGACGATGCGCCAGCATCGGTAGAGGCAGGTCGCCGGTATCCGATACCGGAATGGCCGCCAGCGGCTCGGCACTTTTACCGAACCGCCACTCCAGCCCGAGCACCCGGGCGATGGTGTCCAGCAGCAGGTTGAGCCGCACCGGTTTGATAATGTAGCCATCGTGCAGCCGGGGCGAGTCCACCGAGTGGTGGCCTTCATTGGCATCGGCGGACACCATCACCACCGGCATCGTATGCTTGTCTTCCCGTAACTGCTGCACAACCTCCCAGCCGGTGTATCCGGGCATGGCGACGTCCAGCAGGACCAGGTCCGGGCGCTCGGCTTCGACGGTTTCCCGTACCTTGAGGGCATTGCCAATGTCAAAAATTTCAAAACCAAGCGGGGATAACATGGCGCGGATGACCTGACGGTGAAAGATGTCATCGTCCACCAGCAGGACTTTGTGCCGGGTGCCCCGGTAGCCACAGATCCGGCGGGCCGGCGCCGAGATCGAACGGGGGCTGGTGCTGTGCAGGCTCGAGAGCATCAGGCTGGCCTTGAACGTGCTGCCCTGGCCGGGTTGGCTTTCCACGTTGATATCACCGCCCATGATTTCGGCCAGCAGTCGGGTAATGGTCAGGCCCAGCCCGGTGCCAATGCGGCTTTGCCCCGGCAGATGGATGCGCTCGAAGGGGCGGAAGATACGTTCAATGTTTTCTTCGGCAATGCCCTCACCGGAGTCCCGCACGGTAAATTCCGCCACCTGACTGCGGTAACGCAGAGTCAGGGAAACGCTGCCCCGGTCGGTGTACTTGATGGCGTTGGAAAGCAGATTGATCAGGATCTGGCGCAGGCGCTTTTCATCGGTGATCACCATTTCCGGCAGAGGGTTCGGGCAGTGGTAATCAAAGGCCAGTCCTTTTTCTTCGGCTTGCAACCGGAACATGGTTACCAGTTGCTCCATCAGTCGTTGGATGCGCACCGGATCCCGGCGCAGATCCAGCCGACCGGCTTCGATCTTGGAGATATCCAGCAGCCCCTCGATCAGATCGGCCAGGTACTCGCCGCTGTGACGGATCACCCCCAGGGCTTCCTTGCGATGGGAGGGCACCGTCTCATCATTTTCCATAAGCTGGGCGTAGCCCAGGATGGCGTTGAGCGGTGACCGGAGCTCATGGCTGATTCCGGTCAGATAACGGCTTTTCGCGTCATTGGCCGCTTCAGCCTGTTCCTTTGCCTGTTGCAGCGCCTGGTCGGTACGCTCGTGCGCGACGATCTCTGCCATCAACAACCGCGTCTGCCGCCCGGATTCTTCCTCGGCCACCCCCCGGCTTTCATGAGCCAGCACAAACAGCCAGCAGACCACCCCGGTAATAATCAAAAGGATAAAAAAGACTTTCCAGAGGGTGGCCGACAGCAGCAGAGCCTCGGGTGCAGAAGCCACCGGCGTCTTGGAATGGATTAACCACAGCAGGAGGCCTGACAAGCCATTGATCAGAAACAGGAGGGCCAGGAAGTGGCCAAGCCGGGAGTGCAGGCGGCTAAGCACCGACTGGGGCATGAGCTTGCCGAGAAACTGCTGGAGTTGCTTCTGGTAACCGGCTCCGGGCTTGCAGGCATCGCCACACCGGGCATCCAGTGAACAGCACAGGGAACAGATGGTGCCGTCATAGACCGGGCAGGAGGTGACGTCTTCCGGCTCGAATTTGTGCTCACAAATAGTGCATTGCACCAGTTGATGGTCCGTCGCCATAGGAACGAAGGGGCGGGCAGTATAAAACCGCCCGCCGGTTCGCCAGGCAATCAGTGGAGCCGCCAGCAATGCTACCCCCAGGGCAATGAAGTGGGACAGCGCCTGGGCATACACTCCCAGCGCTCCGGTATGGCATACGATGCCAACCACGGAGGCGGCGAGCATGGCACCGACACCCACCGGGTTGATGTCATAAAGATGGGCCCGCTTGAACTCTATGTACCTGGGGCTCAGCCCAAGGGGCTTGTTGATCACCAGATCAGCCACCAAAGCTCCTACCCACGCGACGGCGATAATGCCGTAAAAGCCGAGGGTTTCCTCCAGCGCCCGGTAGACCCCCAGCTCCATCACCAGTAAGGCAATTGCTACGTTAAAGAACAGCCAGACCAAGCGCCCGGGGTGGCTGTGGGTCAGCCTCGAGAAGAAGTTGGACCAGGCGATAGAGCCCGCGTAGGCATTGGTGACGTTGATCTTGAGCTGGCAAAGGATGACAAAAATACCGGCCATCGCCAGGGATACTTCCGGGGAGTGGGTGATGTAGCCGAACGCCACCAGGTACATCTGGGTCGGGTCTGCCGCCTCCGTGGGCGACACGCCCTGATTCAGGGCGAGGACCACCAGAAAGGAGCCTGCGAGAATCTTCAGTATGCCGATCACGATCCACCCCGGGCCACCGGACATGACCGCCAGCCACCACGGGCGTTTTTCTGCCCGGTTCCGGGGTTCCGGAATAAAGCGCAGAAAATCAACCTGCTCGCCAATCTGGGCAATAAGCGAGAACACCACCGCAGCAGCGGCACCGAACGTTACCACATTGAGGCCCTGGCCGGCGCTGAGCCCCAGCCCTTCAAACTGGGTCCAGTCACTGATGGAGGAGGCGTCCGCGTAGATGATGAACACAAACGGTGCCAGTTGCAGCAGGATCCAAACCGGCTGGGTCCAGACCTGGAAGCGGCTGATGGTGGTAATGCCGTGGGTAACCAGAGGAATGATCACCACGGCGGAGATCAGGTAACCGAGCACCAGTGGAATATCGAACAGCATCTCCAGGGCCATGGCCATGATTGCCGCTTCGATGGCGAAGAAGATGAAGGTGAACGAGGCGTAGATCAGCGAGGTAATGGTGGAGCCAATGTAGCCAAAGCCTGCGCCCCGGGTGAGCAGATCGATATCCACACCATAGCGGGCGGCGTAGTAGCTGATTGGAATTGCCGTCAGGAAAATCACCAGACTGACGGCCAGGATAGCTGCCACCGCGTTGTCAAAGCCGTAGTGCAGGGTGATAGAGCCGCCAATGGCTTCCATGGCCAGAAACGAGATAGCTCCCAGAGCGGTGTTACTGACCCGGGCGGCAGACCAGCGCCGCGCGCTCTTGGCGGTAAAGCGCAGGGCGTAGTCTTCCAGCGTCTGGTTGGCGACCCATTGGTTGTAACTGCGCCGAACCCGGAAAATGTTCTGTCGTGCGGCCATTGCTGCCTTGCCTGTGCAACCTGGGAGGTGCCCGGTTTTAGTGCGGTTTTGTGGTTCCGCGCACCGGACCTGAATGCAGCATCAAGTTCCGTGCCATAGCCTGGTGCGCCAGAAGAAGCAGTCACATTTATTTCCTGTGCCTGCGTTTTAGACTGTGTGGTCGGCGACCGGAATGCGTCAAATGACTTAGTGCGCTGGGGTGAATGCCGAATGGGCACCCATGAGGGGGCCGAGCAGAATGATGGTGGTAGGGCCGTGCCTTCGGAAGGAAGCGCGGTACCGGCTTTCAAACACTGCGAGGATTCACCATGGGTACGACAGATACAACCGCCAGCGGGCGATCATTTGGCAAGGGACTGGGGTTTCGAAAGAGCCTGATGACACTGGCGGCGTCCGTCATGCTGGCCACATCTGCGCAAGCGGCTACGCCTGGCACGGCTGAGGTCAACACCACCGGACTGGCGGTCACAGACGATACCGTCACAGTGGGTATCCTGCACTCCATCACCGGCACTATGGCAATCAGTGAGATTGGTTCCGTTCAGGCGGAAAAACTCGCCATTAAACAGATCAACGCCTCCGGCGGAGTTCTGGGCCGCCAGATTGAATTTGTTCAGGAAGATGGTGCCAGCGACTGGCCTACCTTCGCGGAAAAGTCCCGCAAGCTTTTGCGTCAGGATAATGTCGCCGCGATCTTCGGAGCCTGGACCTCCGCTTCACGCAAGGCCATCCTGCCGGTCATCGAACAATACAACGGCATGCTGTATTACCCCACTTTCTATGAGGGGCTGGAGCAGTCGCCCAACGTAGTATATACCGGCCAGGAAGCCACCCAGCAGATTCTTGCGGGCATCGACTGGGCCGTTGAAACAAAGGCTGCTAAAACCTTCTATCTGCTTGGCTCCGATTACATCTGGCCGCGTACCTCCAACAAGATTGCTCGCAAGCATATCAACAAGCTGGGCCTGAACGTTGTGGGTGAAGAGTACTATCCTCTGGGTCACACCCAGTTCAACTCGGTGATCAACAAGATCAAGCTGAAAAAGCCGGATGTGATCTTCGCCTCGGTTGTTGGAGGGTCCAACGTGGCGTTCTACAAGCAGATGAAAGCGGCCGGTGTTGATTTCACCGATGAGAAGCCTCTGCTGCTGACCATCTCCGTGACCGAGGATGAAATTCGCGGTATCGGTGGTGAGAACGTGGAAGGCATCTACGCCTCAATGAAGTATTTCCAGAGCCTCGACAACCCCAACAACAAGGAGTTCGTCGCGGCCTTCAAGGAAGCATACGGCGATGACATGGTTATCGGCGACGTCACCCAGGCGGCCTACCTCGGCCCTTGGCTTTGGAAAGCGGCCGTTGAAAAAGCCGGCTCTTTCGATATCGACAAGATACGCGAAGTCTTTGCAGGCATTGAGTTCACCAGGGCGCCGGAAGGCTATGTGCGCATCCACGAGAACCACCACCTGTGGTCCAAGACCCGGATTGGTCAGGCTCAGTCCGATGGCCAGTACAAGGTTGTCTACGAGACCGAAGAGCTGATGGAGCCGGACCCCTTCCCGGAGGGTTACCAGTAAGGCTGATTGGCCGGCACCTCCGGGTGCCGGCATCCAAGGTCTCCCCAACACGAATCATGTTGGTTTGAAGGAGAAGGGTCATGTTCGATGGCTACACCAGCAGTGAATTGATGTCGATATTTGCCATGCAGGGGTTCGCCGGGCTGTCCCTGTTTTCAGTGTTCGTATTGATGGCTTTGGGCCTGGCCATCATCTTTGGTCAGATGGGAGTGATCAATATGGCCCACGGGGAGTTTATGATCCTCGGTGCCTACACAACCTATCTGACATCGGGCTTTTTCCAGCTCTACCTGCCCGGACTGTTTGGCGGCTATTTCTTTGTCGCCATGATTCTGGCCTTTCTGATTTGCAGCGCATTGGGGGCACTCGTTGAGTGGCTCATGATACGGCATCTCTACCACCGACCACTCGACACCTTGTTGGCCACCTGGGGCCTGAGCCTGATCATGCAGCAGGCCTACCGTTCCATCTTCGGCGCCCGGGAAGTGGGTGTCGATCTGCCGGAGTGGATGATGGGCGCATTCAGTGTGACCGACCTGGTGGAACTGCCGATCAACGGGCTGTTCGTTATGATCATTGCGCTCTCCACGGCGGTGGCTGTTTACCTGCTGATGTACCGGTCCGGCTATGGCAAGAAAGTCCGGGCGGTGGTCCAGAACCGCCCCATGGCCGAAGCGGTGGGGGTAAACAGTGCCGGCATCGACCGCGCGACCTTCGCGCTCGGCTCTGGCATCGCCGGTATCGCCGGTGCGGCGTTTACCATGATCGGCTCCACCGGGCCTTCATCTGGCCAGGCTTACATTGTTGATACCTTCCTCGTGGTGGTCTTTGGCGGTGCCCAGAGCCTGATCGGTACCATTGTGTCTGCCTTCGGCATATCCCAGGCCCAGTCCACCATGGAGTTTTTCCTCAGTGGTTCCATGGCCAAGGTGCTCACCTTGCTGGTGGTCGTCGGCATTCTGATGCTGCGTCCGGAAGGACTCATGGCCCTCAAGGTCCGTCGCTAGGAAAATATCATGAAGAGTCTATCTCCCCTGAAATGGTTTGCCTCCCGCGAGGGGCTGTATTACCTGGCACTGGTGCTTTTGCTGGTTGCCGTCCTGCCGCTGGTTCTGGGCCCGTTCCGGCTGAACATGGTAGGCAAGTACCTGACCTACGCCTTCGTTGCTATCGGTCTGGTGATGTGCTGGGGTAAGGCCGGCATTCTCAGCCTGGGTCAGGGTGTGTTCTTTGGCCTGGGCGGCTACTCCATGGCGATGTTTCTGAAGCTGGAGGCCTCCTCGCCGGAAGCTACCGCTATCCAGTCTACCCCCGGCATTCCGGATTTCATGGACTGGAACCAGCGCACCGAACTGCCCTGGTTCTGGGAACCGTTCAACAGTTTCTCGTTCACGGTTATCGCCATTGTCGGCGTGCCTGTGTTATTGGCGTTCATCATCGGTTTTGCCATGTTTACCCGCCGTGTGGGTGGCGTGTACTTCGCCATCATCACCCAGGCCATCGCTGCGATTCTGACCATTCTCATCATTGGTCAGCAGGGCTACACCGGCGGCGTCAACGGCATTACCGACCTTCAGACCCTGATGGGCTGGGATATCCGCAGCGATGCGTCGAAAAACACCCTCTACTTCGTGACGGTTGGATTGCTTTTCCTATGCCTGTTCGTGGCACGGATGGTTCAGAATCGCAAGCTGGGGCGCATTCTCGTTGCAATGAATGCCCAGGAAACCCGTGTGCGCTTTTCGGGCTATGATGTTGCGGCTTTCAAGATCTTCGTGTTCTGCCTGGCCGCTGCTTTTGCCGGTATCGGGGGAGCGATGTTCACCCTGATTGTCGGTTTCATGTCACCGTCGTTCATCGGCATTGTTGCCTCCATCGAGATGGTGATCTTCTGCGCCCTTGGTGGCCGGCTGTCTATCCTCGGTGCGGTCTACGGTGCCTTGCTGGTCAACGCCGCCAAGAGCGGTTTTTCCGAAACCTTCCCGGAACTCTGGCCCTTTGCCATGGGTGCGTTGTTTATTGGTGTGGTGCTGGCCTTCCCGAACGGTCTGGCCGGGCTATACCAGAACTACGTCATGCCTCTGGAAGACCGCCTCTTCAAGCGCAGCAAACCTGAGCTCAAAACCGCAGCTGAGCCTGTGGCGACCAGGCCGAGTGCTGAAAAAGCCGACAATTATGATCCGATGACCAATACCTGCAGCCCGGAGAAATCGTGATGAGTGTGGCCAAAGGCAAAGATACGGATTTCCTGCTGGCGGTCGAGGGCCTGACGGTGTCATTCGATGGTTTCAAGGCCGTGGATGACCTGTCCTTCTACCTTGATCCAAAGGAAATTCGGGTCATTATCGGCCCCAATGGCGCCGGTAAAACCACCGTGCTGGATCTGATCTGCGGCAAAACCAAGGCCACAGCCGGGTCCATCAGGTTTGCAGGCAAGGAACTGACACGACTCAAGGAACACCAGATTGTTCATTCGGGCGTGGGCCGGAAGTTCCAGACACCGTCGGTGTTCGAGGACCTGACTGTGTTCGAAAACCTCGAGGTGTCCTACCCCCAGGGCCACAGCGTGATGGGGGCACTGGCCTTCAAGCGGGACAAGGCGGTGATTGAGGCCGTGGAAGAGGTGGCAGAAACCATCTTCCTGACATGCGCCCTGAATGAAGCGGCGGCCTCGCTCAGCCACGGTCAGAAGCAGTGGCTGGAGATTGGCATGCTGCTGATCCAGAAGCCTGACCTGCTGATGCTGGACGAGCCCGTGGCCGGAATGTCGGTGGCGGAACGCAAGAAAACCGCGGAACTGCTCAAGGTGATCACTAAGGATCATACGGTACTGGTGATCGAGCATGACATGCAGTTTGTCGGTGACATTGCCGACCGGGTTACGGTCATGCATCAGGGCAAGGTTCTCTCGGAAGGGTCCATCGAGCACGTGAAATCGGACCCGAAAGTCATCGAAGTCTACCTGGGGCACTGATCATGCTGAGTGTAAAACACCATTCGGTGGCCTATGGCCAAAGCACCATCATCGAGGACCTGAACCTTGATGTGGGAAAAAACGAGATTGTCGCCGTGGTAGGCCGTAACGGCATGGGCAAGACCACGCTGATGAAATCCCTGGTGGGCATGACTCCCAACAAAAGCGGTGAAGTCAGCCTTGATGGCATCAACCTTTCCAACCTGAAGAGCTTCCAGCGAGTGCGCGCCGGCGTCGGGTTTGTGCCTCAGGGGCGGATGATTTTTCCCACCCTGACGGTACGGGAAAACATTGAGACTGGCCTCGCCGCTGTGGGCGAGAAGAAGGTGCCTGAGGATCTGTACAAGTTGTTTCCCGTGCTCAAGGAAATGCAGAACCGTCGGGGCGGCAACCTGTCCGGAGGCCAGCAGCAACAGCTGGCCATCGCCCGGGCCCTGGCCACCCGGCCCAAGGTGCTTCTGCTGGACGAACCCACCGAAGGCATCCAGCCCAACATCATCAAGGATATTGCCCGGACTCTGCGGCGCATCCGTGATGAGCGGGGCCTGTCGATTCTGGTGTCGGAGCAGGTGCTGAGCTTTGTGATGGATGCGGCAGACCGGATTCTGGTAATCGAGAAGGGGGTCATCGTGCACGAAGAGAACCGGGAAGAGGCCGATCAGGACAAGATTGCCAGTTATCTGGCTGTTTAGGTTGGTGGAGGCCTTTTCGGTCCCGAAAGGACCTCACCGCCGCATCTCCCGAACCTTCGTGATATCTGCTGCGCAATGAGCAGCAGGCGAAATGGGACACGGTGATATTTCCAGCAGTAACGATACCGCCGGTGTGGCGGTGGCCAACGCCACCGGTTTGAGTCCGGTGTGCAGAGCAGGGCTGTCTCTGAGCACCAATACGTCGAATAACGTAGGCGCCGGGGGTATTTCGCGAATACCTTCCCCGGCGGGGATCACCGATAGTGAATCACGTCAGCGCAGACACCATCGGGCTCTGCGCGCCGCAGCTTTGAACCCTGACGCCAAGAACCGAGGAGCGACCGTTATGGCCGAAACCATTATCAAGATCGACAGAAGCAAATCCGCTTACGAGAACGAACAGATTCACAACCGGTGGCACCCGGACATCCCTATGGCGGCGACGGTGAAGCCGGGGGATGATTTTGTTCTGGAGTGCTACGACTGGACCGGTGGGCAGATCAAAAATGACGACTGCGCTGACGATATCCGGGATGTGGACCTGACTCAGGTGCACTTCCTGTCAGGCCCTGTTGCCGTTGAAGGGGCTGAGCCCGGTGACTTGCTGGAAGTGGATATTCTGGATATTGGTGCGTTCCAGGACAGCCAGTGGGGGTTTAACGGTTTTTTCGCCAAGAAAAACGGTGGCGGCTTCCTGACGGAGCATTTCCCTGAGGCCCAGAAATCCATCTGGGATTTCAATGGCATGTTCACCAAGTCCCGCCACATACCCAATGTGGAATTCGCCGGAATGATACACCCCGGCCTGATTGGCTGCCTGCCATCCAAAGAGATGTTGACGGAGTGGAACCGCCGGGAGAAAGAACTCTACGATACCGAGCCAAACCGGGTGCCCGGGCTCGCCAACATGCCCTTCGCCGGTACTGCGCACCTGGGCAAGCTCGCCGGTGATGCCGCCAAGGTAGCAGCGACAGAAGCGGCTCGTACCGTGCCGCCCCGTGAGCACGGTGGCAACTGCGATATAAAAGATCTGTCCCGGGGTTCCAAGGCCTATTTCCCGGTGTATGTGAAGGGTGCCGGTTTGTCGGTGGGCGACCTTCACTTCAGCCAGGGTGACGGTGAGATCACCTTCTGTGGTGCGATTGAAATGGCCGGCTGGATTCACTTGCGGGTCAACCTGATCAAGGATGGCATGTCTGAATACGGCATCAGGAACCCAGTGTTCAAGCCCAGTACCATCAAGCCCCGCTACGAAGACTACGTCATCTTTGAAGGCATTTCGGTGGATGAGGAAGGCAAACAGCATTATCTGGATGTGCAGGTGGCCTATCGCCAGGCTTGCCTCAACGCCATCGAGTATCTGACTAAATTCGGTTACACACCGGCTCAGGGCTATGCGCTACTGGGTTGTGCGCCTGTGGAAGGCCACATCAGTGGGGTGGTTGATGTTCCCAACGCCTGCGCCACACTCTGGTTGCCGACTGAGATTTTCGACTTCGACATCAACCCGACGGCGGAGGGACCGACCAAGAAAGTCACACCCGGCACTGACGTACCCCTGTCACGGGACAAGGAGTAAGCCATGCCTCTGTATGACTACAAGTGCGGCGAGCACGGCCTGTTCCAGGCGCTGGGTATGATGGCAGAGGCCGGAAGTCCCTCCGAGTGCCCCAGCTGTAAGGCGCTGTCGCCAAGGGTAATTGTGCTGTCCCCTGAGCTGGTTGGGATAGATCCGGCCAGGCACCTGGCTGAAGATCGAAACGAAAAGGCACGGCATGAGCCGATTATCTCTACCGCCGACCAGCGGGCTCGGGACGCCGAACACCGCAAAGCTTGTGGCTGCAAGAAAAAGTCGGACGGTAAGCACAGGCTTTTCTACACTGCCGATGGGAAGAAAATGTTTCCCTCCATGCGGCCCTGGATGATCAGCCATTGATGATCTGATACTGAGTCTGCATGTATTTGGCCCTCTCGGGGCCTTTTTTGTTTTCCCGCCTTGTTCTTCCCGAATACCGCGTATATAGTGGTTTAATCCTTGGCTACATACCAGATGTTGTTTTTCTGAGCATCCGGGTATCGGGAATCCGGTGAGAATCCGGAACTGACGCGCAGCGGTATTGGAGAACGAGCGTGGCATCAAGACACTGGCAAGGAGCCTCTGGTACCCCCTGAGTCGCCTCTGGCTTTCAGAGCAGGCAGAGACGACTCAGGAGGTAACCAGGGGCTCCAAACCGGGAAGTCGCCACGCAAGGCCGAATCCAACGATTCATGCTCCTGAGTCCGAAGACCTGCCAGGGAGGTGCTGTTTCCTGCCACACCAGAAAACAGCGCAACTGCACCTTCGCGATTCAGGCGCCTGCATTCGGCCGGATTAAGGTGAGCAGCAAACGCACACGGCACGCACGTCTGCCAGCCATTGGCGCTGTGTTTCCGGTTCGTCCTGCCTACGCGAAGGTTATGGAATTCAACGCGTATTCAGGAGAACACCGCATGCCTGCCTCAGCGCTGGCCGAACCCCGGCCAACCCCGCACACCGACACCGAATCCCTCCAGGTCATCAAACGCAACGGTGCCCTCGTGGGCTTTAATCCATCCAAGATCAGTGTTGCCGTTACCAAGGCGTTTCTCGCCGTGGAAGGTGACCAGGCCGCCGGTTCGGCCCGCATTAACGACGCTGTACATCGGGTCACCGAGCAGGTTGTCCACGCCATTGGCCGGCGATTGAAAGCCGGCGGCAAGGTGCACATCGAAGACATTCAGGACCAGGTGGAACTGTCCCTGATGCGGGCCGAGGAGCAGAAAGTGGCTCGCGCCTATGTACTGTACCGGGAAGAGCATGCCAGGGAGCGAGCCCGCCATGCCCCGGTGGAAGCCCACCCACACCTGACCGTTAAAAAGACCGGTGGCGAGATCGCTCCGCTGGACCTGGGCCTTATGAAGTTGCAGGTGGAACAGGCGGCCACCGGGCTGGAAGGCATTGATGGTGACTCCCTGGTGGAAGATGCGCTGACCAACCTTTATGACGGCATCGCCGAGGAAGACGTACTTTCCGCGCTGGTCATGACCGCCCGCAGCCGGATCGAGCGGGAGCCAAATTACAACGCCGTGACGGCTCGCCTTCTGCTGGAGCAGTTGAGGCTGGAGACGGCTTCCGCCCTGAACCTCTCCACCAGCCAGCCGCTGGCGGAGATCTATCCGCAGGCCTTGTCAGCCTGTATCGAAGCGGGTATCCGCTACGAATTGCTGGATAAAACCCTGGCTACCTTCGATCTGGCGCGTCTGGGCGCTGCCCTGAAACCGGAGCGGGACCTGCAGTTTGGCTTCCTGGGTCTGCAAACCCTTTTCGACCGCTACTTCCTGCACTGGAACAAGGCCCGCCTTGAGTTGCCCCAGGTCTTTTTCATGCGGGTGGCCATGGGCCTGTCCCTGCGGGAGGACAACCCGAATGAGCGTGCCATCGAGTTCTACAATCTGCTGTCCTCGTTCGACTATATGGCTTCCACGCCGACCCTGTTCAACAGCGGCACCCGCCATTCCCAGCTGTCTTCCTGCTACCTGACGACCGTCGGCGACGATCTTGAAGACATCTATGGCGCCATCCGCGACAACGCCCTGCTCTCAAAATGGGCCGGCGGACTGGGCAACGACTGGACACCGGTGCGGGCGCTGGGCGCTCACATCAAGGGCACCAACGGCCAGAGCCAGGGCGTGGTGCCCTTCCTGAAAGTGGTGAATGACACCGCCGTGGCAGTGAACCAGGGCGGCAAGCGCAAGGGCGCGGTGTGTGCTTATCTGGAAAGCTGGCACCTGGACCTTGAGGAATTCCTGGAACTGCGCAAGAACACCGGAGACGAGCGCCGTCGCACCCACGATATGAACACCGCCAACTGGGTACCGGACCTGCTGATCGAACGCATGCGCGAAGACCGCGACTGGACACTGTTCTCCCCCAGCGATGTACCGGATCTGCATGATCTGTTCGGTAACGCCTTCCGTGAACGCTATGAGCATTACGAGGCACTGGCGGAGCAGGGCAAGATCAAGCTGTTCAGGAAAATCCCGGCCAAACAACTGTGGCGCAGGATGCTCACCGTGCTGTTTGAGACTGGCCATCCCTGGATCACCTTCAAGGACCCCTGCAACCTGCGTTCACCCCAGCAGCACCAGGGCGTGGTGCACAGCTCCAATCTGTGCACGGAAATCACCCTTAACACCAGCGCTGATGAAATTGCCGTGTGCAATCTGGGCTCGGTGAACCTGGCCGCCCACATCACCCACGGCGAGCTGGATGTGCAGCGGCTGGAGTGCACCGTGAACACCGCGGTGCGGATGCTCGATAACGTCATCGACATCAACTACTACGCGGTGCCCCAAGCCCGCAGCTCCAACCTGAAGCACCGCCCAGTGGGGCTCGGCCTGATGGGCTTCCAGGATGCGCTTTACCAACTGGGTCTGCCGTACTCCAGCCCGGAAGCGGTGGAGTTTGCGGACGTGGCCATGGAACAGCTCAGCTATTTCGCGATCCGCGCCTCGGCCAGGCTGGCGGGCGAGCGGGGAGCCTACGACAGCTATGACGGCTCCCTCTGGCAGCGAGGCATCCTGCCCATCGACTCCATCAGCCTGCTCAAAAACGCACGCAGGGAAGGGGACCTGTCCGTAAACACCAACGCCCGGCTGGACTGGACCCCGGTTCGGGAACTGATTGCCCAACACGGTATGCGCAACAGCAACGTCATGGCCATTGCCCCCACGGCGACCATTTCCAACATCGTCGGCGTGTCCCAGTCCATTGAGCCGGCGTACCAGAACCTGTTTGTGAAATCGAACCTCTCCGGCGAGTTCACGGTGGTGAATCCTTCCCTCGTTCGGGATCTCAAGGCTGAAGGCCTTTGGGACAACGTGATGGTCAACGACCTGAAATACTTCGACGGCTCCGTGCAGCAGATTGACCGTATTCCGGCGGCACTGAAAGCCCGCTACGCCACCGCGTTCGAGATTGACCCGAGATGGCTGGTGGAAGCCGCCGCCCGCCGGCAGAAATGGCTCGACCAGGCCCAGAGCCTCAACCTGTACATGGCCGAACCCAGCGGCAAGAAGCTCGACGCGCTCTACCAGCTCGCCTGGGAGCGGGGCCTGAAAACCACCTACTACCTGCGTTCCCTGGGCGCCACCGGCGCCGAGAAAAACGCCCCGGTGTCGGCGCCACAGCCCCTGGTGTGCAGCATCGACAACCCGGACTGCGAGGCGTGTCAGTAACCGCTGACATACGCCAAAGATTATAACTGCCAAGCCCGAAGAACCGGTCTGGCATCCCCTCCTAAAAATGTCTGTGGCCAAGGATGGCCACAGCCAAGCCCTACATGGACGTATTCTCGGGCGGTTTTCGGGAGGGGATGCCAGACCGGTTCCGCCCCCACGGCAAGCAGGCCAGGCGGACAAAGACCTCAGAGGTAAGACAAATGCTCGATTGGGACGACGAACCGAAAACCGCATCCAAAGGCACCAACCCGGGCGCCCCGGCCCCCGTAAATGTCGACGACAAACGTGTCGTCAACGGCAATACCGACATCAACCAGCTGGCGCCGTTCAAGTACCCCTGGGCCTGGGAATACTTCATCAACGCCAACAAAAACCACTGGACCCCCCTGGACGTGAACATGGCCCAGGATGTTCATGACTACCACCATCGGCTCACCGCGCCGGAAAAACACGTCTACGAAAACGTGCTGGCTTACCTAACCACCTCCGACATCCTCGCCATGCGCAACATTGGCCTGGCCGTGATGGAAAAGATGAGCGCGCCGGAATTGCAGATCTACCAGGCCCGGCAGGTGTATGAAGAAGCCATGCACACATGGGCCTACCAGCACTGCATCGAAACCCTGAACCTGGACCAGAGCGAGATCTACAACCGCTACCGGGTGGTGCCCGCCATCAACGGCAAGATCCAGATCGCCAATCACCGGCTGGATGCCGCCATGCGCCCGGACATGAACCTGCGCAACCGCGACGACTTGCAGGCATTCATCATGTCCTACCTGTTCTTTGCGGCGGTGTTCGAAGGCAGCTGGTTTTACAATGGCTTCAGCCCCATCTTCGCGCTGCAGCGCCGGGGCCTGATGCGCGGCACCGGTGAGCAGTTGCAGTACATCCTCCGGGACGAAGCCATGCACTTTTCCTTCGGCCTGAACGTGGTGAATCAGATCCTGGAAGAGGAGAACATTACCTTCGACCCCAAAGCCGTGCGCGAGATGTGGGACGAATCCGAAGCGGCGGAAATCGACTACGCCAACTACATCCTGCGCGACCCCATCCTGGGTTACTCCGCCGAGTACCACAGCGAGCAGTTCCGCTTCGTGGCCAACCGCCGGGCAAGAACGGTGGGCCTGGAAGAGCCGTTTCCGGGGGCAAAGAACGTCTCACCCTGGCTGGATGAACAGGCCACCCTGCGCAAGGAAAAGAACTTCTTCGAGACCCGGGTGATTGAGTACCAGACCGGAGCGCAACTGGAGTGGTGAGCACGTCACTGACTGACTCCAGGAGCTTGGCCTTTGCTTCCGGGTGAAAAGAATGGGTCGTAGCTGTTATCCCACGAACGGTATGCGTCATTTGACGTATGGACCTGCGCCAAATACCCCATTCTACTCCGCTTGGCACGCCTTTAGACTCGACAGTCATGAAAGCGCTGGTTGTCCCATGTTCACGCGCTTGCCCTGACATTGGTGTTGATTTTTAACGGCCCTGGCCACAACAACAGGAACCTCGAAATGCAGAAGAAAAATGTAATTGGGAAATCTCTGATTGTCGGAAGTCTATTGGCCGCAACCGGAGCGCCGGTTCTCGCCGCCGGAAAAATCGTGATCGACGATACTCGCTGGATCAGCGTTGGAGCCGGTATTCGGACCTCCATCGCCTCGGCAGATAACGGGGCACCGGACGGTGGCAGAAGCAGTGATTTCACTCTGGAAAACATGCGCCTGTATATATCAGGCCAGGTTACTGACGACTTCAAGTTTTATTTCGGTACCGAAAAAATGTGGGGCGAATACGGTGTGCTGGACGCCATTGTCCAGTATGAGCCAGGCGAAGTATTCAATGTATGGGTCGGCCGCATGCTGACACCCGCCGACCGCATTGAAATGAACGGGCCGTTTTACGGCCTGACCTGGGGACAGTACACCGTGCCGTTGTACCCCTCCGACAATGATGTCAGCAACGGCGCTGACGGCGTAGCAGGTACCTTTGCCCGCGACGAGGGCGCGACCATCTGGGGTTCGCTAAACAAGTTCCAGTACGCAATCGGCGTATTTGACGGTTACAGTGCTGCCGAGAACCAGAGTGATGCCCCTCTGTACGCCGCTCGTCTGGCTTTTAACTTCCTCAACAAAGAAGCCAACCCGGGCTATTACACCAGCAGCACCTACTTTGGGAAAGGCGGAGATATCCTGACGCTGGCCATTTCCGGTCAGTATCAGGACGATGGGTATGGCACCGCGGCACAAAGCGGTTCGTTCTCCGGGTACGCAATAGACGGTCTGTTTGAGAAACCTTTGGAGGGGGGTGGCGTGGTTACTCTCGAAGGTGAATATAAATCCTTTGAGGTGGATACCAATGCAGCGGTTCCCGTGTTCTCGATGTTCGACGGCGATGCCTATTTTGCTTCTGCCGCTTTCCTGATGCCTGGCAATGTTGGTCCGGGCCGTTACCAGCCCTATGTTCGCTACACCAGCAACGACCCCTCGTCCGGCGAAAGCAGTTCACTCACGGAACTGGGTGTCAACTACATTATTTCCGGACACAACCTCAAGTTGAACCTCAACGCAACCAGTGGCGACGCGAATGCCAGCGGCGCCAAGGGTAAGGATACCGACACCGTCACATTTGGCGTGCAGTTCCAGATTTAACGACCCAACATCCAGGAGACGAAACATGCTGAAAAAGCAACGGACGAAACCGGCGATTACTGCGGCAATGGCTGCCTCATGCGGCTCGGCGCCCGTTACCTCAGCGTTAGGCGACTGACTCAGGGGATTCTCTTGCCTCAGCACCAAAGCTTGCCGCCGCTCTGGCGCCCAGTCTCAAGCTGACGCCAGTGGCGGCCGGTTCGGAGGCGCCTGAGCAGAACCGGGATCGTCGGTCAGGCCGCGTACCGCCACCCGCGTTCCGTTAAACGCCGCATTTCCTGTCAGCGCATCGATGCGTTGGCAATCCGTCACGTCGTTCATGCTCACCCCCGGCTGTCTCTCCGCGACCGACATAGCGGTGTCGGGCCGGTTATGGCCCCAGCCCTGGGGGATGCTGATCACCCCTTCGAACATATCGTCGTTAACCTCCACCGGCAACTGGATGGCGCCGGTGGCTGATCTGACTTCCGCAGTCTGCCCGTCCTCAAGGCCCAGTTTTTGCGCATCGGCGGAATGGATCTGCACGGTGCACGGGTTTTTGCCTTTTACCAGCCGGTGGGAATTCTGGGTCCAGGTGTTGTGGCTGCGTGGCAGCCGGCGGCCGATCATGGCGAAGGGATGGTCGCTGTTCCGGTCAGCTTGCAGCAGGCCCGAGCCATCCAGGCGTTTCAGATCCTCCAGGTACAGCTGCGGCGCGATCCGGATCATCCCGTCCCCGGTCTGGATGCGCTGTGCCAGGCAGGGCTGCAGTGGCCCCAGATCCACACCGTGGGGGCTGGCTTTCAGTTTCTCGAGACTCATGCCCTGTTTGCCATAGGCGCCGTGCCTGAGGCCAAGATCCAGCATCGCCTCGGGGGTGACGCCATCGTCTTCCAGCCCGGTCAGGTGCAGGGCCAGATCCCGGAGAATCTCCCAGTCGTGTTTCTGATCGGGGGTTTTCTCGAACATCGGCCCGGAGAATTTGGCGGTATTGCGCACGGCAAACGAATTGAAGAAGACATCGAAATGGGGCACTTCCAGGCCGGTGGTGGCCGGCAGGATGATGTCCGCATGGCGGGTGGTTTCGTTCAGGTAGATATCCACGGATACCATGAAATCCAGCGCCTTGAAAGCCGCCTCCAGCCGCGCCCCGCCGGGAGCGGAGAGCACCGGGTTGCCGGCGATGGTGATCATGGCCCGGATCTGGCCGTCGCCGGTTGCCAGGATTTCATCGGCCAGGGTGGCGACCGGGAACTCGTTGTTGAAATAGGGCAGTTTCCTCACCCGGGATTCATGGCGGCCATAGGCGCTGGGTTTGCCCTTTTTATCCCGCACCAGATCGAACGCCGGTTGCGGGAACATGGCGCCACCCCGGCGATCAAAATTGCCGGTGAGTATGTTCAGTACGTTGTTCAGCCACTGGCAGAGGCCACCGAACGACTGGGTGGAGGCCCCCATGCGACTGTAGCAAACGGCGCTCTTGGCGGCGGCCATCGCCCGCGCCAGATCGCGAATGGCGGTGGCGGGCATGCCGCAGGCCTCCGCCACGGACTCCGGCGAGTAGGATTGAACCGCATTGGCCAGTTGGTCCAGGCCGTCAATCCGGGATGCCAGGTGGCCAAGAGTCACCAGCTGTTCATCAAACAGGGTGTGCACCAGCGCGAGCATGAACAGGGCGTCGGTCTCGGGGCGGATAAACAGGTGCTGGTCGGCCTTCCTGGCGGTCTCGGTGCGGCGGGGATCAACCACCACCACCTTGCCACCTCGCTGCTGGATCGCCTTGAGCCGTTTGCCCACACCCGGAGCTGTCATCAGGCTGCCGTTGGAGACAATCGGGTTAGCCCCGATGATCAGCATGAAATCGGTGTGGTCGATGTCTGGAATCGGAATGAGCATGCCGGCGCCGAGCATGTAGTTGGACGCCACGTGGTGGGGCAACTGATCGGCGGAGGCGGAGCTGTAGCGATTGTTGGTGCCCAGGGCCTTGAAGAACCGCGGCAACATAATGGCATTGCCGAAGTTATGGGCGTTGGGGTTGCCAAGATAAACACCGACCGCATCCTTGCCATGTTCCTCCTGGACGCCACGAAAACGGGCGGCGATCTCTTCAAACGCCTCGTCCCAGCGGATTTCCTGCCAGCCGTCGGCGGTACGCCGGAGCGGTGTTTTCAGGCGGTCCTTGTCGTTGTAGAAGTCCTGGAGGGCAACCGCTTTTGGGCAGATATGGCCTCGGCTGAACGGGTCGTCGTTGTCGCCCCTGATCGACAGGATCTCGTTGCCCCGATGCCTGATTTCGAGGCCACACATGGCTTCACAGATGTTGCAGGTGCGATAGTGGGTCTGGGTCTCGTTCTCGCTCATATCGACAGGCTCGGTTTTGGGTGTTGTCGTTGTTGGTTCGGGAAGTGTGGCACAACCGGGCAAAAAAACAGACCGTCGTAAGCCACACAAACCAAGTCAACCCCGGCAAATCCCAGCCGCAATGCCTTCGAATGGTTCCACGCCTTCCTGATGCGTGGAACCTGGATTAGCGGTGTTTTTGTCGCCGGCGATGGGGATGGCAGTCTCATTGAGAAAGTTAACGTGCATTGATTATGCCGGATTCATCCGAAATCACGATCTCCACTCGGCGATTCTGCTGTCTCCCTGCACTGGTATCGTTGGTGGCAGCGGGATAGGCCTCGCCATAGCCTTCCACCTCAATACGGTTACCGGATATTCCCTGATCCAACAGCTCGCTCTGAACCGACTTGGCGCGTCGCTCCGACAACCCCTGGTTGTATTCGGCAGAGCCTGTGCTGTCCGTGTAGCCTTCAATACGTACCCGGCGCTCCTGGTACTGCTTCATAAAATCAGCCAGTCGCTCCACGGTGCGCTTGCCGGAGGCTTTCAGATCGGCTTTATTGAGGTCAAAGAGCACATCACCCAACGTAAGCACCATGCCACGCTCGGTTTTCTCCGCTTTGAGAGCGGCCATTTCAGCCCTCAGCGCTTCTGCCTCCATGCGTGCCTCATTCGCCTCTTTGGACTTCATTTGCAACATCAGCTGTTTGCGGCGCTCTTCCGCAGAGCTGACCTCTTCTTCCAGATCGGCACGCTTGCCCTGCTGCATGGCGATCTCGGCGTGACGCTTTGCCAGGTAGGCTGCGTGTTCGACGCGGTTTACGTCAGCGCCCTCATTTAACAGCGCCTGGGCACGATCCAGTTCGATCTTGGCCTGGCGCAGTTGTGCCGCACCACTGCGCGCGACGTTCGGGTCCCGCTCTATTTCCGTGTATGCCGCCCTCGCTTCGTCAATGCCGGCATTCTGCCTGGGTGTGCTTGCGCATCCAGTCACAAGTGCCAACAGCCCGACCGCAAAACCGATAGATAGTGTAAGGTTCATTTTCGTGTCTCCTGTCGCCGGGCTTACTGCTGATTTGAATTGATCTGCTTGCGGAGGTTTTCGATGTTGCTGTTGATCTCGGCAACCGCTTGCTGAGCCTTTTCGGTCTCAGAGCGCGCGCCAGCGAGCTGCGCATCGACCTCGGCCTGCTCCAGCAAGCGCCTGGCTTCCTTATACCGTTCTTTGTCCATGAGACCGCGAGCATCGGCCACTTTGTTTTTCGCTTCATTCAGCAACACAGGCTCGAATCTTCGGGCGTCCGCGGCCTCGGCCTGTTTGATGGCGGATTCTGCAGACTGCAGCTCGCTGTTGGGCTTTGGCCCCGGCCCGGCACAGGCGGCTAAAAGGGTCGCCAACGTGAGAGTGGTCAGAGTGCGGGTCAGTGAAAGGTGCGGTTTCATACAGGAACTCCCATGTTCACAACATAATCCGCAGCGCAACGGTACTGGCCATATTGTTAAATAAAGTGAAATGCGCTGTGTTTCAGTATAGCCAACGGCGCTCGGTTTGCTACCACGAAACCGCAGGGTAATTGCCAGCGCTTCGACGACGGTATGGCGGTGCGGTAACGTCGCTGTCACCGGTGTCATCAGTTCACCGATGGTGTTCTCCATACCGGAGAGCACCGCACGGGTGGCGAGCGCGGGGAGACTGTTTTTGAACCACCAGCCAGTTGCTTAATTCGCTGAGGGCTATGGGGCGGCAGAGCCAATAGCCTTGTAACAGGCCAGCACCCATGCCTTGTAGCAGACGGGCCGTCTGCTCTGTTTCCACGCCTTCTGCCACTACCTGAAAGCCCAGACCGTGGCCCATGTTGATCGCCGTTTCCACAATCATTCGGGAGCTTTCACTGGAATCGATATCCTGCACCAGTGCACAGTCCAGTTTGATTTCCGTGGCCGGTAGCCGCTTAAGGTAAGACAGGGAAGAGTAGCCGGCACCGAAGTCATCTATCGAGATTTTCAGTCCGGTTTTGGCCAGCCCTTCCAGTGTCGCGAGCCCTTTCTCGGGGTCATCCATGGCTGCGGTTTCGGTGAGTTCCACGGTAATCTGATCGGGCTTTAGCTGGTAACGCTTCATCCGGGTCTCGAACAGGCCTTTCAGCTCCGACGAGATCAGATCCCGGGCGGATACATTCACTGACACGGTCAGTGCCGGATCAACCTGGTGGAGGGTTTTGAGATCGTTCAGGGCCTGGTCCACAACCCATCGGGTCAGATGTTTGATAACGCCGGTTTTTTCGGCCAGTGGAATAAACTCGACGGGAGGCACCCAGCCCCTTTCAGGATGATGCCAGCGGATCAGGGCTTCCACACCCACGACCTGTCCGGTTTTGAGATCCAGTTTGGGCTGATAATGCAACTGGGTCTGGTTCTGGTGAAGGGCGCGCCGAAGATCCGACATCAGCGTCAGCCGGCTCTCACTGTAGATGTCGTTCTTGCTGGAGTAAACGCCGGTTTCGAAGGAGCCGTGGGGTGTCATTTCCATGCCGACATGGGCATTCCGAATCAGCATTGCGGCCTTTGTGCCGTGCTCGGGATAGCTGGCGGCCCCGAATCTCAGGTTGGGTTCGATGGCAAGATGATCCAGTAACACCGGTTCAGCCAGTCGTTTGAGCGCCTGGTTCAGGGGCTGGAAGTCGCCACCGGCTTTGCTGACATTGACGAACAGGCCGAAACTGTCTCCGGAGAGCTGGTACACCCGTTCTTGCCGGCCCTGATTGTCGAGGGTTGCGTGGACCATCGGCAGGCTTCCAGCCAGTTCGCTCATTTGCTCAGCCTTGCGCTTTAGCATGCGCTCACTTCGCTCCAGGCCGAGCGTACGGTTGATCTCCTTCAGCCGTGACACCCGGGCCACGCCGACCATATAGCGCCCATTGGGGTTACGTTCCAGTTGCTCGTCGACCATCCGTTCGAATCGGTTCCGGTTGGGCAGGCCGGTAACCGGATCATGGGTGAGTGCCTCATTCAGTCGGTCCTGGACCTCGCTGCGGGCTTTTTCTTTCTGAAGGTTATCGGCCTGGGCCTGTATTTTCTGTTCCCGCTCACGGTAAAGCCGATCCGCAAGTGCGAGGGTCAGTATGAACGCCTCAAGCCCCGAGCCAATCTGCATGGCGTATTCGGTGAAGAAACTCTCCGGCAACAGGCCAAGCGCCAGGCCGGCGGTTGCTGAAACGCCCAAGGCAAGTGGCGACCAGGCGATGGTGAAAAAGACACCTGCCCGAACACCGGCCGCCCAGGCGATGGGCCCGGCCACCAACAACAGTGAGGAAAAGATAAAAGCGGAGACCGCTGCGATTCGGACTCCAGTCTCGTAGTCGAGCAATGGCGCGCTCAGGAAGAACGCAATTTCGAAGACCAGCAGTCCCAGCAACGCCCGTTGCAAACGTGGGCTGTGGGAGCGTATTTTCAGGAACTCCACACAGAAGAGAATCGAGAATATGGCCAGGAAGGGCATGGACAGCAACAGCACATGGGCATGAAGAAGCGGGGCGTTCGGGTAGAGATGCTGAAGGGTGAAACCCCGGAAGGAGGCAAAGAACACGAGATAGCCGAAGATGGCCAGGGCGTAGAACAGATACAGCTTTTCCCGCAGAGTGAGGAACACGGCCAGATTGATCAGGATAATGACCGTCAGGCTGCCGTAGTAGAAGAAATGCAGTTTGTCTTCATTGGCAACGGCTTCATAGAAGTCCTTTTGGCGCCAGAGTCGCAGGGGCACTACCATGGAGCCCGCGGTGGCTACGCGGATATAGAGGGTTTTGGTGGTGTCCTGTGCGAGCTGAAATCGCAGCAGCATATTGGGATGGTCGACATCCCTCGGATAAAACGGGCGGGTATCTCCGGTTCTGAATTCGCGAAGCAGGGTGTTTCCGGAGAACTCGTGGAACACGACGTCATCGAGCTGGGGGTAGGCAAGCTCGGCGATCAGGAGCTGGTCCTGGCGGGTCTGGTTCTGCACCGATAGCCGAAGCCAGTAGGCGGAGCCGGTAATACCGAATGTAGCCTTGCCCGAGGGTTTGAGCTGCCATTCTGACTCGGGAATTGTCAGGACTTTGTCTATCCCGGCATCGGCGCCTGGGTCTTCCCAATACTGAAAATGGCTGTCGATGGGCGCATCCGGGGTAATAGTGATCGTGCCTGAGTCTGCGCTGGCAAGTTGCAGGACACAGGAAGCCAGGACCGGAATGAAGATACGCAGAGCTTTGTTAAGGATCACGAACAGCAACCCCGTTTGGTGGCCGTCAGACTTTTCTTGCTATCGCATCATTCAGCTTACTCGCCTTTTCCCGGCAAGAAAGCCTGAATTCACTATTTAACGTAGTGATTTGCGCTACATCACCAAGTTTCTGCTGCCCTTCCTTATCCAGTCGCGCCAGAGCCGCTATCCGAGGGTTCCGGATGAGTCCTGCGGCTTTATCCGGTCCAGGGCCGGCGTCGAATGGCCGGACCTGCAGAACCCCTGCCTGGCGATGGTGGGGCTGACCATGCGGTTCCAGCTGGACTTCCGGAAGATTGAACTTGCGGGTTAAGACCCCATGTATAGGCAGTGGCTATCTTTGGTTTGGAAATTATCAATTTTATCCGGGCGTCCAACACCCGTTATGGTATGCGTCGTCAATTCATTAACTTATGAATCCATCAACAAGGAGTTATCTTTAATGGGCATTATTAACAGCGAGATTAAGCCGTTCAGCGCTACTGCTTTCAAGAACGGTGAGTTCGTTGAAATCAGCGAAGCCGACGTAAAAGGCAAGTGGGCGGTATTTTTCTTCTACCCGGCCGACTTCACGTTCGTTTGCCCGACCGAGCTGGGCGACGTTGCGGACAAATACGAAGAGCTGCAGAAGCTGGGCGTTGAAGTGTTTTCTGTGTCCACCGACACCCACTTCACCCACAAGGCGTGGCACGACAGCTCCGAGACCATCGGCAAGATCAGCTACTACATGGTAGGCGACCAGACCGGCACCATCACCAACAACTTCGGTGTGATGCGTGAAGGCCAGGGCCTGGCAGACCGCGCCACCTTCCTGATCGACCCGGATGGCGTTATCCAGGCGATGGAGATCACCGCTGAAGGTATTGGCCGTGACGCTGACGACCTGATGCGCAAGGTCAAGGCTGCCCAGTACGTTCGTAACCATCCTGGCGAAGTTTGCCCGGCCAAGTGGAAGGAAGGCGAGGCAACACTGGCGCCGTCCCTGGACCTGGTTGGCAAGATCTGAGTTTCTCCGCGCGAGAAACTTAAGAGCAAAAAACCCCGATTTTCCGGGGTTTTTTGTTTCTGGAAAAGGTTTGCTCAGAGCGCGTCGAGGATGGATTCGGCGCTGGTCTGGTCCAGGCCCTGGGCATCGATGTTCAGCAGTTCCACTTTGCCGTCGTTGACGATCATCGCATAACGCTGGCTGCGGATGCCCATCTGGCTGGTGGTCCGGTCCTGGGCCAGATCGAGGGCTTTGGCAAACTCGGCCAGACCATCGGCCAGCATAATGAGGTCTTCAGCATTGTGGGCCTTGCCCCAGGCATCCATCACGAAGGTGTCGTTGACGGAGGTGCATATGATGCTGTCGACGCCTTTGGCGCGAAGCTTGTCGGCGTTTACTACGAAGCCGGGCAGATGGGCCGCTGAACAGGTGGGCGTGAAGGCCCCTGGTACGGCAAACAGCACGACTTTTTTGCCGGCAAAGAGGTCGCCGGTGCGGACCTTTTCCGGGCCGTTGTCGCCCATTACCTGAAGTTCGATGTCTGGCAGGGTATCACCGGGCTGGATTGGCATGGCTCACACCTCCGTTGTTGTCATTGTTGAAGTAGTTCGCACCACGGGCCTTGAGGCGATAGAACTCCTCAATGACGCCGGCCATGGCATCCGCGCAATAAGGCCGCAGGCCGCTGAGAACCAGGCGTTTGGTGACTTCGCCCACGGTTTTGCCGTCTGCGGTCAGTTGGTATTCAAGGAGAACGTTGCCCCGTTTCCCGGCTGCATCCAGAGTCGCTTGGTGCAGCTTGAGGCCCGGCGACGGCAGGTCCAGGTTGTCCAGGGCCAGGCTCATGCTCTCGTACATGACCATCGGGCGGTCGGGATTGAACATCACCCCGTTCGACTCCATCAAAGGCTTCAGGGTATGGGGGAAGTTCTTGCCGGAGGCCGCCACGTAGGCGCGGGTGATGTCCTCGATCAGTTGTTTGTCCTGGGTCCGGGCGCCACTGCGGGCCACTTCAATATAGACTTTTTCCGCATCATCGCAGACCTCGATGGCGTTCTCAGTCTCCACGAACCTGAGCGGCACACTCTCGCCGAGCAGGCTACGGAACCGGAAGGTCATGTTTTCCGAGAGCCCGAAGCGCGCCAGAACAATGGCGAAGAGCAGGTCCCCGGGGACGCAGAAGCGGCGGGCATCCGGATCGTGGATGGGGTTGAAATCGCCCGCGATTTCCTTGGCGAACTGACTGGCCTGCAGGGCCGATATGATTACCTGTCCGTCCTGGACGGAGTGGAAACGGTCTAGAAACATGCGTTGCCTATTCTGGTGCCAGAGAATGATGTTGCGACGGTGTTACAACATCATACTGCGGCAGGCCACTAGAGGATATGCGCTATTGGTCAAGCTCTTCGAGTAATGAGCTTCGAAGGATAGCAAAGTTCTATCAATCGGTTTGGGGCAATTAATTTGAGCATTAAGTTGTCGGCCCGTATCTTTGCACCAACGTCAATGAGTCACTGTATTTGACTTCAGATACTTAGTTTGGGTTTTTTAAGGAGAAGTACGAATATGTTGGATGCCAATATCAAGGAACAACTGAGGGCCTACATGGACAAGCTGCAGCAGCCGATTGAGCTGGTGGCAGCTTACGACGACAGCAAGAAGTCCCAGGAACTTCGGGAGCTGCTGGAAGAACTCGAGCCGATGTCATCCAGGATCAGCCTGCGCACCGAAGGGTCTGACGAAGTGCGTCGTCCTTCCTTCGCCATCAACCGTGTTGGCACCGATATTGGCGTTCGCTTTGCCGGCATTCCCATGGGCCACGAGTTCACCTCACTGGTTCTGGCGCTGTTGCAGGTGGGCGGTCACCCGTCCAGGGCTTCCCAGGAGGTGATTAAGCAGATTCAGTCACTGGAAGGCAAGTTCGGGTTTGAAACCTACTTTTCCCTGTCCTGTCAGAACTGCCCAGACGTGGTTCAGGCTTTGAACCTGATGAGTGTGTTGAACCCTAATATCAAGCACACGTCGATTGACGGCGCCCTGTTCCAGGAGGAAGTGGAGCAGAGGGAAGTGATGGCGGTGCCCAGCGTTTACCTGAATGGTGAGCCCTGGGGTCAGGGCCGGATGACCCTGGAAGAGATCGTCGCCAGGCTGGACACCGGCTCCAGCGAAAAAGAGGCCGAAAAGATCAACCAGAAAGACACCTTTGAGGTCCTGGTGATTGGTGGTGGCCCTGCCGGTGCCTCTGCCGCCATTTACGCTGCCCGGAAAGGTATCTCTACCGGTATTGCCGCCGAGCGTTTCGGTGGCCAGGTGGCCGACACCATGGGCATCGAGAACCTGATCTCCGTGCCCTACACAGAAGGCCCGAAACTGGTGGCGGCCATGGAGCAGCACGTAAAAGAGTACGACGTCGATATCATGAACATGCAGCGTGCCGAGAAGCTGATCCCGGCCTCGCGCCCGGGCATGCCCCACGAAGTCCGGCTGGAAAATGGCGCGACGCTGAAAGCCCGCAGCCTGGTGCTCTCTACCGGTGCCCGCTGGCGCCAGATGGGCGTGCCCGGTGAGGAAGAGTACCGCAACAAGGGCGTGGCCTACTGCCCCCACTGTGACGGCCCCCTGTTCAAGGGCAAGCGTGTGGCGGTGGTCGGTGGCGGTAACTCCGGCGTGGAAGCGGCCATCGACCTGGCTGGAATCGTCGGCCACGTGACCCTGATCGAGTTCGGTGCCGAGATGCGTGCGGATGAGGTGTTGCAGAGGAAGCTGCGGAGCCTGAAGAACGTGGAAATTATAACGTCCGGGCAGACCACCGAAATTACCGGCGAAAACGGCAAGGTCAACGGCCTGAACTACACCGACCGCACTTCCGGTGACCAGCATCATCTCTCCCTGGAAGGTGTGTTCGTGCAGATCGGCCTGGTGCCGAACACTGAGTGGCTGAAGGGCGACATCGAACTGAGCCAGCATGGCGAGATTATTGTCAATGATCGCAACGAGACCTCCATTCCGGGGATCTTTGCGGCCGGCGATGTCACCACCGTGCCCTACAAACAGATCGTGATCTCCATGGGCGAGGGTTCCAAGGCAGCGTTGAGCGCCTTTGACTTCCTGATCCGTAATTCTGTGGATGACAGCGAGGACGACGCGGCATAAGCGAAAATAGAGTCGTCTGATGAGATAGAGGCACCGGAGTGATCCGGTGCTTTTTAGTGGGTGTTGGTAATTACCATAAGTCAGACTATCCCAGATCCTTCTCAAGGCTGCCGTTCAGGGCGGACTCTTCGCCCGAATCTGGGAAAAGATGCGGGTAGGCGTTCCGTACACCCGCCACAATAAAGGCATGGGGCACGTCCTCGAACAGACCGTGGTCGTTCACGTATTCCATGTGGGCCTCACCGGATTCTGTGTACTCCTGGAAGATCGAATCGTGAAGGCCATCAAACTCCAGAGGCTCCACATTCATCAGTTCACAGAGTTGCCGGTTGAAGGCCGGGGTGGCCTTCAACCATTTACCGTTCAGGTATAACTCGATAAACCCGTGCATGCGGAAAATGTCTGACTGCAGCCATTCGATCAGCCTGGGGCTGGACAGATGGTTGCGCACATCCGCCAGGCCCAGCCGGCTGGGGATGCCAATGGAGCGGGCAGCGGCACCCAGTAGAACCGCCTTGGGAATGCAGTAGGATTCGCCGGTTTCCAGGGCGTAGCTGGCGCTGAAGGTGTTCGGGGCGGTCCGGAACACATAGGGGTTGTAGCTGATATTGTCCCGTACTGATAGGTAGAGTGCCTTGATCTGCTCCAGCGGCTCCTCAGGCACACCTCCCAGCTGTGCTTCAACCCAGGTTTTCAGCTGCGGCTGGTTGTAGTCAAAGAAGGCCGTTGGCTTTAGGTAGCGTTCCATAGTCATCAGTCCGGTGTCGGGATCAGCGTCTGATCGTTACCAATTACCAGACAACAGGCAATGGCGGTATCCGCCAGAACGATTGCCGAAATAGCTCATTGCTCTGGTGCCGGCGGTTTACTCGCCCCGCATTAATTCGTAGGTGCACATGTTGACCGCCGAGGCCAGGTTCAGGGAGTCGATCTGACCCCGGCCGTGAATGGTATAGGGTGCCGCCTGAAGCTGAGCCAGTGCGTCCCGTGGCACTCCCCGTGCCTCGTTGCCAAACAGGTAACAGTCGTGCTCGCTGAAGGCTTCCGATGTCAGTGAGTGCCCATTCAGGTCAAGGCAGGCGAGGCTTTGGTAGCGGCCTGTCAGGCTGACCAGGGTAACCTCGGTCTCCAGGGGTACGTGGAAAAGCGCGCCCATGCTGGCACGCACCACTTTCGGGTTGTAGGGGTCAACGCTGCCGGGGCTCAGCAGGCATCGGAAACCACCAAACCAGGCGAGGGTCCGCAATATCGTGCCCAGGTTGCCCGGATCCTGAGCCTCGTGCAGGTAAATGGCTTTTTCGCCGGGTTCCGGCCCAGGAGGGCTGTCCGGCATGGGCACCACGGCCAGAATCCCTGGTGGCGTTCGGGTGTCGGCGAGCTGCGCCATCTGGCGGTCATTGATGAGATGGGTCTTGAACGGGCTCTGCCAGTGCTCGTAGGCACCGGTGACATACAGCTCCGAGGCCCGCAAGCAGGGTTGGCGTGCGGCTGCTTTTTGCAGCTCGAGCACCAGATGCTCACCCTCGACGAGGTAGTGGCCAAGCGATTGCCGGTACTTTTTCTGGTGCAGTTTTTTGATGTCGGCCAGATTCACGCGGGGGCTCCCTCACGGTTCTGGAGGTCTTCCAGCATGGCCTGAGCCAGCGCCTCGGCGACCCTGATGCCATCCACTCCGGCCGAGAGAATGCCACCGGCATAGCCTGCCCCTTCGCCTGCCGGATAGAGCCCGCGGGTATTCAGGCTCTGAAGGCTTATCCGGTCTCGGGTGATACGCACCGGCGAGGAGGTGCGGGTTTCAATGCCGGTCAGGATGGCGTCGTGCCGGTCAAAGCCCCGGATCTGCTTGCCGAAAGCCGGCAGGGCCTCGCGAATGGCTTCGATGGCATAGGGCGGCAAGGAAGGTGCGAGGTCGCCCAGTTTGATGCCGGGCTTGTAGGAAGGCTGGACTTCACCCAGTTCGGTGGAGGGTTTGCCGTTGATGAAATCACCCACCAGCTGGGCTGGCGCGCAGTAATCGTTGCCGCCCAGCGTGTAGGCCCGGGATTCCAGGGCCTCCTGAAGATCGATACCGGCCAGCGGGCCGCCCGGGAAGTCTTCCTCCGGGTGAATGGCCACAACAATACCGGCATTGGCGTTGCGCTCGTTGCGGGAATACTGGCTCATGCCGTTGGTGACCACTCGCTCCGGTTCGGAGGTTGCTGCCACCACTGTGCCGCCCGGGCACATGCAGAAACTGTAGACAGCGCGCCCGTTGCTGGCGTGGTACACCAGTTTGTAGTCTGCCGCGCCCAGGGCAGGGTGGCCGGCGTATTTGCCAAGGCGGGCAGTGTCGATAAGCGATTGCGGGTGCTCAATGCGAAAGCCGACCGCAAAAGGCTTGGCTTCGATAAAGACACCGTTTCGCTGGAGCATGCGGAAGGTCTCCCGCGCGCTGTGGCCAAGGGCAAGCACCAGATAACGGCTGTCGAGGCGTTCGCCAGTGGCCAGTTCCACACCCTCGACCCGGCCGTGACGGATGCGCAGGTCGGTAACCTTGTTTTCAAAGCGGACTTCTCCGCCGAGGCGGATGATCTCCTCGCGCATGGCAGACACCACGCCGGTCAGCCGGAAGGTGCCGATATGGGGCTTGCTGAGGTACAGGATTTCGTCCGGCGCGCCGGCTCGGACAAACTCATGCATTACCTTGCGGCCGTAAAACTTCGGGTCCTTGATCTGGCTGTACAGTTTGCCGTCCGAGAACAGGCCGGCACCGCCTTCACCGAACTGCACGTTGGATTCCGGAGACAGCTGCTTTTTCCGCCACAGGGCCCAGGTGTCTTTGGTGCGGCGTCGCACGTCCCTGCCACGTTCCAGCACAATTGGGCGGAACCCCATCTGGGCCAGAAGCAGGGCGGCAAACAGACCACAGGGCCCGAAACCGATTACAATCGGACGCTCGGTGAGACCGGCGGGTGCCTGTGCGACCGGGTGATAGTCGGTATCGGGTGCCGGGCGTACGTGCTGGTCTTGTTCAAAGCGGGCCAGAATGGCGTCTTCGTTCCGGGCGCGCAGATCAATGATGTACACGAACTTGATCTCGGAGTTTTTCTTGCGGGCGTCGTAGCTGCGTTTGAACACGACAAAGTCGGTCAGGTCAGCATCGCCAATGCCCAGTCGTTCGACAATGGCGGCACGCAGGGCGCTTTCCGGATGCTCCAGAGGCAGCGCCAGCTCGGTAAGGCGAATCATAGTCAGTCCTGCCCGGCTCTTGCCGCTAATGGAGTGGAGGTTGCCGGGTAAAGAGGAATCGGAGAATGTTGGGTGAATTGTACGTGTGCCCGCCCCGGTTGTCAGGATTTTGCCGCAGGCGGGCCCGGCACGTACAATTGGCGTTGGCTTTCCCGGTTGATGAGTCCCTATGGCCCGATCCAAAAGCAGTAACCGCTGGCTTGAAGAGCATGTGAACGACCCCTTCGTGAAGCAGGCGCAGGTGGACGGCTACCGCTCCCGTGCCAGTTACAAGCTCCTTGAAATCAACAAGAAGGACCGCCTGATCCGCCCCAACATGGTGGTTGTGGATCTTGGCTCGGCACCGGGCGGCTGGTCCCAGGTGGCGGCAAATCTGGTGGGCCATAAGGGCCGCGTTATTGCCTCTGACATACTACCTATGGATGCCATTGCCGGTGTGGAATTCATTCAGGGGGACTTCACCGAGAATGATGTGTTTGACGCCATCATGGCCACCCTGGGTAATGACCCCGTGGACATGGTGATTTCCGACATGGCACCCAACATTAGTGGGGTCACCGTCGCCGATCAGGCTTCGTCCATGTATCTGGTGGAACTGGCGCTGGACATGGCCTGTCAGGTGCTCAAACCCAAAGGCAACTTCCTCGCCAAGGTGTTTCAGGGTGAGGGTTATGACGAGTATCTGAAATCAGTACGCACTGTGTTCGACAAGGTCGTGGTACGCAAGCCCGACTCGTCCCGTGCCCGCTCCAGGGAAGTCTACGTCCTCGGCAAGGGCTTCAAAGGCGGACACAGCCTTTGAAGCCCTTTTCAGGGAGAGGAAGTTTCACCCTGGGAAATGGAAAGGTTCCTGGCACCACGCCCCCGGTCCGACGACTGGCTGAAACAACCAGGGTCCGAGACCACTCTGGCCAATTTCCGCATAGCCCGGCCTGAGCTATCTTGATTGCAGACCATTGATTATAAAAAGCGGACTGGAATCCGAGAGGGCGGGTAATGAGTATGCAGCATTTCGATGTACTGATCATCGGCGCCGGCGTCTCCGGCATTGGTATGGCGTGTCACCTGAAGCGTGAGTGCCCGGGCAAGTCGTTTGCCATCCTGGAGCGCCGCCGGTCCCTGGGTGGCACCTGGGATCTGTTCCGTTATCCCGGTATCCGATCCGATTCGGACATGTTCACTTTCGGCTATAACTTCCGGCCCTGGACCGGTGGCAAGGTGCTGGCGGACGGTGCTTCCATCAAGGATTATGTGCGCGAGACGGCCTGTGAACACGATGTTGAGCGCCACATCCGCTACGGACTGGCGGTGAAAACGGCGGACTGGTCCGGTGTCGACAAGTGCTGGAAGCTCTCTGCCCTTAATGAAGCCACCGGTGAAACTGCAACCTTCACCGCCAGTTTCCTGATCGGTTGTACTGGCTATTACAACTATGATCAGGGCTATAAACCGGATTTTCCGGGTGAGAACGATTTCCGTGGCCAGGTTGTGCACCCGCAACACTGGCCGGAAGATCTCGATTACACCGGCAGGAAGGTGGTGGTAATCGGCAGTGGTGCAACCGCCATTACCCTGGTGCCGACCATGGCGGAGAAGGCCGCCCATGTCACCATGCTTCAGCGCTCGCCCAGCTACCTGATACCCTTGCCATCCACTGACAAGGTTACTCTGGCCCTGCAGAAATTTTTGCCGGAGAAGACCGTTTACCGGCTTACCCGGGCCCGGAATATTGCAATTTCCCGTTTTCTTTACCTGCGTTCCAGAAAGAGCCCCAAGTTCATGCGCCGCCTGTTTCTCGGAATTATCAAGCGGCAGGTGGCTGGAAGGGCCGACATGCGGCACTTTACACCGGACTACAATCCCTGGGACCAGCGCCTGTGCGTGGTGAAGGACGGGGATCTGTTCCAGGCAATGAAAGCCGGCAGGGCATCTATCGCCACCGATCACATTGAGCGTTTCACCGAAACCGGGATCTGCCTGAAATCCGGTGAAGAGCTTGAGGCAGACATCATCATCCCGGCCACCGGCCTTGATATCCAGATGCTGGGCGGCATTCGGCCAACGGTGGATGGCCAGGAAGTGGTGATGAAAGACAAGGTCATCTACAAGAACGTGATGGTGGAGGGCGTCCCCAACGCCGGCATGATCTTCGGCTACACCAATATTTCCTGGACCCTGAAGGTGGATATTGCGGCGGAATACCTGTGCCGCCTGATGAATCTGATGGACAGGCAGGGTTACCGAACCGTGGTTGCCAGGGATACGGAAAACAGCCGTGCCGAAGACACCATCCTTGGGTCTCTCAATTCCGGCTACATTCACCGCGCGGCCGACCGCTTGCCTCGCCAGGGCACCCATGGTCCCTGGAAGTCCTCACAGAATTATCTGGAGGATGTGAAAATCCTGCGCTTCGAGCCGATCGAAGACGGCTATCTGGAATTCGACGGCAAACGAACCCCTGCCAGAGCGACTGAATCCAGTGGCTGTCTGCGACCAATTCGCTCGGCCCTGTTTGGGGCCTGATCAGTCAACGGCGGACAAACTTAAGTCCGTATTGAAGGACAAGGACAAGGGCATGACCTTCATGGCCCGCACAAATCATCAGCAAGGCGGTCTGGTGGCCACTGATCATGGGCGTGAGTTCCATCTTTGTGCTTTTCTCTGAAAAATAAGGAGCCTGCTAACTAAAGGCCCCTATGGCTATTTCGAAGGCCCTCTGTTACTGTGCCCGCATCCTGCCTCTAGGGATTCCGCAGTTTAAGGCGATAAGCCCGTGCGATCTTTCATACGACCTGTCAGAGGACGTCACCCCGTTACCGGCGCGTGACTGTAGTCGTCTTTTATTCCATGAATGTTCATGGTACCTGCCCGCATTCGCCGAAACCGGTGTTCGTGGAGGCAGAACAATCAAGAGTTGATCCTATATGAGTTTTTCTTCACTCGGTTTGTCCGAGCAACTGGTCCGTGCCACTACCGATCAGGGTTATGAAACACCGTCCCCAATTCAGGCCCAGGCCATCCCCGCCGTTCTTTCCGGCCGGGATGTGATGGCTGCCGCCCAGACCGGCACCGGCAAAACCGCCGGTTTCACCCTGCCGCTGTTGCAGCGCCTTGGTGAAAACCCGCGCACCGGCAAAGGCCCCCGTGCCCTGATTCTGACGCCCACCCGGGAGTTGGCGGCGCAGGTTCACGACAGCGTGAATCTTTACAGCAAATACGTTCCTACCAAGGCCGCTGTGGTTTTCGGTGGTGTGAAAATCAATCCGCAGATGATAAAGCTGCGCAAGGGTCTGGACGTATTGGTGGCAACACCGGGCCGGTTGATGGACCTGTACCAGCAGAACGCTGTGCGCTTCAACGAAGTGGAGATTCTGGTGCTGGATGAAGCCGACCGCATGCTGGACATGGGCTTTATCCGCGACATTCGCAAGATTCTTGCGCTGCTGCCGGCCAGGCGCCAGAACCTGCTGTTCTCTGCCACCTTCTCCAATGAGATCCGTACTCTTGCGGAAGGTCTGCTGGATAACCCGGTGCAGGTGGAGGTTGCGACCCGCAATACCACCGCCGAGAAGGTGAAACAGTCTGTTTACCCGGTGGACCAGAGCCAGAAGACGGCTCTGCTGAGCAAGCTGGTTCGTGACAACAGCTGGGAACAGGTGCTGGTCTTTACCCGCACCAAGCACGGTGCCAACCGCCTGACCCAGAAGCTGGAGAAGGACGGTATTACCGCCGCCGCTATTCACGGCAACAAGTCGCAGGGTGCCCGCACCCGCGCCCTGGCTGACTTCAAGGCCGGCGAAGTGCGTGTGCTGGTGGCGACGGACATCGCAGCCCGTGGTCTGGATATCAAGCAACTGCCCCAGGTAGTGAACTTTGAACTGCCCAACGTACCGGAAGATTACGTGCACCGTATCGGCCGTACCGGCCGTGCCGGTGAGAGTGGTCATGCGATGTCTCTGGTCAGTGCCGATGAGGGTAAATTGCTCGCCGGTATCGAGAGGCTGATCAAGAAACAGCTGCCGCGCAAGGAAGTGGAAGGCTTTGAGCCCACCAACAACCTGCCGCTGAAGCCCAAGGTTAAGGCGGACCCCGCCCGCGCCCGTACCCGCAGTAGTAACGGTGGTGGCAATGGCCGGCCCGGAGGCAAGCCGAAAAGCTTTGGGGGCAGGCCAGGGGGCCGCAGTGGTGGTCGGAGCCAGAGTGGCGATGGTCAGCGGAGTCGTCCGGCTCAGCGCCAGAGTGCTTGAGGACTGATTGCCAGTTAATAAAAACGGAGCTTCGGCTCCGTTTTTCTGTTTACAGGTAGGCAAAAAAAGCGGGACCGGAGGGCCCCGCACAGGAGAGCGCACCTTTCGCCAACCCACAGACCATGGAGGCTGGCGGAGGCACGGGGATCAAAACTTGTAGGACAGGCCTACCATGTAGACCAGGGGATCAATTTCCACATCCACGGTCTGGTTTACAGCTTCAATTTTTGCTTCGGTGTCGATGTCTATCCACCAGACCGCCGCGTTAACACCGATGTTTTCGGTGATCATGTAATCCAGGCCAACCTCAGCGGCCAGGCCAAAGCTGTCATCGAGCTTGATGTCGGTGCCTGCAAGGGCGCCGGCGGTTTGCTCATCAAAGAAGACGGTATAATTCACGCCCGCTCCAACATAGGGTTGCAGCTTGCTGCCGCTCGGCATCGGGAAATACTGAAGTGTGATGGTTGGTGGCAGTTGTTTTGTTTCGGCCAGCTTGCCAAGACCAGCCAGATCACCGTCACCTTTGATATCGTGGCTGAAGGGCGTTGCTGCGAGCACGCCCAAAGCCAACTGATCTGTAAGCATATAGCTCAAGGTCAGACCCAGTTGGGTGTTGTTGTCTACGTCAACTCTCGCATCGGGGCCGAGGTTGGTAATGGGGTCACTCGAAGCGTCTGGTGCAACAGTCACGGCGCCCACGCGGCCAATAAAATCGCCGGCTTCGTACGCCTGAACCGCTGGAGCAGAAGCCATAACCGCTGCAGCCAGAACACCAAGTTTGAATGTGCGGGACATATCCATCTCCTTAACCTGAATCGTTGATGGCTTCAGGTTAGTGGCAGCGGAGAAAGGAAACTTGACTTAGCGCAAGATTGGTCGGGTAGGGGGTCCGGTTTGATCGCCAGATTGACGTAGCTCAAGAAATCGGGCGGCGCTGCGCTGCGACTACTGCGGAGACTCAGGCGGAGTTCTTTTTGCCTTCGGGCAGACTCTCGTCCGGTACGAACACATCACGGATAGTCAGGGGATTGCCATCGGCACTCTGGACTTCAACCGGGTGAATCGGGCGGCCAGTGGCACGGTCGCGCAGGTCCAGGGGTGTCTGGTCCGGGGCGGGATTCCACTTGTCGCCCCACTGGCGCAGGGCAATTACCACCGGGAACAGGTCCCGGCCTTTTTCGGTCAGGCGGTATTCATAGCGGGAGCCGTGTTCGCCGACATCCACCTTGCGCAGTACCTGGTTGTCCACCAGCCGGGCCAGGCGATCACAGAGGATGTTCTTGGCAATGCCCAGTTCCTGCTGAAAGTCCACGAACCGGCGAGTGCCATACATGGCGTGCAGCACAATCAGCAGGGACCACCAGTCACCCACTTCATTGAGGGCACGGGCGACGGAGCAACTGGAGTCATCAAAACGTTTTCTGGCCATGGTGGGAGTGTACTGAATAGGGTTGCATTTTAAAACCAGATTTAATAGGGTTGCTTAACGAAACCAAACTAGTGAGGTTGCACATTACCATGAACATGAATCTTGGCCCGCTGTTCGAACCCTTTGAACTTCACAACCTCAAGCTGCGGAACCGGGTGGCGATGGCACCGATGACCCGCAACTTCTCGCCTGATGGTGTGCCGGGTGAGGATGTTGTGGCCTATTATCAGCGCCGCGCCGAAGCAGGCGTTGGTCTGATCATTACCGAAGGCACTACGGTAAATCACCCCGCCGCCAATGGTTATCCCAATGTGCCGGCATTTCATGGTTCCGATACCCTTCAAGGCTGGAAAAACGTTGTAGATGCCGTACACGAAGCTGGTGGAGCCATTTTCCCGCAACTTTGGCACGTTGGCGCCGTACGCAAGGAAGGCACACCTCCGGATCCTTCGGTGCCTGGCTACAGCCCGTCCGGTCTGTTCGCTCCGGGCAAGCCCAACGGGAAAGTCATGACCAGAGAGGACATTGATGATGTGATCACCGCCTTCGCCGATGCGGCTCAGGATGCGAAAGCCCTTGGTTTTGACGGCGTAGAGATCCACGGCGCCCATGGCTACCTGCTGGATCAGTTCCTCTGGGAAGGCACCAACCAGCGTGACGACGAATACGGCGGCAGCATGGAGAACCGCCTGCGTTTCGTGGTCGAGATTGTTGAGGCGGTTCGTCATCGGGTGGGCCCGGACTTCCCGATCATGCTACGTTTTTCCCAGTGGAAGCAGCAGGATTATGAGGCGAAACTGGTGAACAGCCCGGAGCAACTGGAGCAGTTCCTAAAGCCCCTGGTGGAAGCCGGTGTCGATATTTTCCACGCCTCCACGCGCCGGTTCTGGGAGCCTGAGTTTGAAGGTTCGAGCCTGAATCTCGCGGGCTGGACCCAGAAGCTGTCCGGCAAGCCGACCATGTCCGTGGGCAGCGTGGGGCTGACGGAAGACTTTATCAGCGGCACCTTTGCCAGCGAGCAGGAAGCCGTTGAGAAGGCCGGCATTGATGAGCTGGTGGAGCGTATGAACAACCGCGAGTTCGAGCTGATTGCCGTGGGCCGAGCCCTCCTGCAGGACCCGGAGTGGCTGATCAAAATGAAGGAGGGGCGCCTGAACGAGGTGGAATCCTTTGCCAGGAAGTCCCTCGCCAAGCTTTACTGATCGCCCCTTCGATCAGAACTTGCCGCAGCGCTTTCGGGCCTGCGGCTTTTTTGTGGTTCCCGGCGAACCTGTCGTCTTCGTAATCGCGTCTGGAGTGAGACAGGTTATGATTGATGAAATTAACCCGAAAGTGAGGAGTCCGTATGTCGATGATTGGTTCGGTTAAAACACTGCTTGTGGCATTGATACTGGCGGCGATGGTGGGCTGTGCCACTGTTGGCAAGGATTTCGCCGCCCATAATGTGGACCAGATACAGATTGGTGAAACCACGCGGGCAGACATTCAGGAGATGTTCGGCGAGCCCTGGCGCACCGGGATCGAGGACGGCAAACGTACCTGGACCTATGGCAAGTACAAGTGGTCGGCCTTCGGTGACGCTGAAACCACCGATCTTGTGGTGCGATTCAACCAGGACGGAACCGTGTCGTCCTACGTGTACAACACTACCGAATAAATCCCGGAGAATGCAGGTGCGGGGCTGGAGCCATCAGTCTTACAACAGCCTTCAGCCCCGCAACCCCCCTACAGCCTTCAGCCCCGCAACCCCCCTACCAGTTTATCGATGCTTTCCTTGGCGTCGCCGAACAGCATGCGGGTGTTGTCCCTGAAGAACAGCGGGTTCTCGACACCGGAATAACCAGTGGCCATGCCCCGCTTGAGAACAACCACCTGCCGGGCTTTCCACACTTCCAGCACCGGCATCCCGGCAATCGGGCTGCCCGGGTCTTCGGCGGCGGCCGGGTTCACCGTGTCGTTGGCGCCAATTACCAGCACCACATCGGTTTCCGGAAAATCGGCGTTGATCTCGTCCATTTCCAGCACGATGTCGTAGGGCACGTGGGCTTCAGCCAGCAGCACGTTCATGTGCCCGGGTAGCCGGCCGGCTACCGGGTGGATGCCGAAACGCACGTTCACGCCCCGCGCCCGCAGTATCTTCGTCACCTCGCTGACACCGTTCTGGGCCTGGGCCACCGCCATGCCATAACCGGGCACAATAATTACCGAATCGGCGTTGCGCAGTTCCTCGCAGACATCATCCACGCTGGATTCATGGACTGTCTGATCTGAATCCGCTGCCGCCGAGCTGCTGGTGGTCTGGCCGAAGCCGCCAAGGATTACGCTGATGAACGAGCGGTTCATGGCCTTGCACATGATGTAACTGAGGATGGCGCCGCTGCTGCCCACCAGTGCACCGGTCACGATCAGCAGATCATTGCCCAGCATGAAGCCGATGGACGCGGCTGCCCACCCGGAGTAGCTGTTGAGCATGGACACCACCACGGGCATGTCGGCACCGCCAATGGCCATGATCAGGTGAATACCGAGTACCGACGCAATGGCGGTCATCAGCACCAGGGCAACGATGCCCAGCGCCATGCTGTCGGTGCCCAGGAACCAGGCTCCCAGCAATACGCAGGCGATGATCGCCACCAGGTTCATCAGGTGCCGGCCGGGCAGGGTCAGGGCCTTGCTGTCGATGCGGCCATCGAGCTTGCCGCACGCCACCAGCGACCCGGTGAAGGTCACGGCACCGATAAAGATGCCCACAAACACTTCCACCAGTTTGATGGTGTGCTCGGCTCCGGATGTTGCGACCAGCGGTTCGATATAGCCGGAGAAGCCCACCAGCACCGCCGCCAGGCCCACAAAACTGTGCAGCAGGGCCACCAGCTGCGGCATCTGGGTCATTTCCACCTTGTTGGCGATAGGGATGCCGATGCCGGTGCCCAGCAGTACGGCAATCACAATGGCGATGATGCCGCCGTCACCCACGCTGGCGAGGGTAGCCCCCACCGCGATGATGATACCGGCGACGCCGTAGAGATTACCCCGCCGGGCCGATTCCTGGTGGCTGAGGCCGCCCAGGCTGAGGATAAAGCAGATACTTGCGACCACGTAGGCCACGCTCACCAGTCCTGTGCTCATATCGTGCGTCTCCTACCTGCGGAACATTTTGAGCATGCGATGGGTGACCCGGAAGCCGCCCCCCACGTTGATGCTGGCAATCAGCACCGCAAAAAAGGCCATGATGCCGACGGCAAGGTTCTCCGCCTGGGCCAGATGCAGAATGGCACCGATCACGATGATGCCGCTGATGGCGTTGGTCACGCTCATCAGGGGGGTGTGCAGGGAGGGTGTCACGTTCCAGATCACCTGCCAGCCGATAAAGCAGGCCAGCACAAACACGGTGAAGTGTTGCAGGAAGCTTTCCGGCGCGTAGGCGCCAACCCCATAGAGGGCCAGCACTGTTGCCACCAGGAGCGTGCTCTTGCCAATCAGGCTGCGACGGTCGGCGTCCTTCTTTGCCGCGGCTTTGTCGGCGGCCGACGGTTCCTCTGTTCCCGGCGGCGGTGCGGAGCTGACGGGCGCCTCCGGCTGGGGTGGCGGCCAGGTAATGTTGCCCTCCCGAACCACAGTCAGGCCCCGGATGACATCGTCTTCCATATTGACCGTGGGTTTGCCGTCTTTCTCCGGGGTCAGTTCGGTGAGCAGGTGCATCAGGTTGGTGGCGTAGAGATCGCTGGCCACCTTGGCCATGCGGCTGGGCAGGTCGGTATAGCCGATCAGCGTCACGCCATGATGATGGGCCACCTTGCCGGGTTCGGTGAGTTCGCAGTTGCCGCCGCGCTCGGATGCCAGGTCGACAATCACGGAGCCGGGTTTCATGGATCTGACCATGTCCGCGGTGATCAGTTTCGGTGCCGGCTTGCCGGGAATCAGCGCGGTGGTGATGATGATGTCCACCTCCTCGGCCTGCTCCGCAAACAACGCCATCTCCGCCTTGATGAATTCGTCGCTCATCTGCTTGGCGTAGCCGCCGGAACCGCTGCCGTCCTCATTGTCGAAATCCAGCATCAGGAACTCGGCACCCATGCTCTCGACCTGTTCCTTCACCTCCAGCCGGGTATCAAAGGCCCGCACGATGGCGCCCATGCTGTTGGCGGCACCAATGGCGGCAAGTCCCGCCACGCCGGCACCAATCACCATGACCTTCGCCGGCGGCACTTTGCCAGCCGCCGTCACCTGGCCGGTAAAAAACCGCCCGAAGTTGTTGGCCGCCTCGATCACCGCCCGATAGCCGGCAATGTTCGCCATGGCGCTGAGTGCGTCCATCTTCTGGGCCCGGCTGATGCGGGGCAGGCTGTCAATGGCAAACGCGGTGACCTGCCTGGCCGCCAGCTTCTCCAGCAGTTCCGGATTCTGCGCCGGCCAGATATAGCTGACCAGAAACGCCCCTTCCTTCATCAGGTCCACTTCGTGACTGCCCAGTACCGGGTTCGCCATTGGCGCCCGGACTTTCAGGATAAAATCCGCTTCCTGCCACAGCGACGCGGTATCAGCCGCTATGGCTGCGCCCACTTTCTCGTAGGCCTCATCGGAGTAGTTCGCGGCCTCGCCGGCACCGCCTTCAACGACCACCTCGTAGCCAAGCCCGATAAGTTTGTGAACGGAAGGTGGTGTGGCCGCCACCCGCCGCTCATCCCTGAAGATTTCCCTGGGGATACCGATTTTCATTGTTGGAATGTCCTCCGGATTGTCCGATGACCCAGTAGCCAGAATAGCTACATACTAGTGCAGGTTGCCAGATCTGCCCAAAACTGCCGGTTGATGAAGTGCCCAGCTTCCCGCTGGATGGTCTCGCGCTGTGCCGGTTCTTATCTTGGTTGTTCAGACGAACCGTGGGTTGCGCCATGGAACAGTATCACAAGCGCTTCATACGTTCACTTCCTTACGGCAGAAAACGTTGTCGCAAGCTATGCTTACCGGCTTTCTTTGAACCCTGGAATGCCCCGAATGCTTGAGACGTTTTTCTCCACCTTTATCAGCAGTACGGTTCGCTTTCTGTTCCTGCTGGCGCCCTTTTTTGTAGTGACCATGTTCCTGGCCCTGACCCGGGGATTGCCGGCACCCGGGAAGTCGTCGATCATCCGCCGCGCCTGTGTCTCGGCGTTTGTTCTGGGCGTGATTCTGTTCTTTGCCGGTCCGCTGCTGTTCAGCGCCATTGGCATCACCCTCAACTCCTTCCGGATCGGCGCAGGCAGTTTGCTGTTTCTGACCGCCATCAGTCTGGTCACCAGTGGTACCCGCAATCACGCCACCGGCTTGCCGGATGAAGACCGTGACGACATTGCCGTGGTGCCCCTGGCGATTCCGGTGATGATTGGCCCGGCGACCATTGGTGCGATCCTGGTGTACGGGGCGGAGCTGAAAACCGTCGCCGAAGTGTCCGGCGGACTTCTCGGGCTGGTGTCGGGGTTGCTGATCCTCGGGGTTCTTTTGCACCTTTCCGGCTATCTGGAAAAGGTTCTGGGCAAGACCGGCCTCAACATTCTCTCGAAAATCAGTGGCCTGATTCTCTCCGCCATGGCCGCTGAAATTGTGCTGACGGGCATTGCGGGGTTCATCGCCTCCACTTAGAGTATCGCGGGTTTGTTTTTTCGCTGCGCGGTACGCCAGGGGCGCGGATTGGCCGGATCATTCCCGACACTCACGGGCTGATTGAATCTTCCCGCCGGCTCCTTGCGGCGATGTTGAAGGCCGGTCAGCAGCAGCGGCACCACGATCAGCAGGCTGCCAGCCAGGAACCAGAGGTCCGGCACTTCTCCGAACCAGATCCAGCCAATGCCCACGGCCCAGATCAGCCCGGTGTATTCGGCGCTGGTGACCTGGTTGGCATCCACCTGGCGGTAGGCCAGCAGTACGGTGATGTTGTAGCCCAGGATGAACAGGGCAGACCCCATGGCGCTGATGAGCATGCCGGAATCCCATGGGGCGCCTTCCCACCAGGCCAGGGCACCGGCCGCTGGCAGAATCAGCAGGTAGTTCAGGAACAGTTTGTGGACGGTGCTCTGCTGTTTCGGCAGCTGGCGAACCAATACGGCGTTGATGGCCAGGGCAAAGGCGGCTGCCAGCGCTGCGACGGCGGCCCAGTTGAATTCCACCGGCCGGAGGATCAATACGATGCCGGCAAAACCGCTGAATACGGCGGTGACACTCAGAGGGGTCAGTTTCTCCCGGAACAGGAAAACGGAGAGCGCCATGACGAGTATGGGGGCGGCGTAGAAGACGGCGTTGGCGGTGGCCAGGGGCAGGTTGCCCAGGGCGATGACCATGCACAGGATGCCCGCCAGGTGGATGTGGGCCCGGAAAGCGTGGATTTGCAGGCCAGCGAAGAGATTCTTCCGGTCCAGCTGGCCTGCCAGGGGCAGCAGGAATGCCAGTGTGATCAGACTGCGCAGGAAGGCAAACTGGAACACCGGAGCACCGGGTTCGAGCAGTTTTATGAATACGTCAGAGATCAACGCCATGGCATTGCCGATGATCAGCAGCAAAATGGCACTGTTTACGGTTTTTCCTGACATATCCTTTCTCTTCGCTCTCAAACTCTGGGTGCGTGAGGCCAGGCAGGAAATGGCTTCCGAAAACCGCTGCAAGTACATCCCTGTACGCTTGCTTTCCGCCATCCATGGCTCCAAGCATTTCCGGAAGCCATTTCCTGCCTGGTCTCCCGTAACTCGCAGTGAGAGTCTATTTGGGTTTTAATATCCGATAAAATGATCTTTATTTAACCGGCATTAGAAAAACAGATAATGAAACTGCCACCCCTGAAAGCCCTGCCCGTATTCGAAGCCGTTGCCCGCCTCAACAGCTTTTCACTCGCTGCCGATGAGCTGGCGGTGAGCCAGAGTGCGGTCAGTCACCAGATCAAACAGCTGGAAACCTACCTCGGGGAACAGTTGTTCTGGCGCAGTGGGCGAACGCTTTCGCTGACAGACGAGGGCCGGCAGTATCTGGATGCGGTCAGTTCGGCGCTGTTGCAGATTGAACGGGCCAGTGAGCAGTTGCTGGGGCATGAGGAGTCGCGGTTGCGGTTGTCGGTGTTCAGTTCGTTTGCAGTGCGCTGGCTGGTACCAAGGTTGCCGGATTTGCAGCGGTTGCATCCGCAACTGGATCTGGCGCTGGAGATGAGCAGTGAGAATCCGGTGTTGTCGGACCGGGTGGCGGACTGCTTCATAACCATCCACAAGGACTCGCCGGCCTACAGCTATGAGTCACTTTACGTGGAGCGTCTGTTTCCGGTGTGCAGTCAGGATTACTGGCAGAAAATCCGCCGGGAGCTGGGCCTGGAAGGAGTCGGTGGTGATGATATCTTCCTGGCGCCGGTGGATATTTCCCGTTTCCCGCTGTTATCGACCCACAGCATTTTCGACCGTGCCGCCGGTGACTGGGAGGTCTGGCACAAGGCCGTCGAACAGCCAATTCCTGTGCACGCCCGGGTCCAGCATTTCAGCCACATGTTGCTGGCGCTGGAGGCGGCACGGTTCCATCAGGGTATCGCGCTCACCAACGACTACATGCTGAGCACGCGCAAGGATTCGGAGGATTTTGTCCGCTTGCCCTGCCATCCGGTGATGACTGGGGATCAGTTCTACTTTGCCTGGAAAACCAGCCGGCGCCAGGAGCGGGGTATTCAGTTGTTTCGACGCTGGCTGGTGAGTCAGGCCATCGAGGGTGGGCTTCGGGGTGAGGCGGACTAGCCGCGTTCCAGGGTTTCCCAGACTTCGATGGCGGCGGCCAGGTCTTCCAGCGAGGCGCCCACGGATTTGAACAGGGTGATGGCGTCATCACTCGCGCGCCCCGGTTTGTCGCCCCGCAGCAGTTCCGCCAGTTCGGCCCGCAGGTCGGTCTTGCGGAACGCGCCTTCGTCGATGGCCTGGAGAATGTCGCCGGCCTCGCCCAGGGCACCGGCGTAGGTGTCGACAAAGACCTGGCTGTGGGCCAGGCACTGACTGTCGGTTTCCCGCATGGTCGGCCGGAAGGCGCCCACCAGATCCAGATGGCTGCCGGGCTGCAGCCATTCACCCCGGATCAGCGCTTCGGTGGACAGGGTCGCGGAGCTGATGATGTCCGCCTCGGCGGTGGCGGCTTCCAGGTCCGTCACCGCCTCACAGTCAAACCGGTTGCGGAAATGCTCGGCCAGCGCCGCCGCCTTGTCCGGATTGCGTCCCCAGATCCGCACCTTACGGATAGGCCGTACCGCGGCATGGGCTTCAATCAGCATCGGCGCCAGCTTGCCGGTGCCCACCACCAACAGCGCTGTGGCATCCTCGCGGGCCAGCTCCCGCGCCGCCAGGGCCGAGGCGGCCGCCGTCCGCCGGCTGGTCAGGGCGCTGCCGTCAATACAGGCGAGCGGAGTGCCATGCTCGCCCTCGCACAGGATATACAGACCCGAGATGGCGGGCAGGCCGGCACTGGCGTTCTGGGGAAACACGTTGACCATCTTCATGCCGATATAACCCGCCGGTTCCCAGGCCGGCATCAGCAGCATGGTGGCCTCACCGTCCGGGCGGTGCATGGTGTGATGATGTCGTGGCGGCGCTTCCACGCCCTCGCGAAACGCGGTGGCAAGACGTTCGATCAGTGCCGGCCATGCCAGTGCGCCGGCCACCTCCTGTGCAGAAATAACTCGCATAGGCCTCAACCCTGTTTACGACTGGCCAGCCGCTGGATTTCACCGATGATGCCGCGGCGGAATACCATGACACAGACCACGAATATGGTACCGAGTATGACCTGTACCCAGGAGCCAAAGGCGGACAGCTCGTGGCTGAGGGCTCCCACGGTGATGGCACCAACCACCGGGCCGAAGACTGTGCCCAGCCCGCCGACCAGAGTCATCAGAATGACTTCGCCGGAGGTTTGCCAATGGGCGTTGGTGAGAGCGGCGAACTGGAAAATGATCGCCTTGGTGGCACCGGCCAGCCCGGCCAGGGTGGCGGATATCACGAAGGCCAGCAGTTTGAAGTGATCCACGTCGTAGCCCAGGGACAGGGCCCGGGATTCGTTTTCCCGGATTGCCTGCAGCACTTCGCCGAACGGCGAATGGATGGTGCGGTAGATGATGCCGAAGCCAACGAGGAAGATGGCGAACACGAAGTAATACATGGCGAGGGAGTTGTTCAGGTCAATCAGGCCGAACAGGTGCCCCCGGGGAATGCCCTGCAGACCGTTCTCGCCACCGGTGAAGGGCATCTGCAGGGCCAGGAAGTAAATGATCTGGGCCAGTGCCAGGGTCACCATGGCGAAGTAAATGCCCTGGCGGCGTATGGCCAGGAACCCGAAGGCCGCGCCGAGCACCATGGCAAACCCCGCGCCGGCGAGTATGCCAAGCAGCGGGGTAAAGCCCCATTCCTTGGTGACGTAGCCGGTAATGTAGGCGGCGCCGCCAAAGAACGCGGCGTGGCCGAACGAGAGCAGGCCGGCGTACCCCAGCAACAGGTTGAAGGCACTGGCGAACAGGGCAAAGCACAGCAGGTCCATGACGAACACCGGATAGGCGAACAGGGGCGCTGTCAGGCCGGCCACCAGCATGAGGATAAAGAGGATGCGATTGGTCATGGCGCTTACTTCTCCTTACCAAACAGGCCGGCGGGGCGGAACAGCAGCACCAGCACCATGAGGAAGAAAATCACGGTACTGGCGGCGGGCGGGTAAAACACCTTGGTCAGCCCTTCAATCAGGCCCAGGGCCAGGCCGGAGAGGATGGCGCCCATGATCGAGCCCATGCCGCCGATAACCACCACGGCAAACACCACGATGATCAGGTCGGCCCCCATCAGCGGGCTGACGGAGTAGATGGGCGCGGCCAGAACTCCGGCCAGGCCAGCCAGGCCGGCACCGAAGGCGAAGGTCAGGGTGACCATGAGGGGAACATTCAGGCCGAAGGCCTGGGTCAGGTCGGGGTTTTCCACGCCGGCCCTCAGGCGGGAGCCCAGTTTGGTGTGTTCGATGACCCACCAGGTGGCGAAACAGACCACCAGGGAAAACACGATGGCAAACAGGCGGTAGGTGGGGAAGTACATAAATCCGAGGTTTACCACACCGCTGAGTGCTTCCGGCTGGCCCGGGTAGGGCGTGCCGGAAACATTAAAATAGTTGGCGAACAGGCCCTGAAGGATGAGCGTGATGCCGAAGGTGAGCAGCAATCCGTAGATGTGATCAAGGTCGTACAGCCGTTTGAGCAGCAGGCGTTCAATCAGCACACCGAGAATGCCGACGATTACGGGCGCCACCAGCAGCGACGCCCAGAAACCGACCTGAAGGCTGATTCCGAACCATTGCTCCAGGAGAGAGTAGCCGATCAGGGCAATGAACGCCCCCAGCATGTACATGGCGCCATGGGCAAAGTTGATGATATTCAGCAAGCCGAATATCACCGCCAGCCCCAGGCTCAATATGGCGTAAAACACACCCACATTCAGCCCAAGCAGCGCCTGGGCCAGTATGACCTGCATCGACACCTTGGCTCTCTCCCCTTTAAGTGGTGGTCTAGTTAACCAGCGAACATTTGGTGTCTGCCATCGAGATGTAGGCCTGGTCCGCGGGAATCTTTGAGATCACGTTCAGCAGGTCCCACTCGCTTTTCGATTCCGAGGGCTTTTTCACTTCCACCAGGTACATGTCGTGCAGCATGGAGCCGTTGGGGGCAATTTTTCCACCCTTGACGAACATGTCGTTAAGGGTCATTTCTCCCAGCTTGGCGCGAACCGTATCGCTGTCGTCGGTACCGGTCTCCTCGACCGCTTTCAGGTAGTTGGTCACTGCCGAATAGACACCCGCCTGGACCATCGTTGGCATGGCACCATGGCGCTCATTGAACCGATTGGACCAGGCTTTGGTTTCTTCATTCTGGTTCCAGACAAAGGCGGTGGTAAATTGCAGGCCCTGGGCAATGTCCAGACCCATACTGTGCACATCCGTTAGAAACACCAGCATGCCCGCCAGTTTCTGACCACTCTGGACGATACGGAACTGATTAGCCTGCTTGATGGCATTGACCGTATCCTGGCCGGCATTGGCCAGCCCGATCACGTCTGCGCCGGAGGATTGGGCCTGCAGCAGATAGGATGAGAAGTCATTGGTGGAGAGCGGCGCGTTGACGTTGCCAACTACCTCGCCACCCAGGCTCTTCACCACCGCGCCGGTGTTGTCCCGCAGGGAGTGGCCAAAGGCATAATCGGCGGTGATAAAGAACCAGCTCTTGCCGCCATTCTTGACCATCGCGGTGGCCGTGCCCACGGGCAATGCGTGGGTGTCGTAGACGTAGTGAATGCCATAGGGCGTGCACTGTTCCTCGGTGAGGGCGGTGGTGCCGGCCCCGGTGTTCATGGTGATGATTTTCTTGTCCTTGGCGAGGCCCTGCACCGAGAGCGCGACCGAGGAGTTATCCAGGGCGGTGATCATGTCCACGTCTTTGGCATCGATCCACTCCCGGGCAGTACTGGCGCCAATATCCGGTTTGTTCTGGTGATCCGCAGAGATGATTTCAATGGGTTTGCCCATAACCGAGCCACCGAAGTCTTCGATGGCCATTTGGGCCGCGATAACGGCACCGGGGCCCTCCAGGGACTTGTAGACCCCGGACATGTCACTGAGTACACCGATTTTGATCTTGTCGTCAGACAAAGCTCCGGCAGCGGTTAGCGGCAAAGTAAGTGTCGCTGTAGCCACAGCGCCGACCAGTCCTTGTTTCCAGTTCGTGAACATAGTGGGTTTCCTTTTGTTATTAGGTTCCGGGCCGGACCGGCGAAGGCGGTCCAGGCCCACGGGCTCAGACACTCAGGTGTCTGTTCAACTGCTCCTTTTTGGCCTCGAGATCGGCCGCATCAATCTGCTCTACCACCTGGCCATGCTCGATCACATAGTGGCGATCCGCCAGGGGCGCGGCAAAGCGGAAATTCTGCTCCACCAAAATGATCGTGAAGCCCTTTTCCCTCAGTTTGCGGATCACCTGATCCAGGGATTTCAGGATTACCGGGGCCAGCCCTTCAGTGATTTCGTCCAGCAACAGCAGGTTGGCACCGGTGCGCAGAATGCGGGCAATGGCCAGCATCTGCTGTTCACCGCCGGAGAGTTTGGAACCCTGGCTTTTCCGCCGTTCCCTGAGGTTCGGGAACATGGTGTAAATTTCGTCTGCTGACAGACCACCCTCGGCGACCATCGGGGGCAGTTCCAAGTTTTCATCGACATTGAGGGAGGCAAAGATGCCACGTTCTTCCGGGCAATAGCCGAGCTTGCCGACATGGGCAATCCGGTGTGTGGGCATGTCGATGATTTCGGTGCCGTGGACCCTGATAGAACCGGTGCGCCGGCCCACCAGGCCCAGAATGGCCTTCAGGGTGGTGGTGCGCCCGGAGCCGTTACGGCCCAGCAGTGTAATCACCTCGCCTTCGTGCAGCGCCAGGTTCATGCCATGGAGAATGTGAGACTCGCCGTACCAGGCGTGCAGGTTCTCGATCCGGAGCAACTCCGGGCGTTGATCAGGCGGCATCGGTGGTTCCCATGTAGGCTTCCATCACGGCGGGATTGGTGGATACGGTGTCGTAATCGCCCTCCGCCAGTACCTCGCCCCGGTTGAGCACGGTGATGGTGTCGGCCAGGCTGGCGACCACATTCAGGTTGTGCTCCACCATCACAATGGTCCGGCCCTCAACCACTCGTCTGATCAGATCGGTGACTGTACCCACATCCTCGGAACTCATGCCCTGGGTGGGTTCGTCCAGCAGCATCAGCCGGGGCTTCAGGGCGATGGTGGTGGCGATTTCCAGGGCCCGCTTCTGGCCGTAAGGCAGCTCGACCGCCTTGGTGTCGGCAAAGGCACCAAGCTCCACCAGTTCCAGGGTTGCCTGGGCTTCCTCATTCAGCTGGTCCAGCACCCGCTTGGAGCGCCAGAACTGGTAGGACACCCCCAGTGTGCGCTGCAGGGCAATGCGCACATTTTCCCGGGCGGACAGGTGCGGAAACACCGCCGAGATCTGGAACGAGCGAATCATGCCTTGCTGGGCAATGCCGGCGGGCCGGGAGTGGGTGATGTCTTTACCGTCGTAGATGATCTGGCCGGCGCTGGGCTTGAGAAACTGGGTCAGCAGGTTGAAAAAAGTGGTTTTGCCGGCACCATTGGGGCCAATGAGGGCATGGATGCTCCCCGTCTCCACTTTCACGCTGACGTTGTTAATAGCGGTAAAGCCCTTGAAATCCTTTTGCAGATTCCGGGTTTCGAGGATGATCGGGGGAGGCGTTGTCTGTTCGCCCGCAGCTTGGTCGTTCACGGAAATACACCCCTTTCGGTTCAAGTCGGCGACGGCTGCGCCGCAGGTTCGTTATTATTTGTTATTCAAAATTTTTCTGAAAAGGTTGCAGATACTGCCAATTGAACTGACATTCAGTAATAGTCGGGGAGTGTGGAGTCTGTCAAGAAAAGAGGGGAGGCAGGATGCCTCCCGGAAAGCGGAAACCGGCTTTACAGATACTGGTAACGCAGCAGCCGGTGCTTGATGCGTTCAAGGACCACCTGGTCGATCACCGCAGCCAGCACCGCGATTACCAGAATATTGGTCATTACACCGGTCATGTCGGCGATTTCACCGGAGTAGGCCAGGGATTTGCCCAGACCGGCACTGAAACCTACGATCATTTCGGCGGAAATCAATGCCCGCCAGGCGTTGCCGAAGGCCAGTTGAGCGCCGGTGATCAGTTCCGGCGTCACTGCCGGGAAATAGACCCGCTTGAGCATCTGCAGCTTCGAAGCGCCCATCACCCGGGCGGCGGCGATATGCACTTTTTCCACGCTCTCGGTGGCGTTCATCACGCTCAGGGCGGTGGGGAAAAAGGCACCAATGGCTACCACCACGATGATCGGCAGGTTGCCGAAGCCCATCAGGATCAGGAACAGCGGCACCCAGGCAATGGAGGGAATTGACTGCAGAATGATGATGGCGGCTTTCAGAGGGCTGCGAACCGCGTTCAGGGTGCCGCCCACCAGTCCGATCAGGATGCCGAGCACGATTGCGGAGCCGTAACCGGCACCCAGGCGGGTCATGCTGTTGCCCAGCCCTTCCCAGAAGGTCGGGCTGTTGAACTCTTCCCACAGACGGACAAAGGCGGCGGGAACGTCCGGCATCAGGAAGTCCGGCAGGAACCAGGCCGCCACCTGCCAGAAGAACAGAATGAAGGCGATGGCGACCACATAGGCCCGTTTGCTGGCGACGCCGGCGGTTTGATTAGTACTCATGCCTAGAGCTCACGGGCCTTCTGCCAGGACAGATCGAGCAGTGCGTCCACGTCGAAATCGCTCTCTGCCGAGAGAATACCCTGGGTCTGCATGATGCCGGCCAGTTCCTTCATCCGGTTGATGTCATCGTCCGTCAGTTTCGCGCTGAAATCATTGGTCTGGATGGCCTGGGTAATGACGTCCACCGCGGGAACCCTGCCCTGGTTACGTGATTCGACGAACTCACCCTTGATGAAATACTCGGTGATCAGCGGGGCCGCCTTCGCAGGTTCGCTTTCAAGCATGTCGATGGCCTCACGCTGGGCGTCCAGTGCTGCCCAGAGAACGTCTTTCCGGTTCTTCAGGGTGTCCGCGGAGGTGATGACCACCATGCACGGAAACGGCCAGACTTCGCCGATTTCATAGATCTGTCTGACCGGCGCCACCAGCCGGGCGATACGGTCGTAGGGTTCGAACAGGAAGGCCGCATCCATCCGGCCGCCGACCAGGGACTGAACGGCGACAGCCGGTGCCATACCCATGATGTTCAGATCGCCGGGCTGAAGGCCGGCGTTGTCGAGCATCACGCCTTTGAGCACGATGTCGGCAGTGCTGCCCTGCTTCTGGGAAGCCAGGCTTTTGCCTTTCAGGTCCGCCACCGACTCGATGCCGGAATCGTCACGCACCAGCAGGGAGTGATAACCGCGCTGGGCGCCGCCGACAATTTTCAGGTCCGCCCCGCGGGAGGCCCAGGTAAAGGCGTTGGAGAAGCCAAGCACGCCGATATCGAGCTGGCCGCCCACGATGCCCTTGATCAGGTCGGTGCCGGAGCTGAATTCGATCAGCCTGGCGTCCAGGCCGTATTTTTCATACAGCCCCGCCTCGTAGGCCAGCATGGCCTGGGCGTCGTCCATGACCCGGACGTAACCCACCCGGAATTCTTCTGCCGCGGTCACAGGATTGGTGATCACCAGGGCGAGCACCGCCATCAATATTGAGCGAATCATATAGCTTCTCCTTTCTCAACGCCGGTTGAGAGCGTGTCGGTGTCGATACCGAGCAGGTTCAGAACGTTGCGACGGATGTCAGCGAACGCCGACAGGTCGTGGGTTTTTGGAATATGCTCAAGGGCGATTTCCTTGAGTACAACGGCCGGGCGGTTGCTGAACACCAGCACCCGGTCCGCCAGGTACAGGGCTTCGTCGACATCGTGGGTGACGAGAACCACCGTTGGCCGCTCCTCTTCGATGAGATCTTTCAGAACGCTTTGCAGGGTCATCCGAGTGAGCGCATCCAGGGCGCCAAACGGCTCATCCAGCAACAGCACCTGGGGCCGGGCGATAAAGGCCCGGGCCAGGGCACAACGCTGGCGCATGCCGCCGGACACCTGGTGCGGGTAATACGCCTCAAAACCCGTAAGCTTTACCCGGCCCAGCCATTTGTGGGCTTCCTTGCGGGCGGCCTGCTTTGGCTGGTTCTGGAATTCCAGGGCCAGGGCCACATTCTCGATCAGTGTCATCCAGGGGTAAAGCGCATGCTCCTGAAACACCAGGGTTCGCTTTGGTGAGGGATTCGAGACGCTTTTGCCATCGGCCGTCAGCGTGCCGGAAGAGGCACTCTGCAAGCCAGCGACCATATGCAGCACCGTGGACTTGCCACAGCCGGAGGGGCCGACGAGGGCAACGATTTCTCCGGTTTTAATGGTGGTGTCGAACCGCTTGATGACATCCAGATCACCAAAGCTTTTGGTCACCTGGTTGAATTGGAGTTCCATATAGCCTGCCTGAATATGCTTATATTCTAAAAAAGAATAAACATTTACTATTTTATAACTACGAAGCGCCGTATAAAAGTGGATTATGCACTTGTACCTATTCGGAGACATTGGCGGAGAAGTGCACCAGCTCCACAAGGAGACAGGATCAGAGTGAAGTGGCCGTGCCGTGGGGGCGGCCCGGCCACACGGATTGATATCAGTCCCTGGCTGGCCTCTCAACGACCTTGCGTTTGCCCTTGGCGCAGCGGGACAGCGCCTTGAGGCCATCACCCTCGAAGGCATCCACACGGATAACGTCATAGAGTGCCGTCAACGCCTCCTGCAACTTGTCGCACTCGTCTGCCCTGACGACGCCCTCGGCGCAGGCCCAGTCCACCAGTTCCTTGCGTTCGTGGCCCATCAGCAGGGCAATGCCATCCAGTTCGTCTTCGTCCCGGTTGCGGATTGCTTCATGCAACCGGCTGCGCATTCCGGCCGTCTCGTTTGCCAGTTTGTACGCATTGAGTACCCGCCCCAGGGGATCTTCCGGGTCCATGGTGGTGTAGGCGCCACGGCTGATCCGCTGACGCACCGGGGTGTCCTTTACAATACTTTCAGCCACTCTGGCGCCGAGTTTGTCGTCCGGGCCATTGAGCCCGGTGGCGCCCAACGGGAATACCAGCAGGCGCAGTGGCCAGCGCAGGGCCGGAACCGGGAAGTTGATGATGGCGTCGCGCAGGGAACCCTGAAGGTCCCGCAGACAGGTTTTCAGGCACCATTCCACCAGTGGCCGCTGGTCATCCGGGTAGCCTTCCTCGTGCCACTGCTTGATCACGGCGGTGGCGTAGTACAACTGCACCAGGCAGTCCGCCATGCGGCCGGAGAGCCGCTGCCGGGCTTTGAGGCCACCACCGACCGTCAGCAGGGTCACGTCGGTCATCAGTGCGAACGCGGCCGAGAACCGGGCCAGTTGACGGTAGCAGGGCTTGATATCACCCTGGCGCGGCACCGATTCGATCCAGCCCCGGGTCAGGCCCAGCAGCAGGGCACGCAGGGCGTTGCGGGTGGTGTGAGCCAGATGGCGGTAGAAAATGCCATCGAATTTCTTCGCCGCCCTGTCTTCATCCTCCATGCCGGCCGCTTCGATTTCCTCCACGATAAAGGGGTGGCAGCGGATGGAGCCCTGGCCGAAGATCATCAGGCTGCGGGTGAGGATGTTGGCGCCCTCCACGGTGATGCCGATGGGCACCGCCTGGTAGGCCCGGGCGAGGAAGTTGCGGGGGCCGGTGATCACGCCCCGGCCGGCGACAACGTCCATGGCATGGTTGATCACCTCCCGCATCAGGTCGGTGTTGCGGTATTTCAGCACGGCGGACGGCACCGAAGGTCTTACTCCCCGGTCCAGCATGCCTGAGGTGAGCAACCGGGCCGCGTCCATCATGTAGGTGTAGCCGGCAATGGGTTCCAGGGCTTCCTGCACGCCCTCAAACTGGCTGATGGAATGGCCGAACTGCTCCCGGGTGTAGGCGTAGGAGCCGGTGGCAAGGCTGGCCACCTTGCCGGCGCCAGTACCCAGGGCGGGCAGGGAGATGGAACGGCCGATGGAGAGGCATTCCAGCAGCATGGTCCAGCCCTTGCCAAGCATGTCCTGGCCGCCGATGACCTGGTCCATGGGGATAAACACATCGTTGCCCCAGGTCGGCCCGTTCATGAACACGGTGTTCATGGGCAGGTGGCGGGCGCCGGCATTGACGCCCTCGGTCTCCCGCGGGACCAGGACGCAGGTCACGCCAATCTCGTCGTTATCGCCGAGCAGTTTGTCCGGGTCATAGACCTTGATGGCCAGGCCAATCAGTGTGGCCACCGGTGCCAGGGTGATGTAGCGCTTGTTCCAGGTCACCTTCAGGCCCAGTACTTCCTTGCCGTTCCATTCACCCTTGCCAACGATGCCCTTGTCCGGAATGGCACCGGCATCGGAGCCGGCCACCGGGGAGGTCAGGGCAAAGCACGGAATCTCGTCGCCGCCGGCCAGTCTCGGCAGGTAGTGCTTTTTCTGCTCATCGGTGCCGTAGTGCATCAGCAGCTCGCCGGGGCCGAGGGAGTTGGGCACCATGACGGTGACGGCGGCGGACACACTGCGGGTGGAGATTTTCATCACGATTTCCGAGTGGGCGGTGTTGGAGAACCCCAGGCCACCGTCCTCTTTCGGAATCACCAGGCCGAAAAAGCCCTTTTCCCGAATGAATTTCCAGACCTTGTCCGGCAGGTCGTACTGTTCGTGGGTGATCTTCCAGTCGTCCAGCATGGCGCAGAGTTTTTCCACCGGGCCATCCAGAAAGGCCTGCTCTTCGCTGGTGAGGTGTGCCGGTTTGGCGTCCAGCAGCTTGTTCCATTTGGGGTTGCCGGAGAAGAGTTCGCCGTCCCAGTCCACTGAGCCGGATTTCAGGGCTTCGGCTTCGGTATCCGAGAGCTTCGGCAGGCGGCTTCGAACCCAGCCAAGCAGCGGCCGGCTGAGTTTGTCCAGCCGTAAATCGCCGGGAACCGTCAGAATCAGGGCCAGGGCCAGTAAAACGCCGCCAAACAGAATGCTGACAAAATGCCAGTCGTCCTGAAACAGACCGATAACCGTGGCAATGGACATCACCAAAGCAGCTGTGGTGCCGCCGATACCCAGATAAATCAGTATCAGCGCACTGATCAGCAGGAAAAGAACACTCATGGGGCAGACCTCCGTATCGTGAATGTAATCAGCCGGATTGTGCTTCTAACCATCGGTCAAAGTTCCTGCGGTTGCAAGAGGAGCCGGCGGGTTGCGTGGCCTGGTTCCTAGGATCGGCCCTAAAGGCTGAGGCCAAAGATCAGTAACGCCAGTGTGGCCAGCAGCACCGCCACGTTTATTCCAAGCACAGAGTTAAGCCGCGGAGGGTCCGTCAGGGCTCCCGGCAGCCTGAGGCTGATCCACACAGCCGCCGGCGCCGGAGCAAGCGCGATGGAGGTCCATGCCGGCAACCAGCCTGCCAGTATGCCGGCCCCCAGGACACCGTAACTTCCCAGCAACAGACTGCCAGCGAGCCGGGCTGCCGCGGGTTGGCCCAGAGTTATTACCAGGTGTCGCCGCCCGACTTTCCGGTCTGCTTCGGCATCCGGTATCTGATTGATCAGCAGTAGCTCGCTGACCAGCAGCAGGCTTATTACCGAGACCGCGATAGCTGCAGCATCCAGCCGGGCGCCCAGGGCAATCAGGCTGCCCAGTATCATCACCGGCCCGAAGCCCAGCCCCGGGGCCAGCAGGCAGATGATGGGCGAACGGGTAATCCAGCGGGTGTAAGTCAGTACCAGCACCACGCCCGCCGCCCCGAGCACCAGCATGGGCACCCCACGGAGCCAGATAAAGTACAGGCCGATGGCCACCACCACGGCCAGCGTGCCGAGAGCCGCCAGCAACACGCCTTTTGCGGCAACGGGAACCTCCGGAAGCGCCCCGCTGCCGCCGGAAAAGGGCGTGCGCCGGGTGATCAGATCCAGCCCGGAAACAAAGTCCTCGTATTCATTGAGCAGGTTGACCGCCGCGTGGGCGAGCAGTGCGCCGACCAGAACCAGAAAGGTATCCAGTAACGCCGGTGGCTCCCCCTGTTGCCAGGCCAGTGCCACACCGAGGCCCGCACACAGGGGGGCGAGCACCAGAAAATTGGGGCGGGTGGCGCGCACGACCGCAGCGGTTTCAGACATGGGGTCCTTCCTCAACGAAACAGGGCTGACTTGATCCGGTGGTCAGATGTAACCGGCAGCGAATACCAGCCCGAGCACCACGGGCATCACAACAAGACTACCAAGATTGCTCAATAATACCAGTGAGGCCACCTTATGTGGCTCCTGGCAATACTGTTCAGCCACTATGTAGTTCAGTACCGCCGGCGGCAGGGCGGCGAATACCCACAGCGCCGCAACCTGCATCCCCGGCAGGTCGAGGATGGCGATCATGGGCCAGGCCAGCAGCAGGCCACTGGCCGGGCAGGCGATTGCACCGAGCATGCCCAGTTTCCAGTCGCTGAAGTCCACATCCAGCATGCGGACGCCCAGAGCAAACAGCATCAGCGGAATGCTGACACCACCCAGCATGTTCAGTGTCTCCAGCAGCCACTCCGGTAGAGGAACGCCGCCAAGGTTCACCGAAAGCCCGGCAACACTGGCGAGCACAATCGGCAGTTTCAGGCGTTTCACAATGGAGGCATGGTGGTCCAGTATGTACAGGCCGACAGAGAAGTGCAGCAGCATTTCCACGATAAACAGCACAATCGCCGCTGGCAGGGCCGCGTCACCGAAGGCCAGCACCAGTAGGGGAATACCCATGTTGCCGGAATTGTTGAACATCATGGGCGGCAGGAAGGTTTTCAGGTTCAGCTTCAGAATCCTGGCCAGCGGATACAGCACGATACCCGAACCAAGCACCACCACCGTGGCCGCCAGCGCCAACTGGGCATAGTCCTGCAGGGGGGCCTTCTGGTCCGCCAGCACCGCAAACACCAGCATGGGGACGAACAGTTCCATGTTGAGAACGTTGAGCCCCTGGATATCCGGGGTGCGGTAACGGCCATAAAGGGCACCGCAACCGGCGATCAGGAAAACCGGCAACAGGGTGGACAGAATCTGGCCGATCATTGAACAGGCTCCGACAGGCGTAAGAGAGATAGCGAATGAATAATCCGTTAGGTTCGCAAGTATCGAGCCGGTTGGGCAAGTATTATTCGCAAACGTTCGACCAAAGCCGGAGGCAACTGGGTGTGAACGGACCAGGTTGCGGTGGCCGGCCAGGCCCACCAAAATACTGGCCTGAGGTTTTAAATTGCTGCGGAGAGTCCCTGTGTCCAGTCCCTTTGATCAGCCTGTTTCCCGGGAAAACACCTGTTCGGTCAAGTTTGATGCCCGTAGGGCCGTGTTTGGCCGCGATGACGTTATTCCGGTGTGGGTTGCCGACATGGATTTTGCCGCCCCTGAGGCGGTTACCCGGGCGCTGAGCGAGCGGGCTGCACATCCGGTGTATGGCTACACCCTGTTTCCGGACAGTCTTTACCAGTCCATGATCGACTGGTTCGCCGACCGACATGGCTGGGAGATCCAGCGGCAATGGATCCTGATGGCACCCGGTGTGGTCCCGTCCCTGAACGCGGCCTGCATAGCCTATGCCGGGCCGGGCGAGGGTGTCATCATCCAGCCACCGGTGTATCCGCCGTTTTTCAGTTCGGTCCGGCACAGTGGCCGGAAGGTGATCGAGAACCCCCTGGTGCCGGAAGACCCTGACACCGGCGAGCCCGGCCACTACCGGATGGATCTGGATCACCTTGAGCAGTGCGCCGCTCGGCCGGATGCCCGTATCCTGTTGCTGTGCTCACCCCACAACCCGGTCGGGCGGGTATGGTCTGATGAAGAACTCAGGGCCGTGCTCGCCATTGCCCGCCGGCATCAACTGGTGGTGGTCTCGGATGAGATTCACTGCGACCTGACCTATCGGGACAAACCCCGCCACACCCTGTTGGCCAATCTGGCCGGGCCGGAGGATGCCCTGGTGATGGCCGTGGCACCCAGCAAGACTTTCAATATGCCCGGCCTGGGGCTATCCGCGCTGGTGATCCCCGATTCGGACCGGCGTAGGGCCATAAAAGCCGTGTTCGCGTCCATGCATCTGCCCCAGTGCAACCCGTTCAGCATCGCCGGCTTCGAAGCCGGTTACCGCCACGGCGGTCCCTGGCTGGATGATCTGATGGCCTACCTTCAGGCAAACCGGGATTATGTGGTGGAGGCAGTCAGCCAACGGCTGCCGGGCATTCGGGTATCGGCACCGGAAGGCACCTATCTGATGTGGCTGGATTGCCGCGGGCTGGACCTTGACGATGCCGGCCTGAAGCGGTTTTTTGTCCGGGACGCCGGTGTTGGCATGAATCCCGGGGTATCGTTTGGTGACCAGGGCAGCGGCTTCATGCGGCTGAACATCGGCTGCCCCAGAGCCGTGCTTGGAGAGGTTCTGGGCCGGATAGAAACCGCGCTTGGGAACTTCAGCCCGGATCATAGGGCTTAGCGGCGGCCGGAAGTGAGAGACCAGGTATCAGCAGCACCAGAAAGAGGAAGCTGCGAAAGCGTCGGATGAGTTCAGTCATGGCTGTCTCCCTTTGCTTGCTGTTCTTTGATCCGGTAGTGCGCACGTTTGCCGGTCTGGGTTGCCAGTAACAGTCCGGCGAGAATCAGCAGACCACCGATGATATGAAACACTCCAAGGGACTCCCCCAGAAAGACACCCGCCAGCACGGAGGCGAAGACCGGTGTCAGGTACATGAAGATGGCCGCCCGGGCCGGGCCGATTTTATGCACACCGTGATTCCAGAAAGCGTAGGCCAGAATGCCCGGGAAAATGGCGAAATACAGCAGGGGCAGAGCTGTGCTCCGCGACAGATCAAAACCACCTGCGAAGAAAAGCAGATCGGTGAGGTAAAAAGGCAGTATCACCAGGGTACCCAGAAGTATCTGGGTGGTCAGGAAGGTCAGGGCCGGCAGCGGCACCGCCTGGCGTCGCAGCAGGACCGAAAACAGCCCCCAGCTGAAGACCGCCGCCACCATGATCAGGTCCCCTGGCTGTGTCTGCAGGCCGGTGAGTACCGCAATGTCGCCCCGCGCCACGACGGTGACAATCCCGATGATGGCCAGGGCGATACCGAGGGCCTGGATGGGCCGGGTCCGGTCGCCGAGCAGAATCCAGGCCAGCAGTGCCACGAAGATCGGAATGGTGGCGTTGATCAGGGCGATGTTGGTGGCCGTGGTGGTGGTTGCCGCGAAGTAGAGTAACGAGTTGAAGGCTGCCACGCTGAAGGTCGCCAGGGTCAGCATGGACCGGAAATGCTGGCGAATAACCTGGCGGTGGCGCCAGACACCCGGAAGCCCGAAGGGCAAGAGGATGGCGAGTGCAATGATCCAGCGCCAGAAGGACATGGACAGGGGCGGGATATTCTCAACCGTGCCCCGGGCGACAACGGCATTGCCGGCCCAGAACAGGGGTGTCAGAACCAGGCCAGCGTAGGCCAGCCCGGGAGTTCGGGGCAAGATTCCGGCGTTTTCCGCAGACACGCGCGCTCCTGTTGGTTGGGGGGGTGGCCAATAAAACGCATAGGATACTACTCTCCCGGAACTTCTGCCTCCGTACCAATGTGGTAGGCCGCGAAACCAGCCATTCCGGCAGGTTGACGATGGGAATGCCTACGACCCGGCCAGAGAGTTTTTCCGGGTTCAGGTCATACACGGTCTGGCGAATAATCTCGATCCTGTTGACCCTCCTGGGATATATTCCGGGGATTGTGCATGCCGTGTACATCATTGCGAAAAAGTAGTGGCTTACCGGCTAGTTGTCTGGTCTGAGGTGCCAAAGATCGCCGTCTCTGAAGGCTCTGTGCTCGGCCTCCAGCTTCAGCAGGTGCGCCAGTGCTGACCGTTCGGCCACCCCGTGAATCGCCGCCGGTACATCATCGTATGCCTTTGCTGTCAGCGTTTTAAGATTCACCGGGGTCAGCGCTTTCAGAGTACGAGCGATCTTGTGCTCCCGTGACAGCCGGTGGGTAATCAGGAAATCAATGACCGCTTCCGGTTGCCCCATCAAGAATCCATGGGCCGGGGCAATGTGGCGGATGGACTCGGCCAACAGGTCGTACAGGGACTCAATATAGGCCTTCATGTCCCCGTCCGGCGGATTAATCACCACCGTGGACCCCTGCATGATGTGGTCACCGGAGAACAGCAGCTCCTGATCGGTCAGCAGATAACACAAATGATTCGAGGCATGGCCCGGGGTGTGCAGTACTTTCAGAATCCCGGCTTCGGTAACAATCAGATCACCGTGCCCGGGTTTGTCATCCGCCCGGAACGTCTGGTCCTGACTCGCGCCCTTGGGCGCCGGCCAGCCGTAAACACGGCAACCGGTTCGCTCCTTGAGAGCCGCAACCGCCGGCGAGTGATCCTTATGGGTGTGGGTAACCAACACCTGATCAATCACCCCACCGGTCACCTCCAGAATCCGCTCAATATGGTTGTCGCTCGCGGGGCCGGGGTCAATCACGGTAAACCGCTCATGACCCAGCAAATAGGTGTTGGTGCCCGGCCCGGTCATCATCCCGGGGTTGGGTGCCGTCAGCCGGATCACCCCGGCCGCCACTTCCACCGGCTCACCGGGAATAATCTCTGCCCGGGTTGATCCCTCCCCTTCCGGATCCAGCTTGACCGCCTCGTCATAGGCCGGCGCCCCCGGTTCCAGCGTCACCGGCTTGCCCTTCTTCAGTCCCGGCCAGGGTTGACTTGGGTGAGGCCCAGGTGGATTGGCGTGGGCATAGCGCATGAGCGCATCGGTGGTTTCGAAATCACTGAGCACCCGCAGCGTCCGGATTGTGGGAAGCCCTAGCAACCGCTGGCCATTCCGATGATCCTCAAGCGCCTGCTCCGGGCGAATCCAGACATGATCAATGGTCTCCACCCCATCATGGCTGGCCAGTTGCCCCTCTGGAGCGGTAGCCACAAAAAACCGCGTATCGAACCGCCGTGGCGGCCCCGGCGGCGTAACCCAGCGGCCCAGGTAGGCCAGCCTGTCCAGCGGAATCGACAACCCATGGTTATCGCACAGGCTGGCCAACGACAAGTCGCCCCTGAACAAAGCTTCCCGGTCGCCATGGGCCGGATGGTCCCCGGAAACCGGATGCCCCTGCGCATCCACCGCAACCAGAATCCCGGCTTCCTCAAAACACTCCCGAACCGCCGCCAGCATGTAATCCGCGCCACCCTCGTCGACACTCATGGTCTGACTGACCTCGGCATCTCCGGGACCGAGAGCGTGTTCCCGCCCGCCGGGCTCGTGCTCTTCGACTCTTCCTCCCGGGAACACAAAATACCCGGGCATGAACACCGCATCCCAGGTACGTTGCAGCAGCAGGACTTCAAGGCCTTCGGCAGTGTCGCGAATTAAAACCAATGTGGCGGCAGGGCGGATATCCATAAAACTCCAAATGCGATCTTTATTATTCGGTGCGCGAAGAGAGTACGAACGACATCAGGAAAGAGCCTTCCAAAACTGTGTGGAGCCAGGGATGGCGGAACTCAAGCGTCACAGGGACGTGCCGCAAGGAGCGTGTTTTGGAAGGCTCTTTCCTGATGTCGCTGCACCAAAGCTTACAGCGCAAAGGTCCAATAGCAAGATAACCGATTTAAAGCAGAACGTCTTGAGATGAACACTAAAGTCGAACAGCGTATGATTCGCCCCCAGAGACCCAGCGAGAACAGGAACCCCCCGTGGCCCGAATCAAACTCTCCTTCCCGGACGACGCCTTCCGCTTCGAAACCAGGATGCCCGTCAGGATCACCGACATCAACGGCGCCAACCACCTGGGCAATGACGCCCTCATCTCCATGCTCTCCGAGGCCAGGGCCCAGTTCCTGGTCAGTTATGGCCTCCAGGAAGCGGGTAAGGATAGCACCGGCATCATCGTCACCGACCTGGCCACCATGTACCAGTCCGAGTCCTTCTTCCCGGAAATGCTGCGCTTCGAAGTCGGCCTGATGGACTTCAACAAGTACGGTGGGGATTTTGTCTTCCGGGTCACCAAAGCCGAGAGTGGCCAGCCTGTGGCCCTGGCCAAGTACGGATTCGTGTTCTTCAACTACCAGCGCAAGGAAGTGGTGCCGGTACCGGAAAGCTTCCGCTCACGCTTTGCCTGACCCATCACTGGACATGAAGGCGGGGTCAGATGAACGCTTTCATCTGACCCCATTCTGGCTCGTGCTGCTCTGGAGCGGTTTCATGCCGGAGCGATAAAAACTGTAAGCCACAACGCCAGCAAAGAGATTGCCCACCAGCGCGCCACTCATGAGGCCAAAGATGCCATTGATCTGGCTGCCCAGCCAGAGTAACGGCAAGTAGCAAAGAAACAGTCGCAAAGTGGATACCAGCAACGCCCGCATGGCCAGTCCCAGGGCGTTGCATACCGACACCATCAGCATACACACGCCCAGACCGCTGTAACTGAGCGGGACCCGCACCAGATATGCAGCCAGTACCTCCTGGACATCGCTGTCGTTTGAGAACAATTCAGACACCAGCCCGGAGGCCACCACCCAGGTCAGACCAATGGCCAGCTGCCAGACCACCACGAACCGGACCGCGATGCGCACCAGTTTTCGGATCTGTTCAATATCCCCGGCACCCAGCAACTGGCCAATCATCGGTGGCATCGACATGGTCAGTGCCAGCACGACGATAAGGGAGAAAAACTCCAGGCGCGTGCCGAGGCCCCAGGCGGCCACGGCCCCGGAGCCGAAGCCGGCGACAAGGGCCGTTGCCAGCATCGCCGAGACGGCGGGCATCAGCTGGCTGACCATGGCCGGGGCCATGATGCCGTTGAGCTGCTTAAGGGCCTGCCAAAGGGCAAGCTGGCGCAGATCAAACCGGACCCAGTGACGCTTCAGAAGTTTCGGGTAGATCACCAGGCAACCGATACCGAACGAGGTGACGGTGGCCCAGGCGGCGCCGGGTAACCCCCAGCCAAAGGTGAAAATATAGAGCGGATCCAGGGCGATGTTGGTCAGGCTGGTGGCCACCATCATGTACCCTGGCAGTTTGGTGTCGCCATGGGAGCGGCACACACTGTAGCCGAAATACAGAACCGCGCCGGTCCAGGCGGCAATCAGCCAGGGAATCCAGTAGCGCCTGATCAGCGGCAGCAGTGTCTCTTCCGCGCCGAGTGCGGTCATGATGTGGCCCTGGAGAAGCCACAGGGCCGCGCAGATCAGGAAAACCAGTGTTCCACCTACGGTAATGATCAGGCCGCCAAGACGATTGGCACGGAGTTCGTCACCCGCACCCAGTGTGCGGGCAACGATGGCGGTGGTGGCAATGCCCAGGCCCACCTGAAGACCGATGATCAGTTGCTGCATTGGCAGGGTGAAGCCGAGCGCTGCCAGCGGATCTTTCCCCAGTTCCCCGATAAAGGCACTGTCGGCCAGTTGGAAGGTCATCAGGGAGAGTACCCCGAACAGCATGGGCCAGGTCATGCTGTAGAGCTGGCGGGCCAGGCCTGGGGTTTGGGCGGTGGTCTGCACGGGGCGTTGTGGGCCTTCGGTTGGGGTTCGGGCTTTGGGCGGGGATTCTAACAGGTTCTGTTTTTGGGGCACGCAGTCGGCTGGGGGCGGATTTCTGAAACACGCTGTGAATACTTCCCTGTACGCTCGGCTCCGCCATCCATGGCTCCGCACGGTTTCAGAAATCCGCCCCCATCCAACTGCCCCGGCAACCGGAGATATGTCCGGCGGCGAGGGCGATAAGAAGCTTTACAGCACCTTCAGCGCCGCATCGTAATCCGGCTCGCTCTTGATCTCGTCAACCAGCTCGCTGTGCAGAACCTTGTTGTTTTCGTCCAGCACCACCACCGCGCGAGCACAGAGGCCGGCCAGAGGGCCGTCCTGGATGGCGACGCCGTAGTCCTGCTGGAAGCTGTAGTTCCGGAAGGTGGAAAGGGTTTCGACGTTTTTCAGGCCTTCGGCACCGCAGAATCGGGCGGCGGCGAAGGGCAGGTCTGCGGAGATAACGAGTACCACGGTGTTGTCGAGGTTGCCGGCTTTTTCGTTGAATTTCCGGGTGGAGGCGGCGCAGACGCCGGTGTCGATGCTGGGGATGATGTTCAGGATTTTGCGCTTGCCGGCCCAGTTATCGAGCTTGACTTCTTCCAGGCCACTGTTGGTCAGGGTGAAGGGCGGTGCGTTGTCGCCTGTCTCGGGGAATTTGCCGCTCAGTTCAATGGGGTTGCCGTCCAGGGTAACGTTGTTCATGGGGATTGCTCCTTGTCGCTTGGTTTAGAGTCTTACGTACTCTGTGTAGACCACTTTGGATGATTTTGCCCGTCGGCTCGTGGGAGGACAGTGTGGGAGTGGCTTCGAACGCCAGAGCAAATATTCAGTTGCCTGTTGCCCCTTGTGGCTCGAAACCTTCGGCAGGATAACGCTGAACCATCAGCAGATAACAGCCCATGGCAATGGCGGTGCTCCGGCGCTCCTGTCTGTTGGCGTTGAGTGATTGTTCAAATTCCGATACCGTGGCTTCGGTACACGACACCAACACCCTTTCCGGACGAGGAGTGCCTTCGATGACCATGACTCTCGCTTTCGACGTTTACGGAACCCTGGTCGACCCCATGGGCATGTCCCGCCTGCTGGCGGAGGATGCGGGTAACAAAGCCGAAACCGTGGCCGCGCTCTGGCGCGAGAAACAGCTGGAGTTCTCGTTCCGCAAGGGCCTGATGAAAGTCTACGAAGACTTCGGTGTGTGTACCCGGCAAGCCCTGCGCTACGCTATGGCCGCCCACAAACTGACCCTGTCTGAAGAGCGCGAAAATGTCCTGATGGCGGCCTATTTGTCCCTGCCTGCGTTCGACGATGCGTTGCCGGCGTTAAAGAGCCTGAGAGGCGAGTATCCGGTTTTCGCATTCTCCAATGGCGGCTACCCGGCACTGGAGAAAGTGCTCGGGCACAACGACTTGCTTGACCAATTTGAAGGTCTGGTATCGGTAGACGATATCAAGAGCTTCAAACCGGACCCGGCTGTCTATGCCTACGCCCGACGTGCTACGGGTTCTTGGGAAAAGCCCTTGTGCCTTGTTTCCAGCAACGCCTGGGATGTCATTGGTGCAAGGGCAGCCGGGTTGTTGGCAGTCTGGGTCAAAAGAGATCCGGATAAAGTGTTCGAAGACTGGGGAATAGAACCCTCGGCAGTTATCAGCAGCCTTTCGGAGTTGCCTGAGATTTTGAAGGGCCTCTGACTCTGTGGAGGCGACCATCGGGGCGGCGCCTGGCCTTACCATGGTGTCTTCTCTGCCGGCAATAGTCAGTAAGTTGGCACTTGCATTTTCAAGTCTGGCGATATCTTCGCCGATCTGGATCTCGCCTCTGGACAGCTGGTTGTCGATCCAGACTCTCGCCACCGTGTCCTGAATAATGCCCCCGGGGTAAGCCACCATACGATCCAGAAACGCCGACGTGGTAGCGTGATTGGTGACAAATTCCCGGTCCCCCAGGCGGATGATCAACTCCCAATAGTTCATCACGCTTCTGATCGGATTGGTCAGAAGCGTGATGAACAAAGCACCATGGCATAACTGTCACATCCGGTGGGCAAACCGGTCACTTCGGGCCACTGCCCAATCCCGCCTGTGGTTGATATGATTGCACCCCACTGGACACAAAAACCAAAAACAGGACCGCCATGCTTAGCTTCCTCCCTGCTCCCGTTATCGGCATACTCAACTCCATCCTGCTGGGAATCAACACCCTGTTCTGGTGCATCCTGCTTTACATTCCGGCCATCCTGAAACTGATTATCCCCATCAAGGGTTTCCGGGTCCTGTGCACCAAAGCCATTATCTGGGTCGCCGAAGCCTGGGTCGCCTGCAACACGGGCTGGATGAAGCTGACCCACAAAACCAAATGGGAAGTGAAAGGCGCCGAAAACCTCAAACGGGAAAGCTGGTACCTGGTGCTGGCCAATCACCAGAGCTGGGTTGATATCTTCGCCATGCAGCGGGTCTTCAATCACCGGGCGCCGTTCCTGAAGTTTTTCCTCAAGCAGCAACTGATCTGGGTGCCGGTTATCGGTCTGGCCTGGTGGGGGCTCGACTTCCCGTTCATGAAGCGATACACCCGCGAGTATCTGATCAAACACCCTGAAAAACGGGGCGAAGATCTCAAGGCAACCCGCCGGGCCTGTGAGCAGTTCCGATATACCCCGGTCAGCGTCATGAACTTCGTGGAAGGCACCCGGTTTACCCAGGCCAAGCACGACAAGCAGAAGTCCCCCTACAGCCACCTGCTTACCCCCAAGGCCGGCGGCGCCGCCTTCGTGCTCGACGCCATGGGCGACTCGATCCAGACCCTGGTGGATGTCACTATCGCCTACCCGGGTGGCGCACCGACCTTCTGGGAGTTTATCTGCGGCCGGGTGAGCGAAGTTAAAATGGAAATTCACACCGTTGATATCCCGGAACACCTGAAAGGCCGGGACTATTCAACGGATGCCGAGCACCGCCGGAATGTCAAAAACTGGCTGGGGGATCAGTGGCGGGCGAAAGACGAACGGCTGGAGAGGATGCTGGCCCGATAAGTATCGGGATCAGCTCTCGGGATCGTCCTCCACGTCACCCGGATGCTCCCGCTTGTAGCGCTCCCACTCTGCCCAGTCGTGGGGCGTTCCGGCGCGGGGCCTGCGCAGGTGCCTGGCATGCTCCAGGGCATTGTGGCGAAGGCTGTGGTCCCGCTCGTCGTCTTCCCTGTCAAAGCCATATTTCTTCAGAAACTCGTCAGGGCGGATGGCCATGGCGCACCTCCATCAATAGCTCATGTTCCCAGTAATACGATGCGCCTGCCGCTGTGGTTTTTCAACCGCTGTCAGCTTTGTTCACGGCCGGGATCTCGTCGGCTTCCACCAGTTTGAAATTGATCTGCCTGCGTTCTTCGTCTACCCCGGCAAAGCTCACCGTTACCGGCTGTTCCAGTTGGAAGATACCGCCATTCTTGTTGTGGATCAGGCGCAGGGTGACTGGATCAAAGCTGAACTTGCCGTCAAGATCCTTGCAGCTGACAAAGCCTTCCAGCCCGTTGGCGTCCAGACGCACGAAGAAACCGGCCGGTACTGTGCGGCTGATCACGCCGGCCATGGGCGCTTCGCCGAGGGTTTTGGCAAAGTCGCTCTTGAGCCAGGCCTCCAGGCTGTTCGCCGCCTGACGGGCGCGGATCTGGGCAGCCTGCAGGGCCTCCAGTTGATCCCCTGTCAGGGCGTTCATGGGGGTGTCCCACAGGGCGGCCTTGATCAGCCGGTGTACGTAGAAATCGGAGAACTTGCGCAGCGGTGAGGTAAACGTGGTGTAGGCATCCAGGCCCATGCCCTGATGCGGGGCGGGTTTGAAGCTCAGCTCGGCACGAGCCAGCTGGCGGGAGAGGATGGCCTTGACAGGCACCTCTGCGTCCAGCGCTTCGGTTTCGTTCATCAGTTTCCTGAACCCGACGGCCTGGTGGGCATCTATTCCCGAAAGGTGCGGCGCATGGCTGTCGATCAGTGCCCGGATGTTGTCGGCACGATCATCCCGCAGCCCGGGATGCCGAATAAACAGGCCGGCGGTCTGGCTGGTGAGGAAGTCGGCGGCGCAGCGGTTGGCGGCGACCATGCATTCCTCCACCAGGCGATGGGCTTCATTCTGAAGCGACGGCTCAATCAGACGGATGCGTTTATTCTCGTCCAGCCGCAGCCGGAATTCCGGCCGGTCACCACTGAGCAGCGCATGTTCGCTGCGCCATTTTCTCAGGGCTGTGGCTGCCTGGTGCAACTGGTCCAGGCTGTTACCCACGGCGTCCGGCAGGGCCTTGATGTCGTCGTCTTCCCGGCCTTCGATCAGGTTGGAGACCAGCTCGTAACTGAGTTTGCCCTTGGACCGGATCACCGCCTGGTGAAAGCTGTAGTCGCCGAGGCTGCCGTCGTTGTTGACCTGCAGATCGCACACCAGTGCCAGCCGCTTTAGCTCTGGCATGAGCGAGCAAAGACGGGTGCTGATGCTGTCAGGCAGCATCGGCAGTGGCTCGCCGGGGAAGTAGATAGCGGTAGCCCGGTTGAACGCTTCCTGTTCCGCCGGGCTGTTGGTGTCGATCACGGCGGTCGGGTCGGCAATGGCGATCGAGAGCGTCCAGCCGGTGGCATTGGGTTCGGCCAGCAGGGCGTCATCCATGTCCTGGGTGCCCGGGCTGTCGATGGTGACATAGGGGCGGTCGGTGCGGTCTTCCCGGCCGGGTTCCCGGGATTCGATGTCGCTCTCACTCAGACTGTCGGCCTGTCTCTGCACCGTTTCCGGCCAGGTGTCCGCCAGGTCAAAGGTTGCCAGGGTGAAGGCGCGTTCGATGCCGGGTTCCCCGGCCTTGCCGATAACCCGCAGCACCCTGGCCTGGCCCTTGCCATCCTTGATCGGATGTTTGTGAATCTGGCAATAGATGTAGTCATCCGGCTGGGCATTCATCCGTTCTTTGGGCGGAATGAAGATCCAGCGGTTGATGCCCGGGGTCTCGGGTACCACAAAGTGACCCTTGCCCTTGACCAGGTAACGGCCAACAAAGGTGTTCAGGCGGGTTTCCAGCAGTTCGTCCACCACACCCTGGGTCTTGCCTTTCTCCACTTCCTGCTCGGTGACATTCACCCGGTCTCCCGGCAGGACTTTCTGCATTTCTTCCGGAGGCAGAAAAACATCGCGGCCCTCGTCAAGCGCAACGAACCCGAAGCGGCCATTGGTGGCTTTGACGATACCGGGGAAGACTACCTTGTTTTCCTCGATATCGGATTTCAGCTGGCGCAACTGGCTGAGAGCGTCGGCATTAAGCATGAAGTAACCTGGCTGGTAAATAATGAATGATGGGGCGGAGTATAACGGTTATGGCTTCATGCGTCAGATAGCAGAATACCCGAATCAGATCTCGGCCCAGAATCGCTGGAGATTGGCCAGGGACTTGGTGAGCAGATCGAACTCGGTCGTCTTGCCCTCACGTTCGAAAAGTTGCCGCCGGGCTGTGTCGAGGTCAAACAGCACTTCTCTGTGAGCCGGGTCCCGGATGGTACTCTGAATCCAGCCAATGGCGACACGGCGCTGGCCAAGGGTCACTGGCTCAACCCGGTGCAGGGTCGAGGAGGGATAGACCACGGCGGCGCCGGCGGGCAGTTTGTAGGACTGTTCACCGGCCGTGGTATCGGTTACCAGCTCACCGCCCTCGTAGCTGTCGGGGTCATCCAGGAACAGGGTAAAGGAAATGTCGGTCCGCAACCGGCCAGGCCCGCGGCCCATTACCGGGTCGTCCACGTGGTTACCGTAGGTCATGCCAGCCCGGTAGCGACTGAACAGGATCGGCGCCATTTTCGCGGGCCTGGCCGCCATCTGGAAGAGCGGGTGTCCGGTCAGTGCCTTCTCCACCTCGGTGCGAAGCGCGTTCGCGGTTTTGCCGGCCATCTGCAGCTGCTCATTGTTCTTGACCAGTCTGGCGTGCCAACCGGCGGTGTTGCGGCCATCTTCAAAGCTACCAGCGTCCATTGTGGTGCGTATACGGCTCAGTTGCCCGGTGGTCAGGATCTCGCTGATGCACAGAATCATGGTGTCTCCAATCCGCAATAGGAATAATTTGCAATTAAGCCCAGCATTAAAGCATCATGCCCGACCATGGCACAGCCATCAATCTTCCCGCCGTTGAGGGCGCTCAGCCTGCGGCCTGCTTGAGGAGAGCACGATGACAAATCAGAAACTGAAACTGTGGACCTGTGTCGGTGTGGCGACATTACTGACAGGCTCCGGCGCCCTGGCCGATGAGCAAAAAGACCGGCATAACGCAGATAGGATCACCTCTGGAGCCCATGGTGGAGAGGGCGGCGAAGGTGGTGCTGCGCTCAGCTATTTTGCTGCCGGTGGCGAAGGTGGCGAAGGTGGCGAAGCTGGAGGTTCCGTATCTGCCGTTGAGTCCGACGGAGCCTATGTTGCCATGCTCCGTATGATGCAGGGGCACCTGATGGCCGCCCGGGAGCTGATCAAATCGGGGAAAGTCGCCGACGGCCGGCCCCATCTGACCCATCCCTGGGTTGAGGTATATCCGGTGGCCGAGGCAGGCCTTGAGAGCCGGGGTCAGAAAGAGCTGCGCAACCATCTGAAGGCACTGGCTGAAAAGGCCGGACAGGTGGAAAACTGGGGGGATGTCAGCCAGGAATTCCAGGCGGCCTGGGGGGTTATCCAGAAGGCGGAAAAATCCGTTGAGGGCCAGAGTGCCGCCAGCGTGTCCGCAGTTGTGCTGTCGCTGACCAAGCAAGCGGTACTGGAGTACGATGACGCGTTGGAGAACGGGCGTTTCGTGGCAGAGCATGAATACCAGGACGGCCGTGGCTTCGTGATGTCGGCCCGCGATTATCTGGACAGCCACCAATCAATGCTGAAGCAACAGAACACGGAAGCCTGGCGGGATGCCGGCAAGGCTCTGGATGACATGCGGAAGGCCTGGCCAACGGCCGTGCCGCCGGAACAGCCTGTCATGCCCGTTGCCAATCTTTATGCCGCCCAGGCGCGTCTGGAGCTGGCACTGGCACCTTACCTGTATTGAGCCCGGCATCTTTCCGGGGCCGCAGTGGCCCCGGTTTTGGTGTCCCGGGCCTTAATGTCCGGGTTAATTGTACTGGGTAAATACCCGGGTCTGGCCGGCCTCGTTAAACAGGATGATCTTGTAATGGTCTTTCCGGCCACCCATTTCCATGCCTGGCGAGCCGATCGGCATGCCCGGAGCGCTCAGGCCGGTTGCCTGGGGTGCTTCGCTGAGCAGGCGTTTGATGTCATCCGCCGGAACATGGCCTTCAATCACATAGTCACCCACAAAGGCGGTGTGGCAGCTGCCAAGACCCGGAATCAGGCCGGCATCGGCCTTGATCTTGCCCATGTCATTGGAGTTGGTTGTCTCAACCTCAAAGCCGTTCTCTTTCAGGTGGTCGACCCAGTCGGTGCAGCAGCCGCAGGTCGGTGATTTGTAGACATGGATACTCTGGGCGGCACCCGCCGCCAGCGCGGTGGTGCTGAAGCCCAGGGTGGCCATCAGGCCGAGAGCCAGGGTGTGTTTTTTCATGGTGTTTTCCTCAGTGGTGAATGTTGGTGTTCGGTTGAGCCCTTTTCGCCGGTGCATGCCGGTGCGGGGCTCATCAGGATTCCCCAGACAGCATAGAGCAGGCTGGCGGTCACCGGAATACCCAGTGTGTTGTAGACGAAAGCGCCAACACTCCTTTGCTATTGTTCCTCAACACGATGATTTTGCCCCCAGGCGGGTACAGGGTCTTCCCAGTGTTCGATCAACCGGCAGATGGTATGGCCATCCGGCGTGCCATCCGGCATGGCCTGCCAGGCAGACATGGCCGCGGTCATCCGCTCGCGCAGCTGCTGCAACTCACGAATGTCCCGCTCGACCTCCGCAAGCCGCTGCTGAAACACATCCCGTACCATCGGGCATGGCGAGTGGTGACCGTCCGCCTGATCCAGAATCTGCCGGATCTCCGGCAATGAAAACCCCAGCTGCCGGGCCTTCCGGGCAAACCGGAGGCGCCGCAGATCGTCGGCATCAAACTGCTGGTAGTTGTTGTCCGGATTGCGAGCTGGCTTCAGCAGATTTTCCCGGGTGTAAAAGCGCACGGTATCCGGGTTCACCCCGGCGGCCACTGCAATGTCTTTGACTTTCATGACGGATCTTCCGATAAAGTTATTGATAATGCACCGGACCCGGCAACCACCGAAAACCGGAACTCACGGCAGTGTAAAACCTGTGAGTTACTCCCAGGTCAAAGGTTTTTGGGGGGGGAGGAAAACTACTGGCCCCTGGTGCGAAGAAACGTGCCGCAGGCCTTGCACTGGTCCGGTGCCATCAGTTTTGCCTGCCAGCCAATCCTGTGGCCACAGGCGGGGCACATCAGCCGCAACTGAAGCACAATGATCGGCGTGATCAGGGCTGCGATCAGAACCCCAAGGGGCCCCCAGCTCTCATCACTGGACAACCCAAGCTGACTGCTGAACACCAGAATGATGGTCAGCGCCACAAAGGCAAAAATAAAATAGTTCCGGTTCCAGCGCTCCCACCGGCGGATTTTCTTGTCCTGTTCCGGGGTCAGGTATTTTGCTGCCATAAAATCTCACCTGAAGTATCTGAGGGGTATCATGGCGATGGCCAGGGGCAATTACAAACCGGAATCGGCGGTAACGCCCGCCACCAGGATGCCGGAAGCCAGCGCCTGCTCAAGATCAGACACCGGAATCGGCCGGCTGATCAGATACCCCTGGGCAAAGTTGCACCGGTGATTCTTCAGGAAACTCAGTTGCTCCTCGGTTTCGACACCTTCCGCGACCACCTGGATGCCCAGATTGTGGGCCAGATTGATCACCGCCCGTGTGATTACCGCATCATCATGGCGCTCGGTGACATCCGTGATGAAGGAACGGTCAATTTTCAGCAGATCCACCGGGAAGTCGCGCAGATAGCCCAGAGAAGAATAGCCAACTCCGAAGTCATCAATGGCCAGGTGCACCCCGAGCTGATGCAGGCGGGAGAGCTGGTTCAGGTTGTGCTCGATGTTCTGGATGAAGATCTCCTCGGTGAGCTCCACCTCCAGGCGACCAGCGGGTACATTTTCCCTGGCCAGAGCGTCCCGGATATGATCCACCAGGTCTTCATCGTCCAGCTCCCGGCCGGAGAGATTCACCGCAATGCGGAGCTCCTCTTGCGGGGTTCCCTTCCACCTTGCCAACTGGCGACACGCCGCCATCACCACCCAGCGACCGATATCGCTAATCCGGCCGCTTTCCTCGGCCAGAGGAATGAACTCCACCGGCGGCAACAGCCCCCGCCGTGGGTGCTGCCAGCGAATCAGCGCTTCAACACTCAGGATTTCACCGTTGTCCAGGTTCAGTTGGGGCTGGTAATAGAGCACGAATTCATTGTTGGCCAGGGCCTGGTTCAGATCCTTGTCCAGTTCCAGCCTCATCACCTCGCGTTCCTGCATGCCTTCGGTGTAGAACTGATAGGTGTTCCGGCCCTGCTCCTTGGCCCGGTAAAGGGCGATGTCGGCATTGCGCAGCAGGGTGTCCGCATCCAGGCCACTCTGGGGATACACCGCCACGCCCAGGGTGGCGGTGATGCAGTGGGATTGTCCCTGGACGTCGAAGGGCTGGTCAAAGCACTGTTTGATCTGGCCCAGCAGGTGGATGATGTCGTCGATGTCGTCCACCTGTTGCTGGCAGAGCATGAACTCATCGCCACCGGAGTAGGCCACCAGAATCCGTTCGTCGCTGAGCCGGTTCAGTCGCTCGGACACCTTGATCAGCAGTTCATCACCGAACTGGTGGCCAAGGGAGTCGTTGAGGGTCTGGAAGCGGTCCAGGTCGAGCATGACCAGGGCGACCTGGCGCATCTGGCGATCAGCGATATTCAGTGTATGGGACAGATCTTCCATGAAGAAACGGCGATTTGCCAGGCCGGTGAGGGTATCCGTGGATTCCAGCCGGGCCAGGTCCTTCTGAATGGCGGCTCGTTGTTCGATTTCCTGGTCCAGCTCCCTGCGGGTCTTCAGCAGGGTCCGGTTCCGTTTCAGGATCAGTTGCACCAGCAATGCGGTCAGGCTGGTGAGCAGGCCCATCAGCAGGAGCGTTGTGAAGGTCATGGCCGGCCAGGAGCTGTAGCGGTTTTCCACCCATTCCTGGGAAGGGTAGAGGGTCAGCGTCCAGTCCAGTGTTGGCAGGTTAACCGGGTGGCTATGGGCGAAGTCAGGATTAACGGATTGCGAGTCGTTCAGCATGTAGCGCACGGTGCCGGCCTGGCGAATCTCGATCCGGACAAACTCCAGCACCCGGCTGGTCAGGAGCTGGCGGGCCAGCACGTCCATCCGGAACACGCCGGCAATGAAGCCGTTGTTGTCGGCGCCGGCGCCCACCGGCGCATAGATCACCATGCCCTTGCCGCCCTGGCGCAGATCAATGATGCCGGACAGGTCCCAGTTGCCGGTTTGCCTTGCCAGCTCAAGGGCCTGCCGGCGTTCATCGTTGAACGCCACGTTGTAGCCGATAACTCCTTCGTTGTCGGTTACCGGCTCCAGCCAGCGGATAACAAAGTTCCGGTCGATCCACTCGATAGCCTGGTAAACACCAAAGTCGTCCAGGTAATTGCGGGCATCTTGCCGCCACTCACGTTCGGTCATGGAGGGATCTGCCTGCAGGCGTTTCGCCATGCGCCGGATGGCCTCGGAATGGACCAGGAATTCCCGTTCCAGATGGTTGGCCAGGGCCCGGGCTTCGTTGGCCAGATTGGCTTCAATCAGGTTTCTGTCTTGTTGTACCAGTCCGTAACGCAGGCCTTCGGCCAGGCCCAGAAAAACCAGAAAGATCGCTACCGGAAACAACGGACTCAAAAGGCCCGATATGATAGCTCCAGGAGACGATGCAGGTTTTTCCACAGGTTACTCCGTAACTTTGAACGGGTTGGCAGAGTGAAATCGTTTATGAGGCATTTTGGTCGGGTGCCGCCATCAGTCGCTGGATTCGGTCGTGCAACGAGACCCCGAAGGCACCATCAGACAGGGGTCTTGCAATTTCCGGTGAGGTCTGGCCCTGGAAAGCGGTGTTGGCTGCAAGGTCAATCACCCTGGGCTCTACCGGCCTCTTGTCGGCATCCAGCATGATTTCCACCCTCGGCTTCAGCTTGCGCCCCGGGTGTGTTGCCACCACGATGGCAACCTCTCCGGTAGACAGTTCTACCAGACTGCCGGGCGGATATACACCAATCATCCGAATGAAGGCCTCCACCATACTGGCATCGAACTGCTGGCCCCGGTTCCGGTAGAGAATGCGAATGGCATCGGAAGTGGGGAGACCGTCCCGGTAGCAGCGGTCGCTGGTGATGGCATCAAAGGCATCAACGATGGAGACCAGCCGGGCAAACCGGCTGATCTGCCATTCCGCCAGTTGTTGCGGGTATCCCCGGCCATCCATTCTCTCATGATGGTGGCAGGTAACATCGCTGATGATGGGGTCAAGGCCTGAGTCGGCCCGGAGCAGTTCGTACCCCAGCGTGGTGTGCTGACGCATGATGCTGAACTCGTCCGGAGTCAGCGCTCCGGGCTTGTTGAGGATCTCATCAGGCACCTTGAGCTTGCCGAGATCGTGCAGAAGCCCACACATTCCCACTGTCTCCAGATCATCGTCCGGCAATCCCAGAAAGCGGGCAAAGGCCACGGAAAAAATGGCAACCCGAAGGCAGTGCTCAGCGGTGTAGGCGTCCCGGGATTTGATTCGGCTCATCCAGAACATGGCGCTGGCATTGGCTTTCACACTCTCAACACACTCCCGGATGACCGGGCGGGCACTCTGGAGGTTGAGGTCGTTGCCGGCCTCAATCCTTCGGGTAACCTCCTCCACAAACGCCTGAGTGCGGCTCCAGGCCTCTTGTGCGCGGGGGATTTCCTGGGCCAGGGTGCGGGTTTCCGATAACGGCTCAGTCGTGCGCCGCCTGAGCAGCGATACCTGGTCAAGCACCGGATTCAGCCGGTCTTCCTCATCTTCCACGAGGACCCATTCGCAGTACTGGCGGAGAATCCGCGCCTCGTTATCACGGGTGAGGGTAAAACCCTGGAACAGAACCGGAACCTGGGTCCAGGGCCGGTCCAGGCTGACAATTCGCATACCCGGTTTTAACAGATCGACAGGCAGCCTTGCCCGTCGAAGGTCCGAAACGGGAGAGCGGGCACTGTGAGGAATCGTGCCTGCTGAACCCGGTGATTTTACGGCCGGTTTGCTGGATTTACGTCGGAACCACATGGCTCTGCCAGACTTCTGATTATTTGTGCTGATTATGTCAGACCTGGCAGGTCTGTTACAGCGGGGTGCCAGAAGTGTGACGTGGTTCCTGATTCGGGTCGGGTTTCAGGGCCGTGAAGAAACCCTGGGAATACCCAGGCGGGGAATCTCCTGCTTCGGGCATCGATCCATTACCACTGTCAGTCCCGCGGCCTCGGCCCGGGCAGCGCCCTCGTGGTTAATGACACCGATCTGCAGCCAGACCACCGGAATCTTCAGTTCGATGGCCTGATCAATGATCGCGCCGGTGCGCTCCGGCGCCAGGAACAGGTCAACCATGTCTACCGGTTCCGGAAGGCTATCAATGTCGGCGTAAACGGTTTCGCCAAGCACTTTCCGCCCGGCCAGCCGGGGATTCACCGGAATGATCCGGTAGCCATGGGCCTGCAGGTATTCCATGACCTCGTGAGAGGGCCGGCTGGTCTTTTCACTGGCGCCCACAAGTGCAATGGTTGTTACGGTTTCCAGAATATGGCGCAACTGGTCGGGATGGTTGCTTGGCATAAAGAATGGGCGCCTTCGCTGATTTAACGGTGTGCCTCAAGGCAGACTGACACAGATTCGGCATAGCGTAGCGCGTGTGGCTTGTCGATTTCCACCTGGGCCCATTGGACCGCCTCGTGCTCCATCACGATGGTCAGCACTTCATGGCTCAGCCGTTCCAGCAGGGCAAAGCGGTTACCATCCACATGGTGAATGATCTGCTTGGTGATCGTGCGGTAGTTCAGGGCCGCCGAAATCTCATTGCAGTTGACCGCCTCGGTGGCATCGTAAGTCAGGCTTACGTTAATCAGCACGTCCTGTTGATTGCTGATCTCTTCGTCCTTGATGCCAATATAGGCTCTCAGTAAAAGGTCCTTGATACGGATCCTGGCCTGGTGATTCCCGATAACCCCTGTCATACCGTCGCCCTCCGGGTCACTGTTCTCAGCGGTTGGTGCCGATCAGGTTGAGAAACTCGGTACGTGTCGCCTGGGATTTTCGGAACTGCCCCAGCATCATGGAGGTTTTCATGCGGGAATTCTGTTTCTCCACGCCCCGCATCATCATGCACATGTGCTGAGCCTCGATCACTACCGCGACGCCCTTGGCGTTGGTGACGCTTTCAATGGCCTCGGCAATCTGCCGGGTCAGGTTTTCCTGGATCTGCAGGCGGCGGGCGTACATATCGACAATGCGGGCAAACTTTGACAGGCCAAGCACCTTGCCCTGGGGCAGGTAGGCGATGTGGCACTTGCCAATGAATGGCAGCAGATGATGCTCGCACATGCTGTAGAGCTCGATGTCCTGAACCACTACCATCTCATCCATGGCGGATTCGAACACGGCATTGTTGACCATGTCACCGAGTTCCTGTTGGTAGCCTCGGGTCAGGAACTGCATGGCTTTGGCGGCACGTATGGGGGTGTCCTGCAGACCTTCGCGGTTGGTGTCTTCGCCCAGCCCGTCAATAATGGCCCGGTAGTAGCCTGCGAGGTCGTCAAGAAGTTTGGTCATAGTCTCTTCCGGTTAGCTGTGTCTTACGAGCACAGAAGCTTAAGTCAAATTGCCGGTCAGCTCCATGGTTTACGGGAACACTCCGGAAAAAGACCACTACACTTCGCCAGAAACGCCGCCTGGCCTGTTGGGCAAGGCTATGGCAGCCTGCACAGGTTTGTTCTAAAGTTTGAGGCTGTAAACGTTCGCCGGGGACAGGGCATGGAACAGGTGTTAGCCAACGTCGGTGGTGCAACCGCCGCAAGGCTTGATTTAGCCACTCTTGAAGGCTGGCAACAGGGAGGTAAATGGTTCAGTTACGAGGGCCATGCCATTTTCAGCCGGATGGCGGGCTCGGGAGAACCGCTGGTTCTGATTCACGGATTCCCCACCGCCAGCTGGGACTGGAACCGTCTTTGGCCCATGCTGGTGCAGCAGCACAATGTTCTGACCCTGGACATGCTGGGTTTCGGTTTTTCCGACAAGCCTCTGAACTACGATTACAGTATTGAGGACCAGGCTGACCTGTTCCAGGGCTGGATCGAGGGCCTGGGGCTGCCTTCGGTACATCTGCTTGTCCATGATTACGGATGCAGCGTGGCACAGGAGCTGCTGGCCCGTGAGCAGGAAGGTGGTGTGCCGTTCCGGATTGCCAGTGTGTGCTTTCTGAATGGTGCCCTTTTTCCGGAAGTGCACAATCCCCTGCTGATCCAGAAGCTGTTGCGAAGCCCTTTTGGCGGGCTGATCAGCCGGGGCCTGACCCGGCGCACTTTCGAGCGCAATTTCCGCCGGCTGTTCGGCAGTCAGAACCCGCCGGACCGGCAGGATATGGAAGACTTCTGGCACCTGCTGATCTACAACAACGGCCGGGGCATACTGCACCGCCTGATCCAGTTCATGGAGGAGCGCCGGTGTCATCGAAACCGGTGGGTCGGCGCTTTGCAGAAGGCAAAACAGCCCATGCGACTGATTTCCGGCACCGCCGATCCGGTGTCCGGTGCCGCGATGGCCAGACGTTACCGGGAACTGATTCCAGATGCCGATGTGGTCTGCCTGAGGAATACCGGCCATTACCCCCATTTCGAGTGCCCGTGGGACGTCTTCAGCGCCTACCGGGATTTACGCAAACAGTGCGATCAGTGAGCAGGTTCAGGGCACGCCATATGACCGTCATGCACACCCGCGAACCGGCGCTGACGCGGGAAGATCTGGTGCCAGTGCTGCTGGCCTCGGCGTCCATTCCGCTGGTGATGTCCGCGGTTGCCAGACCCTTCTGAGTAGCAGAGGGTCTATACTGGTACGGAGTACAGACCGAACAGCCTGGGAGAGCACCATGTCAGATGAGAAACCGGTAGTGGCCAGTAAGACACCCTTTTCCGTGCTGGTGGAGGCCGGCAAGAACTACTTCTGGTGTGCCTGTGGCCGCAGTGGGAGCCAGCCATTCTGCGACGGGTCCCACAAGGGGACCGGCATAACGCCGGTCAAATACGAGTCGGAGAAGAAGGAGTGGCTCTGGTTTTGCGGCTGCAAGCAGACCGGTAATCCCCCGCTTTGCGACGGTACCCACAAGAATCTTGCCTGAACAGGATAGAGGGAAATACTCAGGCCCGGGCCTTGCCGGCTGCCCCGTACACCAGCAGAAACGTAGCAAAGGCCGTCACCACAACCGAAGGCCCCGCGGGCGTGTCCAGGTGCCAGGACAGGCTCAGGCCTCCGGTCACCGCAACAAATCCGAACACCACTGCCATGGCCACCATGATTTCCGGGTTATGGGCGAGTCGCCTGGCCGTCGCGGCGGGAATAATTAGCAAGGCGGTGATCAGCAGCACACCGACGATTTTCATGGCCACCGCGATCACCAGGGAGAACATCAACATCAGTACCAGCCGGAGACGTTCCACGGCAATGCCTTCTACCCGCGCCAGCTCCTCGTGGATGGTACTCATCAACAGCCCGCGCCAGAGCATGGCCAGAAGGATCAGGATGAGTGCGGCGCCCCCGTAGATCCATAACAGGTCGTTCCGGCTCATGGCGAGCAGGTCGCCGAACAGCAGGCCGGTGAGATCCATCCGGACATCCGGCATGAAGCTCAGGGTAACCAGGCCGATGGCCAGGGCGCTGTGGGCGAGAATGCCCAGCAGGGTATCGGTGGCCAGGGCCTGGGTGCGGGAAAACATCACCAGTGCCATGGCCAGAACCACACAGATGATGATCACACCGACGTTCAGTGGCACGCTGATCAGGAAACTCAGGGCAATGCCGAGCAGGGCAGAGTGTGCCAGGGTGTCGCCAAAATAGGCCATGCGACGCCAGACCACAAAGCAGCCCAGCGGTCCCGCCACCAGCGCCACGCCCAGGCCGCCGATCAGGGCACGCCAGAAGAAATCGTCCAGAACGGCATCAATGGTGGGCATGGTCGCACCCCTCATGGCCGGTATGGGCGCGCTGCGGTCCAGCGGCAACCACATCGCCGTGCAGATCATGGCGATGATTGTGGTGGTGGTGGTAAACCGCGAGGGATTCCGCCACCGGCTGGCCAAAGGTTTCGATAAAGGCCGGGTCGTGGGAAATGTCCGCCGGCGAGCCGCTGCAGCACACATGCTGATTCAGGCAGATGACCTTGTCGGTGGCGGCCATTACCAGGTGCAGATCGTGGGAGATCATGATCACGCCGCAGTTCAGGTCGTCCCGGAGCTGGCGAATCAGGTCATACAGCGATGCCTGGCCGTTGATATCCACGCCCTGGGCCGGTTCATCGAGGACCAGAAGGTCCGGCTTCCGGGCCAGGGCCCGTGCCAGCAGCAGCCGCTGTTTCTCGCCGCCGGACAGGTGGTGGACGGAAGCGTCCAGCAGCTGTCCCACCCCGGTGCGGGCCAGGGCTGACTCGCATTCCGTCGGTGGCATACCACTGAGCAACATGAACCGCTTCACGCTCAGGGGAAGCGTTGCTTCGAGTGTGAGATGTTGCGGAACGTAGCCGATCACCAGGTTCTTCCGGAGCGACACCTTGCCATCCGACACCTTCTGAATACCAAGAATAGCCTTGATCAGGGTGGTCTTGCCCGCCCCGTTGGGGCCGATAACGGTGATGATATCCCCGCGGTGTACGCTCAGATTGACCCGGTCCACCACCGGCCGTTCGTCAAACCGGACGGTGAGATTGTCGAGGGTTACCAATGGGTCAGTCATGGCCGGGCTCGGCCTGGCAAAGGGGGCATAGCCCGGCGATCTCGAGGGTGGTGTTTTCGGTTCTGAAACCCTCGTCCGCAGCCGCTTTACGTACCTCGGAAGATACATCCGGCGCAGTCAGCTCCAGGACGTTGCCACAGGCGCGGCAGATCAGAAACATACCGGCGTGGCTTTCCCCGGGGTAGGTACAGCCGATAAAGGCATTGAGGGAGGCAATGCGATGCACCAGGCCGTTTTGCTGCAGGAAATCCAGGGCCCGGTAAACCGTGGGAGGGGCCGCGTTATGACCATCAGAGGCCAGCTCGGCGAGCACATCGTAGGCCCCCAGGGGCTTGTGGGACCGCCAGATAAGTTCCAGAACGCGCTCCCGGATGGGCGTCAGGCGGGCATTTTGCTGCTGACAGATGATCCTGGCATCAGCAAGGGCCTGGCTGACACAGGCATCGTGATTGTGGGGCCGATAGGGAGTGGGTCGGGCGAGCATGACGGGCATCCTGCAAAATTTGCAACATTATAACATTCACAGGAATTCCTGCCATCCCGGTGCGGCGGTCCGGGAGAACAGCTCAGTGACGGGTCTGCCGGGCGAGGGACTCCAGGAACTCAAGGTTGGGAATCCAGGCGTTTTCCCCATCCACTTCCACCTGCATAAGGTCAGCGGGGCCAGGTTCGCCATCCAGCTTCCTGACCTGTTCCCCGGTCAGGCGGGCCTGGCTGGGAATACCCTGGGTAACCAGGGCCATGAACGGAACTTCCTTGTGGTGGTCTCCGATGCTGTTGAGAACCACAATCCGGCCACGGTTGTCGCCGGGCACGGTCAGGGCGCCGCCGTTGGCCGCGTCGTAGGAAATCACCGGAAGCTGCAGGCCACGCCAGTCCAGGTAGCCCACAAGCCACTGTGGCGTGTTGGCTACCGCTTCGGTGCTGGCGTAATCCACGACTTCCGCAATCGAGACGTTGGGCAGCAACAGTTGCCGACCGCTCATGGGAATCATGACGCAGGAGAGGGTTTGGCTGTTGTCATTCATTGCTTGTTTCCTCAGGCGGAATCCCGTTTCTGCCGGTTCTTGAGCAGGCAGGATTGTTCAATGATGTTTACCAGTTCCCGGGCCAGTTGTTCCGGGGAGCCGCAGAATCCGGTGCAGCCGGTGGCTGCCACGGAGTCCGGCATTGAGCTGTTACCGCAACTGGTGCCTTCCTGCACCCAGATCCGGCTGCCGTAGGCTTTCAGCAAAGGTGCTGCAATCGCGCCGTCGTTGCCCATGCCGGAAAAAAGAATCGCATGGCAGCGCTGGCCATAATGATCCGCAACATTCAGCAGCACCTGGTCGATGGAAGGGCCGTAGGGCCCCGGCCAGGTGTTGCTGGTTTCCGTCAGCGCACCCTGCTCATTCAGCGTCCATTCGTGTTCAACCGGCATCAGTACCACATCGCCGTTTTTCACCCGATAGCCTTCGTCTGCCCGTTTGAGCTGGTAATGGGCATGGCGCCCCAGCACCCGGATCAGCACATCGGTGAAATTGCCATCAATGTGCTGGGCGTAGATAAAACCCACAGGAAGGCCGGCTGGAAGGTGATCGAGGAATGTCTTGACCGCCGCCGGACCACCCAGCGAGGCGCCCAGAATCCAGACTTCCTCGGCCACCGATCCGGGAATTGCCGGCGGAATCCAATGTGGCAGGTCCGGCAAGGGGCGCGCGTCCGGCGCGTCCTCCTCCAGTTGCTCCAGCGCCGCCTCGGAATCCAGTTCCTCCAGATGCCCAAGCTGTTGCTCCAGCTTGCCCAGCAGTCGCCGTTCCCAGCGAAAATACTCGGTGCTGCCGGGCTTGGGCGCTTCGTCCAGACCGAACAGCACCGGCGCTTCGGTGCTCTCCAGAAGGTGATCGAACAGCACCGGGTGATCCGCCTCGTCTTTCAGGGTCACCAGCCAGAGGCTGGCATCCGGAAACTCCGGATAGCCCCTAAGCCGGTCCGGGTCCCCGGAAAAGCAGATGTCGAGACCGAACCTGGCCGTGGCGGCCTGCAAGCGATGACGCTGCAGGACCACATCCGAGACAATCCCGACCCTCGGCCTGGCAGACTGGCCGGCCATCACTGCCTTCCGGTCAGCCGCTCAATCGTCTTAAGCAGCTCGGTTTCCTGGAAGGGCTTACCGAGATACTCATTCACGCCGATGGCGAGCGCCCGCTCGCGGTGTTTCTCACCGGTACGGGAGGTGATCATGCAGATCGGAGTTTCCCGCAGGTTATCGTCGTGGCGCACGAAGCTGGCAACCTCGAAGCCATCCATACGCGGCATCTCGATATCCAGCAGAATAATGTCCGGTTTGTGGTCCTGAAGCTGGGCCACGGCATCCAGGCCGTCTTTCGCGGTGATGACTTCCATGCCGTTGCGCTCCAGCAGTCGCGAGGTCACCTTCCGTACCGTAACCGAATCGTCCACCACCATCACCACGGTGGCCTGTTCTTCATACCGCGCCGACTCGCGGGCTTTCTCGAGATTGGCCAGGCGCTGGCGTTCGGACAGGATGTCGGAACGGATCATCGCCGGCAGGTCGAGAATCACCACCACGTTGCCATCCCCCAGGATGGTGGCACCGGACACGCCCCGGACCGTGCTGAACTGCGGGCCAAGGGATTTAACAACAATTTCCCGGCTGCCCATCAGGTTATCCACTTGCAGGGCCATGGGCTGTTCGGCACCGCGAACCAGAATCACCGGTAGTGGCAGGGCCTGACCCTGCAGCTTGGGGTGGTGGTCGCTGTTCAGCAGGCTGCCGAGGTACTGGAGCCGGTATTGCTGGCCGGCATACTCGTACATCGGCGCGTCCGGCTTGTAGTACTCCTCGAGTTCGTAGGTGCTGACCCGGACAATCCCTTCAATGGTGTTCAGCGGAATGGCGTAGAAGTCTTCACCGGTGGAAACCATCAGGGCCCGGTTCACGGATACGGTAAACGGCAGGCGCACCGTGAAGGTCGTGCCACGACCGACCGCTGAGTCGATATCCAGGCTGCCACCGAGCTGCTTGATTTCACTGGCAACCACGTCCATGCCCACACCACGACCGGAAATCTGGGTTACCTGCTGGGCGGTCGAGAAGCCCGGCTGCAGGATGAACTGCAGGATTTCCCGTTCGGAGAGATCCTCATCTTCCCTCAGCAGGCCCTGGCGGATGGCCTTGTCGCGGATGACCGGGGAGGAAATGCCGGCGCCGTCGTCAATCATGCGCAACACCACATCACCACCTTCACGGGTCAGTGACAGGGTGACTTCGCCGGTTTCCGGCTTGCCGGATTTCCTGCGCTCGGCGGGGCTCTCGATACCATGGTCAAGCGCGTTCCGGAGCATGTGCTCCAGCGGCGCAATCATGCGCTCGAGGATGTTCCTGTCCATCTCGCCTTCGGCGTTGCGGACATCGAAGTCCACTTTCTTACCCAATTCGCCGCTGATCTGGCGGACGATCCGCCGCAGGCGCGGCACCATGGAGGCGAACGGAATCATCCGGGTCTTCATCAGACCTTCCTGGAGTTCCGTGTTGATCCGCGACTGCTGTACCAGCAGGGTTTCTGTGTCCCGAACCCGGTCAGACAGGGTTTCACGAAGGTCTGCCAGGTCAGAGGAGGACTCGGTCAGTGCCCGTGACAGCTGCTGAATGGATGAGTAACGGTCCATCTCCAGGGGATCGAAATCGTCGCCGTAGTCCGGCCCGTGTTCCTTTTCGGCACTGAACAGGATCTGGGCTTCGGTTTCGATTTCCATCCGGCGCAACTGCTCCCGCAGGCGCTCGATGGTGGCGGCCATTTCGTCCAGGGTGTGGCTGAAATCGCTGGTCTGTTGCTCCAGCCGGCCACGGGTGATACTGGTTTCACCCGCCAGGTTGACCAGCTCGTCCAGCAGCGGCGCGGATACCCGGATGGTTTCCTGGGCAGTGCGCTGTGCTTCCGCCGCCTGTTTGCGAACCTTGGCGGGAGCTTTCGCAGGTTTCGGTGCCGGTGCTGCCGGTTGTTCAGCGCTGCCTGGGTCTTCCGGTTTTTTCGGTTCCGGCGCGACGGGGGCCGGCCTGGGCTCTTCGGCCTGGACCCGTTCCGGCGCAGACGCACCGGATTCAAACCGTTTCCGGATATCGGAGACCAGGGCAATAATGGCGTCGTGGTCTTCGGCAATGGCCTGCCACTGTTGCTCGTCGGGGGCATTGCCGCCCAGATCAATCAGCCGGGTTTCAAAGGCGTGGGCCTTGTCGCCGAGCTGGGTAAGCTGGGACAGCCGGGCGCCACCCTTGAGGGTATGCACGGCCCGTTGGGCTTCCTGGTTGAGGTTGTGGTTTGCGGGCTCCTTGCGCCAGTCATCGAGCAGATGTTCCAGCTGATCCATGATGTCACCGGCTTCCTCGAGGAAGATTTCCAGAACTTCCGGATCAATGGCTTGCTGTCCCGTTTTTTCGGATTCTTCACGAGGTGAGGCAGTCTCTCCGGCAGCGATGTCGTGGGCTGACCGGAAGTCAGCGATGAGTCTGTCATCGGGTTCCGGCTTTTTGCCTTCTTCCAGGCTGTTGAGCATGGCCTTGAGGCTGGCCAGCGCGCGGTCACTGAGGCCCAGCAGGGTATTCTGGTTGTTGGCACCCGAAATCAGGGGGTCCAGGGCGTCGGACCAGGCTTCCGCCAGATCGGCAATCGGGTCAATGTCAGAGAGTCTTGCTCCGCCTTTGAGGGTATGCAGTTCCTGCTGCAACTGGGTCACGCCGGTCAGTTCTTCCGGTTCGTCGCGCCACTGGTGCAGACACTCACGGATGGCGCCGAGGATTTCCAGACCTTCGTCCAGGAAAATACCAATGAGGTCGTCATCACTGGCCTGTGCCAGGGTAGTGCCGAGACTGGCTGTTTCCGGCATTGCCTCGGCAGGCCCGGCTTCTGTCGGCTCACCGGACTCTTCCACGCCGGCCAGAGGCGGCATGGGTTCGCCATGAAGAAGAACCTGAATCTTCGCGACCAGTTCGTGCGCTGGCGGGCAGGGTTTCTGGGTGGCGACCTGTTCGACCATCTGGGCCAGCCGGTCATGGCAGGCGAACAGCAGGTCGTTCATGGTATCGCTGACGTCCAGCCGACCTTCGGCAACCTTTTCGAAAAGGTCTTCAAGAACGTGAGCCAGGTCGCCGATGGCTTCGACGCCGGCCATTCTGGCGCCACCCTTGAGGGTATGCACGTCCCTCTGGAGTTCCGCGGCAACCAGGCGATTCGAGGGATCCTCGGTCCAGCTGTGCAGGGCGCTGGCGGTGGAGTTGATCAGGTCATAGGCCTCTTCCAGAAAGATGCCCAGCAGTTCCGGATCCAGGTGGGAGAGGTCGGTTACGCCGTCCCCGGCATCAGGCTCCTGTCCGGAGGCACCCCCGGCCGGCCTGAACCTCTCCGGCTGGCCAAGCTCCGGAAGTGGAGCCTGCTCCCCGGAGCTGTCCTCCAGACCCGTGTGATCGTCCTGGTCTTTGACGTTAGTCACCGGTCGTGTCCCGGTGACGCTGTCCGTGTAAGCCTGGATCTCACCGATCAGGTCCGGTGCCGGGCGCGGTGTCTCCCCGGCTGCCAGGTTTGCTACCATGCCGGCCAGGCGATCATGGCAGCGGAACAGCAGATCTGACAGCTCATCGTTGACCGACAGCCGTTGTTCAGTCAGTCCTTCGAACAGGTTCTCCAGTTCGTGGGAGAGATCGCCAACGGCAGGAATATCCGCCAGGCGTGCACCGCCCTTGAGGGTATGCAGGTCCCGTTGCAGCAGGCGGAGGATATCGAGGTTGCCGATGTTTTCGCTCCAGCTCTGGAGGGCTTCCGCGGTACTGTCGATGAGGTCCCGGGCTTCTTCCAGGAAGATTTCCGCCAGCTCCTCGTCCATATCGTCGGCGGATTCTGACATGTCCGGCAGGGGCAGCTGTTCTTCGGCCGGGGATGTTTCTTCCGAAGGGGCCCCGGTATCATCCACGCCGAAGCTGAGATCGATCTCTTCCAGGTCGTCGGTGAACTCCCGTTCGAAGATATCCGGCTCGGCGTGTTCTTCCGTTGGGGCCTGTTTTAGGGCTTCGAGACTGGCAACCAGCTCGTCACTGGGCTCGGTGGCGAGTCCGGCGGCGACCTGATCCATCATGTTGATCAATTGTTCGTGGGCGGACCGAACGGTCTCAAAGAAATGGTGATCGGGCGCTTCATGGCTTCCGGCGGCGAAATCGTAGGTGTCTTTCAGGGCACCTGAAAGCGCAGCCACGTCGGTAAGACCGGCACCGGAGGACCCCTGGGCGAGCTGCCCAAGTCCGGAGCGAAGCTGGTCCAGTGAGCCAGTCTCCTGGGGGTTAGCGGCCCAGTGATCAAGAATCCGGTCGGCATCCAGAACGATATCCAGACCTTGGTTCAGGAACAGTTGAACCAGCAGAGAGGGGGCTTCCTGCTGATGCTGGTCGGTCTTGTCTTCGCTACGAGCGCGCAGGATCTCATCCGTGAGGTGATCCAGCTTTTCAAGGAAGGCTTCAGTGCCTGGCAGGGAGGTCTGCGGGTTTTCTCGAATCTGGGCCAGTCCCTGGGTCAGGAAATCGCAGGCAGACCCGATCAGCGAGAGAACCTCGCGGTTGGCCCGTTTGTTCTGGGCGCGGGATTCCTTGACGAACCGTTCCAGCGGCGTGATGACTGCCGCAATCGGTGCAATGCCGGCCGTATGGGCGCTGCCCTTGAGTGTGTGAAGGGCCCGGGAAAGATCGTCGGTATAGGTAACGGTCGTTTTGTCACCGGCTGTGGCCAGGAAGTCCTTCAGCGTTTGCAGGTGAGTCTCGGTTTCGCTCTCAAAGATATCGAGTAAAACTGGATCAACGGCGTCTTCCTCCGCTTCTCCAGCGTCAGTTCCAGTCTCTGTTTCCACCTCGTCCATGGATTCCGCGGCAGGCATTATGCTGGCGTCCGGAATTTCACCATTGGCCAGGGCGCTGGCCCGGGCTTCAAGATTGGAAATATCCAGTGAGGGCGGCCGGCGCTTTTCAAAATCCTCAACCAGTGCCGGCAGATTGGCGGTGACATCGTCCAGCAGGCTGGCAATGTCGTCATTCATGAAGATGCTGCCGTCGATGACCCGGTTCAGCATGTTTTCCACGGACCAGGCCAGTTCCCCGACAACCAGCGCGCCAACCATACGGCCACTGCCCTTCAGGGTATGGAACGCCCGGCGGACTTCCGATAGCGCGCTGCGGTCATCGTGCTGACGCAGGAGCATGGGCAGGTACTCGCGGATGGTCTCGAGGACCTCGCCGGCTTCCTCGATAAAGATTTCAAGGATCTCGTCGTCGATCAGGTTGTCGTCATCGGCGGGCTCTTCAACGGCGGCGGAGGTGTCCGCGGGCGTGAGTTCAGGTTCCTCGACAGGGGGCGCCTGCTCCATTGGCGCTCCAGCGGCTTTTCGAGTACCCGCTTCGGCCCGGGCCTCGCCGTCGGTTCGGCGTGTGGTAGCCATGGCTTCGGCGCGCTGAATCAGCTCACCGACATCACCGGCTATCTGGCCGGCCTTGAATTCCCGAATCAGAGATTGAATGCGGGCATTGACCTCATCCAGCAGAGTAAACATGCCGTCGGTCGGGCGGATGGTCTGGTCGATGACACGGTTGAGCAGATTTTCCGCCGACCAGGCCAATTCACCAATACTGGTTGCGCCGACGAGGCGACCACTGCCCTTGAGCGTATGGAAAGCGCGACGAACTTCGGTCAGGGCTTCACGATCATCATGATTCTGGTGCAGGCGCGGGTAGAACTCATGGATGGTTTCGAGAACTTCCTCGGCTTCCTCGACAAAAATACCGAGGATTTCATCGTCCAGAAGTTCCGAATCCGAGCCTTTGGATTCTTCGGCAGTGGCTGCATCGGATTCCGGAGGCTCTTCAGCCGGCTCAACCACGGGAATTTCTTCCGCATCGGATTCGGACCAGGTGGGCTCGGCACCAACCGGGAAGCCGAGGGAGGCCAGGCTGTCCTCGGCCACTCTGAGGATGGAGTCGTTCTCGCCGATCCCTTCGGCAAGGCGCTCCAGGTAATATTCGATACTGGTTACCGCATCGGCCAGGATGTCGAGCTGTTGCCAGTCCGGTACCTGCTTGCTGCCCAGCAGCACGTCGGTAATGTAGCGCTCGGCTGAGGCCAGCATGGTGGCGACGCGATCCAGCGGGATCAGGCTGAGACCACCGCGGATGCTGTGCAGCAGGCCGGGCACGTGCTCAATTTCCCGGGTATCCCACTGTGATGCAATGAAGTTCACAATGGCGGACTTGACCTGTTCCAGCGTGTTCCGGGATTCTCTCAGCAGGGCGCCACTGGCCTCTCCAAGCTCACGAGAGCCCAGGTTGACCGGAGTATCGGTAGCGTCATCGCCGGAGGTTCCCTGGCGGCCTTCTGCGTCCAGGCCGGCCAGGCTGGCTTCGATATAGAGCAGCGCACCGGCAATGTCCATCAGGGTGCCGTCATCCACCTGTTCGGTCTGGACGCTGAGTTTTTCGACCAGATCAATCTGCTCGGTAATGACTTTTCGTGGTATGCCAAGACCGAGTACCGCCAGGGTGTTGGCCACCTGGCGCAGTCCGGGCAGCAGGTCGTCAAGCTCGCTGTTCTGGCGCAGCTCTGAACGCACATACAGGTCGAGCTGATCTTTTAGCTTGGCCAGCTCTTCGTTAAGTGCGCCGACAACCGAGTGGATAGCATCCCGGCCAGGGCCGGAGACCCGGCTTCGGGCGGCATCCACGTCGTCTTCCGAGGGTAGGGCCTGACTGAGCTGGTACGCATCCCGAAGGGCACGGACCTGGGGTGAATCCAGGTCCCGCGCGAGGGCCACGTAATAAAGCAGGTGTTTGAGCAGCGCGTCCGGCGCCGGTTGCTGAAGAATATCCGCGTGCTCATCGGTCAGCCGGCGTACTTCGCTGTCCAGCTCCCGCAGCAGGGACTTCACCGCTGCGTTCACCGGATTGACGTTTGCCTGCAGCGTTTCAACGAAGGCGCTTGCGGCTTTCCAGAGTTCGCCCCTGGGGGTTTTCTGGCATAACCGGATGAGTCGTTGAATGACCTTCTGCATGTAATCGAAGTGGGCGCCGAGATCCGCCTCCCGGATGACGCCGGCCAGAGCGAACTGGTACATTTGCCGCAGTTTGCGGATGTGGCCGAGAACTGTCGGGTCCTGCAGGCGCTGTGAAACCTTCCCGGTGACCCGGATCTTCGAGGGGCTCAGGTCAGGTTTGAACAGTGACGTATCAGACAGCAGGGGTTCGCCCCGGGCAGCGCGGAGGTCATTGAGCAGCGGCAGCAGCACCATTGGAAAATCGTCCTGGCTGCTGGCCAGGTGCTCAAGGTACTGGGGCAACTGCAGGATCGCCTGCATCAGTACTTCGACCGCTTCATCCGTATGGGCAACGGTCTCGTTGAGTACCGCCTGGGTGAGCTTTTCCATTTCTTCGGTGAGCAGTGCCGCACCGTAGAGCTCGACCATTTGCAGGGTGCCGTGTACCTGATGGAGATAATTCAGGCAGAAGCGCAGGCGCGCAGTGTCGTCACGATTCTCGACATACGCTTCCAGTGCATGCTGACCCTGGGTCAGCGTGTCCTGTATTTCGCCCCGAACCCAGTCGAGGGCGATGCTGTCATGGTGATTGCCCATAACCACTCCGGTTATTCTTCGTCAGTCTGGCGTTTGATCCACGCCAGCACATGTTCCGAGGGAACCCTCTGTAACCCTGGAGGCTGCCAATCGGTCAGTTCCCCCTGGCCCAGAACCAGCAGCCCCCCGGGCGCCAGCCGCTCTGCAAGTCGCTTGACAATTTCCCGCCGGCGCCAGCGGCGAAAATAAATCAGCAGATTCTGGCAGAAGATAATGTTCATCCCGTGCATGGGTGCCTTGTCGAGATCCAGAACGTTCAGTCTGGTAAAGCACACCCTGTCGCGGATGCTTTTCACAATTTCTACGGTATTCCGCTCGGCCGGGCGGAAATACCGGGATTTCATGTCCTCGTCCACTCCCAGCAATTTGCGGGGGTTGAACTGGCCGTTCCTGGCCTTGTCGATCACAGGCTTGCTGATATCAGAGCCGGTGACACCAAACAGTGGCTGCAACGCCAGTTGGCTCATGCATTCGTTCAGCACCATGGCCAGTGTGTACGGCTCCTCTCCGGTGGAGCACCCGACACTCCAGGCTTCCAGGGAACGCTTCTTCAACGGTTCCCGGGGCCGTGTCAGAACATAGTCGGAAACCAGCCGGAAGGCGTCGGGATCCCGGAAGAACCGGGTTTCCTGAACCGTCAGCCTGTCTACCAGCGTTGACCATTCCCTGATCGCATCCGGTCCGGAGACGATTTTTTCGTAATAGGCCTGGTAGCTGCTGCAGCCGATTTCCCGCATCCGGATGCCAAGGTTGGTCTCCAGAAATGAACGGCGCCCGGCCGACAGGGTTATACCGGTGCGATGTTCCAGCAGGGTTTGCCACTGGCTGAACTGCGCCTCGTCCATATCGGGGAGTCGGCGCAGTGACCAGATGCCCTCGGCAGGTGACAGGTTGTTATGCATTTGCGCCATAAACTGTCAACAGCCCTGGATCCGAAATCAGCCCACCACCGGAACGTTGCTGTCTTCCTCTTCTTCCTGACCGGCCTCGTCTTCTTCTGGCAAGGTGAAGCCGGCAACGGAGGACCGCAGCTCGGACGCCATTTCCGCGAGGTTACCGATAGACTTCGCAGTGGCGTTGGTGCCGGAGGACGTCTGTGACGTGATTTCCTGGATAACGTTCATGGTGTTGGAAATGTGCGCCGCAGACGACGACTGCTGTCGTGCCGCGTTGGAGATGTTCTGGATCAGTTCCGCCAGAGACATGGATACGTTCTCGATTTCCTCGAGGGCGATACCCGCGTCCTGGGCGAGACGGGCACCACGGACCACTTCGGCGGTGGTGTGTTCCATGGAGATAACCGCTTCGTTGGTATCGGACTGGATCGTCTTGACCAGCGCTTCGATCTGCTTGGTTGCCGCAGAGGAACGCTCCGCCAGCCGCTGAACTTCGTCCGCAACCACCGCGAAGCCCCGGCCCGCGTCACCGGCCATGGAAGCCTGGATTGCGGCGTTCAGGGACAGAATGTTGGTCTGGTCGGCAATGTCGTTGATCAGGGATACGATGTCACCGATTTCCTGGGAAGATTCACCCAGGCGCTTGATCCGCTTGGAGGTTTCCTGAATCTGCTCACGGATGTTGTCCATGCCGCGGATGGTGTTCTGCACCACTTCCGCGCCTTTCTTGGCGATCGCAACCGACCGCTCCGCAACCGCAGAGGATTCCGCCGCGTTCGAGGATACCTGGTCGATGGATACCGCCATCTCGTTCACCGCGGCGGAGGCGCCGGCAATTTCCTGAGCCTGGTGCTCGGAGGCGTCGGCCAGGTGCATGGCCGTGGCCTGGGTTTCCTGGGCGGCCGACGCTACCCGCACGGCAGTACCACGAATCGCCTGCACCAGTCCGCGCATCTGGTCAATCGCGTAGTTGATGGAGTCCGCGATGGCACCGGTGAAGTCTTCGGTGACCGTGGCCTCGGTGGTCAGGTCACCATCGGCCAGGTCGGCCAGTTCGTCCAGCAGTCGCAGGATCGCGTTCTGGTTCTGTTCGTTCTGTTCCTGGGTGGCCGCCAGCCGGGCCTGGGCATCGCGGTACAGGGCGAGGCCGATGAACACAACAATCGCGACCATGGCGGCCAGGATGGCAAAGGCCAGGGTCGGGCTGATCAGTCGCGAGCCGGACTGATTACGGAAACTCTCCGCCAGTACAGAGAGTTCGGAAAGCAGGATTTCGGAATTCTGGAAGATGTCGCTGGCGGCGTTGCGCACCTTGAAGAGGTCGGGAGAGGCTTCAAGGATGGCGTCTACATTCTGGAAAACGAACTGGAACAACTCATCAACGGCCTCGAGGCCGTAAATGGCATCTTCATCGTTTACCCGGGAGATGCCCATGGCTTCGTTGCCATTGAGCTGGCCTTCAAGGACCCGGCCAAACAGGCTGGCGTCCCGGCCGAAACGGTCGGCGGCGATAACCGCATCCTCGTCACCGGAAAGTACGTTGTTCACCGAGCGGACAATCCGCTCCGCCAGCAGGGACTGGCGCTGCGCCAGTGCGATCTGTTCGGCGGGCGCGTTGTTGTCCAGCAGGATCTGCACGATGTCGTCGTACTCGACCTGAAGCTGTGGGATGGTTTCGTTGAGGGTCCGGGCTACTTCGTGCAGGCCAAGTACCGCATGCTGGGTCGAGAGGATGCTGTCGGCGTTTTCCCGGACGGTACTCCAGTGCTCCTGTACACCGCTTTGCCGGGCCAGCTCACTCGGTGGCAGGCCGGTTGCCGGATTGCCCTCGGTCACGTTGGTCCAGAGCTGCTGGAAATCATCACGGGAGCGGCGCAACTGGTTGAATGCTTCGGCGGTACCACCGGCCGCCTCAGTCGCATTCTTCGCGATCTGCTGCGAGAGCACTCTCAGCTCGGCGGTGTTGGCGATGTATTCCTGGTCGTTCTGGCTGTCTTTATTGATAATGAACAGCACCACAACGAGCAGGACGGTGAGTGCGATCAGTGCGGCGATCAGGCCGGCAACCAGCTTGTTGCCTCCCTGTCCCATACCGAGTCTTCCGGCTCTGTTCTTCATTTTCTGGCTCCCGGCCTCTTCAAGAAATTGGCAAGTTTGTTTTATCGGGTTTCAGGCGGTCAGGGTGATGTTCCTGCCATTGTCACCACCCTTACCACTGTGCGACGTCCAGGAAGCGTTCGTCTTCGAGCAGGTCGACGGCCGAAAACACTTTCCAGACTTCTTCGTTGCGCTCGTAACCGCCTGAGACAAACGGCCGAACGTTTTCAGGTACGCCTTCGGGCGCATCCTTGAAACTGTCTGTTGCGAAGTACTGCATGCCCAGTACGCTGTCGACCACGAGCCCGCTGAAAATGTCCCCCTGTTCAACCACCAGTACCCGGCGCTCACGCTGGCTTCGGGACGAGCGGGGGATATCAAAAAAGCCGGCGAGATCGACAAGAGGCAGGAGTCGGCCACGAACATTGGCAGCTCCGAGCAGAAACGGGCGAACCCCGGGAATGTGGGTGAACCGGGGGACGTGCAGGATTTCAGTGACTTCGCCCATTGGGGCAACGTAGCGTTCACCCGCAAGAACGAAACCAATGCCGTTCCACAGTTCAACGGCTTCCTGCTGCTCCGGCAGACCGGCGGCCAGGGACCGGCTGCGTTGGGCGATATCCGTCAGAACGGCAAAAGGGGCGGCCTGGGCGGACATGCATACTCCACGGTTGGGGATCAGGCAATCAGACTGTTGATTGTTTTGATCAGATCGTCTTCGTTAACCGGTTTGACCAGATAACCCTTGGCGCCCTGGCGCGTGCCCCATACACGATCAGTTTCCTGATCCTTGGTGGTCACGATAACCACGGGGATGGATGCGGTCTCCGGCGCGCGGGTCAGTTGACGGGTTGCCTGGAAGCCGTTCAGACCCGGCATAACCACGTCCATCAGAACCAGATCCGGGGTTTCGGCACGGGCCTTGGCAACGCCGTCCGCGCCATTATCGGCCGTCAGGACTTCGTGCTTGTGCTTTTCCAGAATGGTGGAAATTTTCTTAACCTCGGTAGGGGAATCGTCAACAATCAGAATGCGGGCCATGGTTTCCTCGATGGTTCTTGGGGTCAGCAGGTTTACTGTTCCGCCTGCGGAACGTACTGGCGGATGGTATTAAGAAGCTCATCCTTGCTGAACGGTTTGGTCAGGTACTGGTCCGAGCCGACGATCCGGCCTTTGGCTTTGTCGAACAGCCCGTCCTTGCTGGAGAGCATGATAACCGGCGTCTTTTTGAAGGAGGAATTGTTCTTGATGAGTGCGCAGGTCTGATAGCCGTCCAGGCGGGGCATCATGATATCGACAAAAATGATGTCCGGCTGGGAATCGGCAATCTTGGCGAGAGCGTCAAAGCCGTCCGTTGCGGTGATGACCTCGCAGCCGACCTTTTTCAGAAGGGTTTCCGCGGTGCGACGTATGGTTTTGCTGTCGTCGATCACCATGATCTTCAAGTTCTCGAAGTTGTCATCCATTGTCCAACTGCCTTGCGCTCAGCGACTGTCATTATTTTAGAACGGAGTTTTTAACACAAACCCCGGGGTTCTTCTATAAACCCCGCTCATTTATAGATTATCAATGGCCGGATAAAAAGTATTAGTTTGTGTCCAAATGTACTTCTGCCCGCAACGTCACGTAACTGACTGAGGATTTCTCCGGATGCATTCGCAGCTCGGGTACAATACCATCTGGTTTCACAGCATAGCACTGTTTGCCCGGTGCACTCTGCAGACCGGTTCGTGTTTTTAACCTTCAGGAGCGCAAGAGAGCCTATGACCGTCCGCCTCGGGATCGTGATGGATCCGATTGAAGATATCCACTTCCGGAAAGACAGTTCACTGGCCATGTTGCTGGCCGCCCAGAAACGGGGCTGGCAGATCGAGTACATGGAGTTGCCGGACCTGTATCTGGATGGCGGCAGGGCCATGGCCCGCACCCGGGATCTGACCGTGCACATGGATCCCGAGAACTGGTACAGCTTCGGCCCGGGCCAGGACCGGGCTCTGGGCGATCTGGATGTGATCCTGATGCGCAAGGACCCTCCGGTGGACCGGGAGTTCCTGATGGCCACCTATATTCTGGAGTCGGCCGAGCAACAGGGCGCGCTGGTGGTCAATCCTGCTTCGACACTGCGCGATTGCAATGAAAAGCTGTTTGCCACCCAGTTCGAGGATCTGACACCACCGCTGTTGGTCAGCCGGTCGGCGGCCCGTTTCCGGAAGTTCTATGCCGAGCACGGCGATGTCATCATGAAGCCGGTGGATGGCATGGGTGGTCACTCCATCTTCCGTATCCGGGAAAATGACTTTAATCTCGGGGTAATCATTGAAACCCTGACCAACTATGGCAGCCATCAGGCCATGGCCCAGAAATACATCCCGGAAATCAGTGAGGGCGACAAGCGCATTCTGCTGATTGACGGTGAGCCGGTGCCCTATGCCCTTGCGCGAATTCCATCCCAGGGAGAGAATCGCGGCAACCTGGCCGCTGGCGGGCGGGGCGAGGGCCGTGAGCTGACCCCCAGGGACCGTGAAATCTGTGATCGTGTGGCGCCGGTGATCCGGGAGAAAGGCCTGATTTTTGTAGGGCTGGACGTGATCGGTGATTATCTTACCGAGATCAACGTTACCAGCCCGACCTGCATCCGGGAGCTTGATACGGCCTTCGGGATCGATATTGGGGGCATGCTGATGGACGCCATTGCAAAGCGTCTGGGACAGGCGTAACCCGGCAACACGGGCGGGGCAGGTTTAACGACGGGACCAAGATCAGCAATGGCAGCTCAGGTAAGCGACTTTGACCGGTTTTCCTTCACCCTTTTTATGGCATTGGCGGTGCACGCCATTGTTGTACTGGGGGTCAGCTTTGCGCCTGAACCGCCCCGGTCGTCCGCTCAGGCCATGGAGATTACCCTCGCCCGGTCTGATGACGGGAAAGCACCGGAGAAAGCGGACTTTCTGGCCCAGGTCAGCCAGCAGGGCAGTGGTACTGAAGAAGAGGTCCGGGAAATGACCACGCCCCAGCCGGCCGATGCCAGCCAGCCGGAAGTGGCGCGGGTCCGGCCGGAGCCACCGGCACAGACCGAGCCGCAGCCGCGCCGGGAAAAAACGGTGGTGCAGACCGAAAGCCGGTCCAGTCAGAAAGTGCGGCAGCCGGAGGAGCGGGCGACACCGGAAGAAGAGCCACTGCCGGTGCGCAAGAAAAAGAGCCTGATGGAGCGCAGTCTTGAGATCGCCAGCCTGGAGGCCCGCTTCGACGCCCAGCAAAGGGCCTACGCCCGGAAGCCGAGGGTGATGCGCGTAACCGCAGCCTCCACACTCAAATCCACCAACGCCTGGTACGTACAGAATTGGGTGACCAAGGTGACCCGGGTTGGCAATATCAACTACCCCACCGAGGCGCGTCGTGCCGGAATCTATGGCACACTAAGGATGCTGGTGTCCCTGAAGAAAGACGGCACCCTCAAAGAAGTGGCGATTCTGCAGTCCTCCGGCAGCACCGTCCTGGACGATGCCGCCATCCGGATTGTCAGAATGTCCGCACCTTTTGCCCCCTTCCCCGAGGAAATGCGGCAAGAGGTGGACGAACTTGAAATCATACGTACCTGGTCGTTCCAGCGTCGGGGGCTGACATCCGGATGACAGCGTCAAAACATTCTCCCCACAGCCTGCGGCACCACTTTCTGGTGGCTTCGCCTTACCTGGCCGACCCGCGTTTCCATGGCGGCGTCATCTATCTCTGTGAGCATTCCGATGATGGTGCCCTGGGATTGATGATCAATCACCCGTTGGATATCCATCTGGGTGAGATTCTGGAGCAGTTGGACCTGCCTGGAGGTGAGCTGGACTTACCGGTATTCAGTGGTGGCCCGGTGCAGCCGGAGCGGGGCTTTGTCCTGCATCCTCCCGGGACCAACTGGCAGGGCACTGCAAAGGTGACCGAAGACGTTTTGCTGACCACGTCCCGTGATGTCCTGGCAGGCATTGGCCGCGGGGAAGGGCCGGAGGAATACCTGGTGGCGCTCGGGTACTCGGGCTGGGGCGAGGGCCAGCTGGAGGACGAGCTGGGCAGCAACGCCTGGCTCACGTGTCCAGCTACCACGGATATCCTGTTCCGGACTCCCTGGGCAGATCGTTACAGGGCCGTGCTTGAAGTCATTGGCATTGATCTTAACCAGCTCAGTGAATCGGTTGGCCATGCCTGAGACCGGTAACCGGCGCGTGATGGCGTTTGATTTCGGGACCCGCCGGATCGGGGTTGCCAGCGGTCAGGAAATGCTGGGAACCGGCCAGCCCGTGGCGCTGATAGCCGCCCGGGACGGCATTCCGGACTGGCAAAGGATTGAAATGCTGCTGCAGGAGTGGCGTCCGGATCTGGTGGTGGTTGGTCTGCCGCTGAATATGGACGACACCGAGAACGACATGTGTGCCCGGGCTCGCAAGTTCGGCAAGCGCCTCCACGGCCGTTACCATGTGCCGGTTGAAATGGTGGACGAGCGCCTGACCAGTTTTGAGGCCAAGGGCGATGTAATGGCAGCCGGTGGCAGTCGCGACTTTGGCCGCCATGGGGTGGATGACCGGGCGGCGGTTCTGATTCTGGAAACCTGGTTTGGCCTGCAGGGCGACCTTGCCGGTGAATGATTGTGTGGATAGCCACCGGCTTTTAATAACAGTGAGGCATGAATGACCGCATTGCTTGATATCGACCAGTTACTGGATCAAATGGAAACCGGATTGCGCCAGGTTCTTGAGCAACGGGGCGCTGAATCCCCGGTGCTCATTGGTATTCGTACCGGTGGGGTCTGGCTGGCCGATGTGCTTCGCAAGCGTCTTGGTATCGAGGAGCCGTTCGGGGAACTGGATATCTCCTTTTATCGTGATGATTTCAGCCGCATCGGGCTTAACCCCAGGGTTAAGCCTTCCAGTCTGCCCTTTGATACCGAAGGACGGGACATCATCCTGATTGACGATGTCATCATGAGTGGTCGCACCATTCGCGCGGCAATGAATGAAATTTTCGATTATGGCCGTCCAGCCAGTATCATACTGGCCACCCTGATCGACCTAGGAGCCCGGGAACTGCCGATCCAACCGGACGTGACTGGCAGGACAATGGCACTGGATTCCCATCAGCGCGTCAAGCTCCGTGGCCCCGACCCGCTTCGCATCGAGTTCCAGGAAGCCGGACAGTAAACCTCCGAATACAGATAACAGGCGACCCATGACCGCAAACGACGCTTCCCCGCACCCCTTGCAACTGACCCGGGATGGTCAGTTGCGGCACTTTCTCACGCTCGATGGCCTTGACTGCGCCTTGCTGACCGACATTCTCGATACCGCCGATTCGTTTATTGAAGTCGGCGAACGCACCATCAAGAAAGTGCCCCTGCTGCGCGGCCGGACTGTGGTGAACCTGTTCTTCGAATCCAGCACCCGGACCCGCAGCACCTTTGAGCTGGCCGCCAAGCGTCTGTCTGCCGATGTGCTTAACCTTGATATCAGCACCTCGGCTACCTCCAAGGGCGAATCCCTGTCCGACACGCTTCTGAACCTGGAGGCCATGGCCAGCGACATGTTCGTGGTGCGGCATTCCCAGAGTGGCGCACCGCACTTTATTGCCGAAAGCGTCACCCCGGGCGTGGCCATTATTAACGCCGGTGATGGCCGCCACGCGCATCCGACCCAGGCCATGCTCGACATGCTCACCATTCGCCAGCACAAGGGGCGTTTTGATGGCCTGAAGGTGGCCATTGTGGGTGACGTGCTTCATTCCCGGGTGGCCCGCTCCCAGATTCGTGCCCTGAATGTGCTTGGGGCGGAAGAGGTTCGGGTGATTGCCCCGGGGACCTTGCTGCCCAGGGAGGTGGAAAGTCTGGGGTGTACCGTTGAGTACGATATGACCCGAGGCATGAAGGATCTGGATGTGGTGATCATGTTGCGTCTCCAGAAAGAACGGATGGAAGGCGCCCTGCTGCCGAGCGAGCGTGAGTTTTATCGGCTCTATGGCCTGAACCAGGAAAAGCTGGCGCTGGCTCATCCGGAGTGTATTGTGATGCACCCGGGCCCGATCAACCGGGGCGTCGAAATTGAATCCGCGGTGGCGGATGGCCCGCAATCCGTGATTCTCAATCAGGTGACCAACGGTATCGCCATCCGGATGGCGGTCATGTCCATGGCCATGGGTGGCCAGGTGGCCGAGCGGCAGCAGAAACTGAGTGGTAGGGGGCAGACATGAGCAGTGTTGAAACATCCACCGGCAACAGCCTGAAAATCACTGGCGGACGTCTGCACGATGGCGAAGGAAATGAGTCTGAAAACATCGCCTTGCTGATTCGGGATGGCCGGATCGCCGCCATGGGTGAGGCGGCCACCAGGGCGCGGGCGGACGAAACCATCAGCGCTGAAGGCTGTGTGATTGCCCCGGGTTTTGTTGATCTTTGCTGCAACCTCCGTGAACCGGGCAATGGCCAGAAAGGCAATATTGCCTCGGAAACCCGGGCAGCGGCCCACGGTGGCTTTACCACCGTCTGTGCTTCTCCGGAAACTTCCCCGGTGAACGATTCCAGTGCGGTTACCCACTTGATTCGTGACGGTGCCGCCAGCCGCTCGCCTATCCGGGTACTGCCCGTAGGTGCGATTACCCGGGGCCTTGAAGGCGATCTGCTCAGCGACATGGCCGGGCTGGCCGCTGCCGGTTGCGTGGCGGTGGGTAATGGCTCCCGGGGTGTACGCAATGCCCGGATATTGCGCCGGTGCATGGCCTACGCCCAGACCTTCGGTCTGACGGTGATGTTCAGCCCCGAGAACCAGGCTCTGGCGGCGGACGGCTATGCCCACGACGGCCTGGTAACCTCCCGTCTGGGCTTGCTTGGTATTCCGGAAGTGGCGGAAACAGCGGCGGTGATGGAAATGCTGTTGCTGGCAGAGGAAACCGGTGTGCGGTTGCACCTGAGCCAGTTGTCCTGTGCCCGCAGTGTCGAGATGCTCGCGGATGCCCGCCGCCGGGGCATTGCCGTAACGGCGGACGTGGCCATGCACCAACTGGTGTTCACCGAAGACGCCCTGGCAGGATTCGACAGCCGGTTCCACGTGCGGCCTCCGTTGCGGGGTGAGAGTGACCGACAGGCTCTGACCGCCGGTGTCCGTGAGGGCGTGATCGACGCCATCGTAAGCCAGCATCAGCCCCATGACACGGCTGCCAAACAGGCGCCCATGGCGGCCACCGAGCACGGGCTGTCCAGCATCGAGAGTGTTTTGTCGCTGGGGCTGGAACTGGTGGAAATGAACGAGCTGGCTTTGACGGACCTGATCCGGGCGCTGACTACCGGCCCGGCCTCGGTGCTTGGACGAACGGCCCGTCTTGCGGAGGGTGAGCCTGCCGATCTGTGTCTGTTTGATCGGCAAGCCTTCTGGGTGCCGGGGGCTCAGACCCTCGTCTCGGCCGGTCGCCATGCACCGGTGACCGACCGGAAATTGCCGGGCGTGGTCCGGCTCACTCTCGCCGAGGGCCGAAAAGCCTGGCAACAGCCGGCGGCCTGATCCGCGCTCGCCGGCTTAAAGTGCGGCAGAGGTTACGGTACCTCTGTCGACACCATCACAGAATCTCCCCTTCTTGCTGAAAAGCCTTGATGGCAGGCACCTGTGCCAACGTATTCTTGTGGCTGTCGGCCCATGGCCGACCAAGGAACGTTCGGCCTGGCCGCCGGTGCCCGACAATAAAAATCAGGAGTCATCCCGTGACATCAGCAAATCTTGCCCACAGGGTAGCCATGGCGGCTGCCCTCTATGCCTTTCTGGTATTTCCGTCCCTGGGTCATGCCCAGGCTCAGAGTGAAATCCTTGAACGCAGTTTCTGCGTGTTCGACCCGGTCGGCGCCAATGGCCCGCTGTTCGCCATCATCAAAACCTTCCAGCCGGCGGCCCTGCAAAGTGGCATCAAGCTGGATCTCCGGGCCTACACCGATGAGAAGGTTGCCGCCGAGGACTTCAAGGCGGGGCAGTGTGATGCCGTCCTGCTGACCGGCACCCGCGCCCGTGAGTTCAACAAGTTTACCGGAAGCCTGGAGGCCATGGGCGCCGTGCCCGGTGAAGAGGAAATGCGGCTGCTGTATAACACCCTGAGCCAGCCCAAGGCCCGGCCGTTCCTGATCGACGGCCCCTACGAGGTGGCCGGTGTGTTTCCGGGCGGCGCTATTTACCTGCACACCCGTGACCGCAGTATCGATTCGGTCGAGAAGCTGCAGGGCAAGCGGATCGCTACCCTGGATTATGATCAGGCCGCCGTTCGGATGGTTCGCCATGTCGGCGCGTCGGTGGTGGGTTCCAATTCCGCCAACTTTGCCGGCAAGTTCAATAATGGCAGCGTCGATCTGGCCTATGCACCGGCGGTCGCCTACACCCCCCTGGAGCTTTACAAGGGCGTTCAGCCAAACGGTGCGGTGGTCAGGTACGCCTTGGGCTACATGAACTTCCAGGTAATCATCCACCGTGACCGGTTCCCGGATTCGGCTGGCCAGATGGTGCGCGATCAGGTCATCAAGCGCATTGATGAGGCTTACGAAATCATCGCCCAGGCAGAAGCGGAGATCCCTGAGGATATCTGGATGACGCTGCCACAGCAAGACACCGCAGAGTACGACAAGATGCTGCGCAAGGTGCGCCTGTCGTTGCTGGAGGATGGTGTTTACGACGAGCGCGCCATCAAGCTGATGAAAGCGATCCGCTGCCGGGTTGATGCCACCCGTTCCGAGTGCGCGTCCGTCGCCGGAACCTGAGATTTGGTCGGCAGGTAGACAGGCCCGCGTTGGCGGGCCCCTGACTGCTTATCGAATCTCGTCTTTCAGTGCTTTTCCGGCCTTGAATCCGACCGTTTTGCTGGCGGGGATGCGAATGGTCTCGCCGGTTTGCGGGTTTCGCCCTTCCCGCGCCTCGCGGCTACGGATATTGAACGTGCCAAAGCCGGTCAGGGTGGTGTCTTCGCCCCGGGAAGCGGCGGCTGAGACCTGGTCGGTAAACGCTGTGATCACTTCACCGGCCTTGTCTCGGGTCAGGCCCGTGCGGTCGGCAATGGCCGCGGCGAGTTCAGGTTTGCGCATCGGATACTCCTTTTTTGCAGTTCTGCTTTTCAGTCTGGTACTGGCCGGAATCACACCGACTCGGGTTGCTCCAATCTTCTATAGTGGCTCGCGGCCTGTTGTGCAAATGATCGGGCGGTGGAGGAGTGTGTAATTTGGCGTCATTTGCGGCATCGGTCGCATAAAAACAGGATCTCGTACGCCATAATGCGTGCCTTGTTACAGTCTGTAACAAACCTGCGCGCTAGCGGGTGTCTGGCCGTTTGGTTGGCATAAGAGTGCATCAGAACAAAAACGCAAAAGGTGAAGAAAGTATGAGCCATTTCCGGAATACATCCCGCAAGGCGCTTTTTACGGCACGCCGTTTCCGTAACCTGGTGGCAGCCGGCACAGCCAGTGCGATCCTGAGCGGCTGCGGCGCGGTCAATCACATGATGTACAAGACCACCGGGGATGTCATGCAAGGCTTCTCCCGTGATCACACCGTACCCTTTCTCATGGAGAGCGATGATCTGGCCATGGGTTGCGCCATGAGCGAGGCGACAGCGCCGTTGCTGATGTCTTTCGGCCGGGTGACCCGTGAGCCGGATCAACTGGCGGTTATGCTCTATCTCTCTGCTGGCGGCTGTGCCGATGAACAGGCGCGGGAGTATGAGCTGGAGGCCCTTGCCGCCATGCACGCCATGAACGGGAATGCCGCGGAAGATGCGATGATCCGTCAGAAGCGGGCCCATACCGTCGCTGCGCGGCGCTATTACAAGGCATGGCAGCACCACAACGCCCAATACGGGAACCCCGCTGATGGTGAATGCCCTGACTTTGACGACGACATGGACGAGTTTATCTACATGGCCGGCCTGCTATCCGGTCTTCAGGCCCTCAACGCCCAGATTCAGTCCACCTCGTCCATTGGTGTTCCGGCCAACATCGGTTCAATTGCCGCCCGGGCCACAAGCTGCCTGGAAAATGACAAGTGGTGGGGCGCACCCATGGCTTTGCGGGCAACCGTATGGGCCATGATCCCCGGCGCCCAGCCCGAAGGCGAAGATGCCTTCGAGCGACTGGAAATTGCGGATGCCCAGGGGGAAGAAGCCGGTGTTCGACTGGCCCATGTATTTCATGCCATCGCAGCCCTGAACAGGGGTGATGAGGCCATGGTCCGCGAGGTGATCCGGGACCATGCCGAGTCTCTGGAGAGGACGCCAGCCAGCGAGGACTGGCGGTTTGTGGATGCCATGGCAACCAATATGATCGTGGCAGTCTCTGACCGCCTCTGGGTTGAGAACACAGGCCACCGTACACCGCTTGGCCAGCTTGGTACTTTCTGGGATGACAACAAGCAGGAAGACATTGAAACCATGGATCTGGACGATCTGCTGTAACCATTCCATACCCAGGGTAATCAGTTATGTCGAAGGGCGGTTTTCACCGTAGCGGGCTGGAGTGGTTTTCGTCGCTGCCTGCCTTTGTGCTGTTGCTGGCGGTGGTCATCTTCTCCACCAGCAGTGATATCCATAACCAGATGTTGCGTGGGGGCGAACAGCTCTGGAATGGCTATTACAAGCTGCGCTTCGATCCGGTCCAGCCCACCTGTGACCCGGACCGGGACATTGAGGCTGCGGTGGCTGCCGAACTGGCCGCGGATGCCCCTGTCGATGACCCCATGGCCGCCTTGCTGGGCGCCGGGGAAAAGGATCCGGCAGATATCCGCCTGGCCATCGAGCGGTCTGTCGCCGACTGCCGGCAGGCCCATCGAAGCTTTCAGGACCTCCAGGACAAGCTGACGCCGGGAGTCAAAGCCTACCGGGCAGTGGAACTGTTCATTGCCGATCTGATCGCCTTTGGTCTGGAATCCCAGCGTTTTATTCTGGTGCTTCTGGTCATGTTGTGTGCGGTGACCGCCACGTTGACCCGCCATCACATCGCTATGCGTGCGATGGAGACCCGGCTGGACTACACGGTATCCCATACGCTGCAAACCATTGCTAACGCCATGTTGCTGGGTTCCAGTGTCATCTTCCGGCAATCCAGCCTGGGCTCGGATACCGCGGTTTCATCGCAAGAGCTGTTGCTGCACAATTTCTGGATTGTTGGTTTCGCCTGCCTGACGCTGGCCAGTCTGTACCGGCTGTTCCGGGTGCCGGATGACCTGTGGGAGGGTGGCAGCCTGAACAAGGCCCTTCTGGCCGTCCCGCTCTATACCGTTATGTGCCTGATATCCGGTACCTATTTCGCCTTGATTGGACACGCATCGGGGATCGGCATTTATCTCGGCAAGATGATGGAGCTGTCCGATATGTTCCTGAATGTCGGTCTGTATGTCTGGGTGGGTATGATGCTCAAGCAGACCCGCCTTGCCACCCTGGTGTTCAATGTCTTCCGACCCTGGCGCATGCCGCCGGAGATGCTGGCCGTGGTAGCCGTTCTGGTTGCGGCGGTGCCGACCGCCTACACCGGTGCCTCCGGCATCTTCGTGATTGCAGCTGGCGCGGTGATCTACAGTGAGTTGCGAGCCGCCGGCGCCCGCCGCCATCTGGCACTGGCCGCGACCGCCATGTCCGGTTCCCTGGGGGTGGTCTTGCGACCCTCTCTGCTGGTGGTTGTGATTGCCTATCTGAACCGGGAAGTGACCACCGACGAGCTGTTCGGCTGGGGCATTTGGGTGTTTGTACTGACCGCCACCCTGTTTGCGTTGGTGGCCCTGAGTGTGAACCGCCAGAGCCAGTTCAACCTGGCATCTTCCGCCGAAGCCTTCCCGGCCATGACTCAGGCGCTCAAGGCGCTGATTCCCTATGTCCTGGTGATCGCCGTCGTGGCGCTGTTCTACTGGCTGGCTCTGGACGTGAGCATGGACGAGTTCTCCGCACCCCGGCTGTTGCCGGTGATCATGCTGGCAATCCTGCTGTATGAGCATATCAGCCTGAAAAACCGCAGGGGCAGGGCATCTGGGGAGATTAATCATCAGGGCCTGGAGCGAAGCCTGCGTGGCGCCACCAACGACACAACGGCCGAGATCGGCGCACTGCTCCTGTTGCTGGGGCTGTCAGTCAGCATTGGCGGGGTGATCGAGCGCTCCCATATCATGGCGACCTTCCCGCAGTCCTTTGATAGTGCCTGGTCGGCGATGCTGCTGATGGTGGTCATCCTGGTGATCCTGGGCATGATCATGGACGCCTTCGGTGCCGTGATCCTGGTGACCGCCACGGTTGCGACCATTGCCTACGCCAGCGGTATTCATCCGATTCATTTCTGGATGGTCACTCTGGTGGCGTTTGAACTGGGTTACCTGAGCCCACCGGTGGCCCTGAATCACCTGCTGACCCGGCAGGTGGTCGGCGAAGCCGAGGTGCTGGCCGCACAGATGGAGCCCGGGACTTTCTACCAGCGCCACGAGCGCATTATCATGCCGCTGATTGTCATGGGCATCTCGTTGTTGCTTGTGGCCTTCGTACCTTTGATGTTCTACGCGGGGTAACTGCAAAAAGGCACCGACAAAAAAGCGCCGTGCTTTGGCAGGGCGCTTTTGGGATCGGAGTTAATTCGGGGTCAGATGAACTTTTCATCTGACCCCTTTTTCAGTATTTGGCCTCAGCTCAGCTTGGGGCCAGCTTCGATGACCGCATCCGCCACATCAAACTTCCTGAAGTTCTCCACGAACTGGCCGATCAGCTCCTGGGCTTTGCCGTCGTAGTAGTCCGGGCTTACCCAGGTATTGCGCGGGTTCAGCAGCCTGGTATCCACGCCGGGTACGCGTTTTGGAACGTCCAGATTCAGGGTGGGCAGGTGCTCGGTTGCCACATCGTCAAGATCGCCGTTCTGGATCGCGGCGATGATGGCGCGGGTCGTCGGGATGCTGAAACGCTCGCCTTCCCCGTAGGGACCACCGGTCCAGCCGGTATTGACCAGGAAGACCTTGCTGCCAAACTCGTCCATGCGCTTCATCAGCAGTTCTGCGTAAACGCCGGCCGGGCGCGGGAAGAATGGTGCGCCGAAGCAGGTGGAGAAGGTGGACTTCAGCTTGGAGGAAGATCCCATCTCGGTGGAGCCGACCAGCGCGGTATAGCCACTCAGGAAGTGGTAGGCAGCACCTTCGCGGCTAAGAATGGATACGGGCGGCAAAACACCGGTCATGTCACAGGTCAGGAATACAATGTGAGACGGCTCGCCGGCGCGGTTTTCGATAACGCGTTTTTCGACGTGCTCCAGCGGGTAGGCGCAACGGGAGTTTTCGGTCAGAGAAACGTCGGTATAATCCGGCTCCCGGGTCTCCGGGTCGACCATCACGTTTTCGACGATGGCGCCGAAACGGATGGCGTTCCAGATGATCGGTTCGTTCTTCTGGGAGAGGTCGATGCACTTGGCGTAGCAGCCGCCCTCAAGATTGAATACCGTGCCCGGGCCCCAGCCATGCTCGTCATCACCGATCAGGAAACGGTGCGGGTCTGCAGACAGGGTGGTCTTGCCAGTACCGGACAGGCCGAAGAACAGGCAGGTTTCGCCATCTTCGCCCACGTTGGCGGAGCAGTGCATCGGCAGCACGTCTTTTTCCGGCAGCAGGAAGTTCTGCACGGAGAACATGGCTTTCTTCATTTCGCCAGCGTAGTGCATGCCTGCCAGCAGAACCTTGCGCCTGGCAAAGTTGATCATGACGCAGCCGTCACTGTTGGTGCCGTCCCGCTCGGGCACACACTCGAAGTTGGCGGCGTTCAGAATCTGCCATTCCTGCTTGTCGGCCGGATTGTAACTGTCCGGGCGGATAAACAGGTTGCGGCCGAACAGGTTCTGCCAGGCGGTTTCGGTGGTCATTTTCACCGGCAGGTAGTGCTCGGGGTCGGAGCCGACGTGAACGTGGGATACAAAACGGTCTTTTTCGGCAATGTAGGCTTCAACACGGTCCCAGAGGGCGTCGAATTTTTCGGCGTCAAACGGACGGTTGATCGGACCCCAGTGGATGTCGTCAGAGGTGCTTGGCTCTTCGACAATGTAGCGGTCCATGGGGGACCGGCCCGTGCGATCACCGGTTCTTACCACCAGTGAACCGTTGGATGCCAGCTGGCCTTCGTCACGTGCCAGTGCCACCTCGACCAGTCGTGCTGTACTCAGATCATTATAAGTGTTGCTCACTTCGACCTCGCCCTCGGGATGTCTTAGTGATTGCTCAGGTCGCCCCAAAAATTGATGGAAATCTGAACAATCGGGTCAATTCAGGCGCGCTATTATGCCAGAGACGCCGGTAAAAAACGACTCTGCCCGGGAAGCCTTGCTATCAGTGGCTTCCCGGCGAATCAGAAGAGCTGTTAGTGTAGCGTATGGCCTGTGAAAAGGTGATCAATATCGTTTCTGTCGAAGCGATAGTGAGCATGACAGAACTGGCAGTCCATCTCGATGGAGCCCTGTTCCTCCAGGATGCTGTAGCACTCGCCACTGCCAATGGCCTCCAGGGCACCGAGGGTGCGCTCCCGGGAGCAACTGCACCGGAAGGCGACCGGTTCGGCATCGAACAGGCGCACGGTTTCCTCGTGGAACAGGCGGTGCAGGAGCGTTTCACTGTCGAGCTCCAGTAGCTCGGAGGCCTCTACTGTCCGGGCGAGATGGTTGACCCTGTCCCAGAGGTCGTCGTCCTCTTCACTGGCGCCCGGCAGGTCAGTAGCGCCCGGCAGGCGCTGAAGCATCAGGCCGGCAGCGGCATGTTCATCGGCAAACAGGAGCAGGCTGGTGGGAATCTGTTCCGAGCGGTCGAAATAGTCTTCCAGGCAGCCACCGAGAGTGTCCTGTTCCCGTGGCACCACACCCTGATAACGGCTGCCCTTGTTCGGAGTAATGGTGATGGCCATACGGCCATCGCCTAACAGGTTGTGGAAGCTGTCCTCGCTGACGGCGTGCTCGTCAAAGCGGGCCAGCCCCCGGATGTAGCGGTCATGGCTGCATTCCGCCATCAGTGTGCGCAGCGGCCCTTCTCCTTGGGCCTGGATCGACAGGGTGCCCTCGAACTTCAGGGTGCTGCTCATCAGAATGCTGGCAGCCAGGGCTTCGCCCATCAGGCCTCTTACCGTGTCTGGGTAGGGCGCCTGGCTGCCGATTTCGCGAAAGCTTTCTCCCAGTTGTACCCAGGCTCCCCGCACCTGGCTGTGCTCGAAGATAAAACGCTGGAACTGGTCGCGGGATGCCATTGTGTGTCTCCTGGAAACGGACTGCCGGTCTTGGCAGTGATGATCCCGACTTACGTGCGGGGGTGCATGAATGGGTTCAGATGCGGTTTTGCTCGCGGAAGCGCTGAATATCCCGGCGGTCCTTTTTGGAGGGACGCCTGGCCGGAGGAAGCTGCGCCGCCTGCATGGTTTTTCGCTGCCAGGCCATTTCCTCGCGTTTTTTAACGCTGTCTTCGGCTTCGTGGTAAAGCTTCTGGGCTTCCGGTGCGCCGCGACGCCGGTCGCTTATATCATCAACAACGACGACCTTTTCCTGCCAGCCCAGGCGCAGGGTCAGTTTGGCACCGGTCTCCACCAGCCTTCCGGGTTTGCAGCGCTGGCTGTTGTAGTGAACCTTGCCGCCCTCAATCGCTTCCTTGGCCAGGGAGCGGGTCTTGTAGAAGCGCGCCGCCCAGAGCCATTTGTCGAGTCTTACGTGTTGGTCGTCAGGGGTTGATGCCGTCATATCTCCTCACCTGATGGGCTTACGATCCGATTATAACCCTGTCATCGGCCGGATGGCAGTGGTGAGCGCTTTCTCAGGGCCGGGAGGACTTCGTCAAAGTGGTGAATGCCGGGTATCTCCCGGTGCCGGGTCCGGGCCTGTTGCTGGCTGTCTGGTGCCAGCACCGCAAGACATTGTGCAATGCCCGCACTTCGGGCGCTCTCCAGTACCGGAAAGCTATCGTCCACCATCAGGGTGGTTTCGGCCCGGTAAGGCGCCAGACCCTGAAGATCCTGCCAGAATTCAGGGTTTTCCTTGGGTTTGCCAAGCCGGTGGCTGGAAACAATGTCATCGACCCGCGCTTCAAGACCGGTCCGCCGGAGCTTCAGGGCCAGAGGATCCGGGTGACAGTTGGTGACGATGACCGAGCGCAGGCCGGATGCCCGAAGGGCGTCAAGAAAATCGGTTACGTGGGGCCGGTAACCGATCCGGTCCCCGACTTCCGCTTTCAGGCTGGTGATGTCGAGGGAAAGCCGTTCACTCCAGTAGTCGGTGCAATACCAGTTCAGGGAGCCGCGTTCGGCCATGATCATCGGGATCAGCCAGTCCCTGGTATCCTGGGGATGAAGGTCATGTTGCTCGGCATAGCGTGCCGGCAGATGCTCAAGCCAGAAGTGGTTATCAAAATGCAGATCCAGCAGTGTTCCGTCCATATCAAGGAACACCGTTTCCAGGGAAGACCAATCAACCATACACAAAAACAGCCTGAAAATTTTCCTTCAGGCTGCCGGAGATTTTGCGCAGGGGCAAGCCGTGATAGTACGGAGGCTGCCCCGCCGGGTCTGGAATCAGTTGTTGGCCGGTTCAATCGTTTCCGGCTTGCGGCCGGTGCGGGTGCAGCCGAGACAGCGTACAAAAGTGGCGCGCGCCGGGCCCATTACCAGCACTTCACCGGCTTCATCCGCGTTACCGCCCAACAGGGAGAACGGCAGTGACACGAGGTATACGGCGCTGCCAACGATGGTGGTTGCCAGCAGGGCCGGTCGAATAAAAACGGCGTCGCTGGCCATTGCCAACGCTGACGGGGATTCATCCACAGCCTGAGCGTATCCGAGGGATGAAAATGCCAACAGGCAGGCCGCCACAGTGGCCACCAGGGTGCGGGAAATCTTGCGGGTCATCGTACTGTCTCCTGAGCTTTTTTGGCCCTTTTATAGGTGCTGTCTCCAAAGAAAATGGCACCGGAATCGCATCGAGAGGATACAGTTCCATTGTAAACCGTGGGCGTTAATCCTCTGTTAACTATGAATCATATTTGCGTATTTTCAAACGATTTTCCGTTGCGGAATGTGCATTTTCGTTAGTGTTCAGCGTTGGCAGCGGGGGCAGTAAACCGTGGCACGGCTGTTCATGCGAATTTCTTTCAGCGGGGTTTCGCATTCCTTGCAGTTTTCTCCGCCACGGCCATACACCAGAAGGGACTGGGCGAAGTAGCCGGGTTTGCCGTCGCTGTTGACGAAATCTCTCAGGGTGGTGCCGCCCATCAGGATGGCTGCGCTGAGGGTCTCCCGAATGGCCTCAGCCAGCCGGTGATAGCGGTCCAGGCTGATGCGACCCGCCTTGCGCCGGGGGTGTATGCCCGATTTGAACAGGGCTTCATTGGCGTAGATGTTGCCAACACCCACCACCACGTGATTGTCCATGATAAAAGACTTTGCCGGGGCGTTCTTGCCTCGGGAACGCTGGAAAAGCATCGCACCGTTGAATTCCGGCGCCAGAGGTTCAGGCCCAAGGTGGCTGATCAGCGGGTGATCTGTGACGGAGTCAGCCCAGAGCCAGCAGCCAAAGCGCCGGGGATCGTTGAACCGCAGGACGACACCGGATTGCAGTGCCAGGTCAATATGGTCATGGGCCATGGGTGGTGTGTCATCGGTAATGATCCGGAGGCTGCCGGACATGCCCAGGTGAACAATCACCGTTCCCTGGTCCACATTGAGGAACAAATATTTCGCACGCCGGCCTATACTTCTTATCACCTGTCCCCTGAGCCTTTCGCCCAGATCCGCCGGTACAGGCCATCGCAGGCCACCGTTTCGCACCGTAACACCTGCAATGGCCTGGCCTTCGCAATAGGGCGCAATACCGCGGCGGGTGGTTTCGACTTCAGGCAGTTCGGGCAAAGGGGAGCCTCCGCAGGAAAAGGAATAAGTGTAATCAGTAACAATTTCGCAGCCAAATGCGGTTGTTGTGGCTTACAGCTGTACGCTAAAGTGTCCGGGTTGGCCCTACGCCAAAGTTTAGGATTTTGAGGATTTGCTATGTGGTTTAATGGTCTTTTTGACCTGTCGGTGGTGCAGCTCATTCTGGTTACGCTCGGGATGACCCACATCACGATTGTCAGCGTAACGCTCTACCTGCATCGCCATTCGGCGCATAATTCGCTGGATCTGCATCCGGCCCTGAAACACTTTTTCCGATTCTGGTTGTGGCTGACCACCGCCCAGAATACCAAGGAGTGGACCGCTATTCACCGCAAGCACCACGCCAAATGCGAAACCGAGGAAGACCCTCACAGCCCGGTGGTGTTGGGTATCCGCAAGGTTCTGTTCCAGGGCGCCGAGCTTTATGCCGAATCGGCAACGGCAGAGACCCTTGAGAGATACGGCCAGCGTACCCCGGAAGACTGGGTGGAGCGCAATGTCTACAGCCGGTACCGGGTGCTGGGCATCACCCTGATGGCGGTCACCAATCTGGCGCTGTTCGGTGTTCATGGCATCTGGATCTGGGCGGTGCAAATGATGTGGATCCCGGTATGGGCCGCTGGCGTGGTGAACGGTATCGGCCACTGGATGGGTTACCGCAACTATGAATGTGCCGATAACGCCCGCAACATCAGCCCGCTGGGCCTTTTGATTGGCGGCGAAGAGCTGCATAACAACCACCACACCTACCCGAATTCCTCCAAGCTGTCCCGTCGCTGGTTCGAGGTGGATATCGGCTGGGGTTACATCCGGCTGTTCCAGTTGTTCGGACTGGCGAAGCCGAAAGGGTTCCGCCCGATTGCCCATCGTGTGCCCGGCAAGATGAATGTTGACGTGGAAACCGTTCAGGCTATTGCCAATAACCGGTTTGATATCATGCGCCAGTACCGCAAGCGGGTGATGGAGCCCGTGCTGCGCCAGCAGAAGGTGCTTATGGACGATGAAGTTCGTCCCAGGTATCGGAAGCTCAAACGGCTGCTGTCGCGTGAAGTCACACAGATTCAGCCGACAGAAAAGGAGACCCTGGAGTCCGCATTGGAGCGAAATCCGGTGCTGCGCCAGATCTATGAGAAAAGTCATGAGTTGCAGTCTCTCTGGCGTCAGCGTGGTCTCAGGCCCCAGGACAAACTCAACGCTCTGATGGAGTGGTGTCGGGAAGCGGAAGCCAGTGGCATTCGCTACCTGGAAGAGTTTGCCGGACACCTCAGGGCCTATTCTCTGCGGCCCTCGGGCTGAGTGCCGCAAAGCCGAACGCGGGGTCAGATGAAAATGGGGTCAGATGAAAATTTCATCTGACCCCATTTTCATCTGACCCCATCTTTTACCCGAAACAGGGAATAGGTCACCTGGCCAGCGCTTTTCTGGCGATGCAACTGCCAGGTGCCTGGTGCGGCAGGGGTTGGGATCTCGCTTTCGTGTTCCACGTAAATCCAGCTCCCGGGCCTGATCCATTCCTGTTGGGCAAGGAGCGGGAACAGCCTTTCCAGCCAGCCCTGGCGGAAAGGTGGATCCATGAACACAATGTCAAACGGTGGGCGGTTTCTCTGTTTCAGGTAGCTTTCAACCTCGGTACAGACCACTTCACCGCCGCTGGATTTAAGCAGTCTGAGATTGTCTCTCAAGGCTGTGGCCAATGCCGGGGTGTGGTCCACGAGGGTAGCCGTGGCAGCGCCCCGGGAAAGTGCCTCCAGCCCCAGTGCGCCAGATCCGGCAAACAGATCCAGGCAGTCACTGCCGACAATTTGAAAGGCAAGCCAGCTGAAGAGGGTCTCCCGGGTGCGGGCGGGCGTGGGCCGAACGCCACCGGCATCCGGAAAGCGCAGTTTCCGGCTGCGCCAGTCGCCACCTATGATCCGCAGTTCACCGGTGCCACCGTCTTTGCGTGCCGACGCCGGGCCGCGATTGGGCGGGTTTCTTTTTGAAGGGCTCTGGCTTGCGGTTTTTCTGCGCGCCATGTTCGCGGCTCCACGGGTGCGTGTTTGCATTGGGGTACAAGCGCGCATCTTACCGGAAACCGGGACCGGCGCGATAATCGGGGCGGCCCTCACTTCAACGGGACAGTCTGCTAGAATGTCGGCTTTGATTGTCCCGCCCATTCAGACTGATGGATTGACTTTATGACGGCAGAGTGGATTTCAATCGGCCTTCTGGCCCTTCTTGTGCTCGTATTTGTCCTTGATATCGCTGGTAACCGTAGCCGGGCACCGCGCCCGAAACCGGTGCCACAGCGCAAGCCGGAGGTTGCCAAAGGGCCGGCACCGGAGCCGGACAAGGGCGAGAGCGAACCGCCTGCCGCTGTTGAGCCGGAACCGGAACCCGAGCCTCAGGCCCGCGTTTTCGAGCGTATCCGGAAGGGGTTGGGCAAGACCCGGGCGAGCCTGGCCGGCGGGCTGTCGGACCTGTTCTCGCTGAGCAAAAAAATTGACGAAGACCTGCTGGAGGAAATCGAAACCACGCTGCTGATGGCAGACGTTGGTGTTACCGCTACCTCTGAAATCATTGACTCGCTCACCGACAAGCTTGAGCGCAATCAGCTCAAGGATGGGGAAGCCCTGCGCAAGGCATTGAGGGATGAACTGCATGGTTTGCTGAAAGACGTGACCAAGCCGCTGCAGATTGACTCCGCCAGGAACCCCTACGTCATTCTCATGGTGGGTGTAAACGGCGTGGGTAAGACCACCACCATCGGCAAGCTCACCAAGAAATTTCAGAACGAAGGCAAATCGGTGATGCTGGCCGCTGGCGATACCTTCCGTGCCGCGGCGGTCGAGCAGTTGCAGGTCTGGGGTGAGCGCAACAACGTACCGGTGGTGGCGCAACATACCGGCGCTGACAGTGCATCGGTCATCTTTGATGCGATCCAGTCTGCCAAGTCTCGGGGCGTGGACGTGGTGATTGCGGATACCGCAGGGCGATTGCAGAACAAGGACAACCTCATGAACGAGCTTGAGAAAGTTGTCCGGGTGATGAAAAAGCTGGACGAATCCGCGCCCCATGAGGTGATGCTGGTGCTGGATGCAGGCACCGGCCAGAATGCCCTGAGCCAGGCCCAGGTGTTCCAGCGGGCGGTCGGCGTGAGCGGCATTACCTTAACGAAACTGGACGGCACCGCCAAGGGCGGTATCGTGTTTGCCATTGCCCGCCAGTTGCAGTTGCCCATCCGCTTTATCGGTGTTGGTGAGCAGGTGGATGATCTGCGCAGTTTCGATGCCGAGACCTTTGTGGGTGCCCTGTTTGACGAATAGCCTGGAGTTAAGCCCAGCGGTAGCCGCCCATGATTGAGTTTTGTCAGGTCACCAAGCGATACGACAGCGATCACACCGCCCTGCGCCAGGTCAATTTTGGCTTGGAGCGCGGTGAGCTGGCGTTTCTTACCGGCCACTCCGGTGCCGGTAAAAGTACCCTGCTGAAACTCATCATGGTGATGGAGCGCCCCAGTGCCGGCGAGGTTATCGTTGGCGGGCAGCTACTTAACCGCTTGCCGCGCCGCCAGATACCCTACGTTCGCCGCCACATCGGAGTGGTATTTCAGAACCACCAGCTGCTTTTCGACCGTACAGTCTTTGATAATGTGGCCATGCCTCTGGAAGTCATGGGGGCATCCCCCAGGGATACCGGGCGCCGGGTTCGGGCCGCCCTGGACAAGGTGGGGTTGCTGGACAAGGAAAAGATGAACCCGATGCAGCTTTCCGGTGGTGAGCAACAGCGGGTGGGTATTGCCCGGGCTGTGGTGAACAAACCCCCGGTCCTGCTGGCGGATGAGCCGACCGGTAACCTTGATCCGGCGTTGTCTGCCGATATCATGAACCTCTTTGGTCAGTTCAGCCAGGTGGGTGTTACCGTACTGATCGCGACCCACGACATTGCCCTGATCAACAAAATGGAGCGGCGGACCCTGACGCTTGACCACGGTCGCCTGACAGCGGGTGGCGCACCAGTGGCGGGGGGGTGTGAGTGACCGCTGACCCCCGACTACGACGAAAGCCGGAGCAGGCCCGTGGCGCAAACAGGGCACGCCCGGCATGGCGCGAGCAGGTGGGAAGCTACCTGACCCACCACCGCAAGGTGGCCCGGGACAGCGCCCGGCGTCTGGGGCGCACCCCGGTTGCCAGTCTGATGACCTGGACAGTGATGGGGGTAGCGCTGGCGCTGCCGGTCGCGCTGCTATTATTGCTGACCAGTCTTCAGGGTGTGAGTGCTGGCTGGGAGAGCAGTGCGCGGGTGACCGCCTATATCGACCTGGAGGTGCCCCTGGAACAGGCCCGCGAGCTCCGTGATGAGATGGCCGCAGATGGACGGATCGCCCGTGTCGACCTGGTGGATCGCGACCAGGCGCTGAAGGAGTTCCGGGCATCGTCCGGGCTTGAAGATGCCCTGGATTACCTGCAAGAAAATCCCTTGCCGCACACCCTGTTGGTGACGCCCGAGGAGGGTGCCCGTTCTGCGGAAGGTGTAGAAGCTCTGGTCCGGTTTATGGAGGGGATGGAGGGCGTCGATCGGGTTCAGGTGGACCTGGGCTGGTTGCAGCGCCTGAACGCCATGACCGATCTGTTGGCCCGGGCCGTCTGGGCGCTGGCTGTCGTGCTGGCGACTGCGGTGGTGCTGGTGATCGGCAATACTGTGCGACTGTCGATCGAGAGCCGGCGGGATGAAATTCTCGTTGCCAAACTGGTGGGCGGCACCGACAGCTTCGTTCGCAGGCCCTTTCTCTATACCGGCGCCTGGTTCGGTCTGGGTGGTGGGGTAGTGGCACTGATATTGTTGCAGCTCTCCTTATGGTGGCTCAGCGGGCCCATAGAGCGGCTGGCAGGCCTGTACCGCAGTGATTTCTCGCTCAACGGTCTGAACTTTGATGGTGCGCTGGCGTTGATTATTGTAGCGATGCTGCTAGGCTGGCTTGGCGCCTGGGTCGCGGTGAAGCGTCATCTGGATGACATGGAGCCGGGCGATATTGCCGGAGGCTAATGATCCGGATAACGGGAAAACCGTATTGTGGAAACAGCATCCGCTGAGGTACTGTTGACAACCACAAAGTCACGGTGAATTTTCCAGATAGCTGATTCATAAGGTTTTACTGGGAAGTTTGGGAACTTTTGAGGTTCTTGGCGGCCTTACGCGTAATTGGTATATTTAAGGACCGTCGGGTTCGGAGGTTAAAGCATGGGTACGAGTTTACAGCTGGTTGACAGACTGGTTCCGGGCGCAAATCTCGAGTCGTACATTCAGGCTGCGAGTCGCATTCCGGTGCTCACCGCGGAGGAAGAACGGAAACTGGCCGAGCGGCTCCATTATGAAGGCGACGTGGACGCAGCCCGTTACCTGGTCATGTCACACCTGCGTTTCGTGATCCACATTGCCCGGAGCTATTCCGGTTACGGCCTGTCACAGGCAGACCTGATCCAGGAAGGCAACGTTGGCCTGATGAAGGCAGTCAAGCGCTTTAACCCTGAGTACGGGGTTCGACTGGTGTCCTTTGCCGTGCACTGGATCAAGGCCGAGATTCACGAGTTCATCCTGCGTAACTGGCGTATTGTGAAAGTGGCCACCACCAAGGCCCAGCGCAAGCTGTTCTTCAATCTGCGCAGCCAGAAGAAAAAGCTGGCCTGGCTCAGTCACGATGAGCTGAACGCAGTGGCGGAAGATCTGGGTGTCGCGCCCAGGGTCGTCCGGGAAATGGAAGGCCGGCTGGCCTCCCATGACACGGCGTTCGATGGTCCGATGGACGATGACGAGGATAATGCCTATCAGGCGCCGGCGTATTATCTGGAAGACACCCGTAGCAATCCGGCCACCCAACTGGAGAATTCCGACTGGTCAGAGGACTCCAATGGCCGCCTGATGGAGGCTCTGGAGCAGCTGGACGAGCGTAGCCAGGACATCCTGAGGGAGCGCTGGCTGTCTGAAAGCAAATCGACATTGCATGAGTTGGCGGATAAGTATGGCGTGTCTGCGGAGCGGATTCGGCAGCTTGAGAAGAATGCAATGAAGAAGATCCGCGTGCAGATGTCTGAGGCGGCTTGATTTATCGGCCAGGCTTTCTGGGCTGCGCAATTAAGAACGCCACCACCGGTTCCGGTTGGTGGCGTTTTTGTTTGTATAATCGGAAACTTTACCTGGGGGCAGAAGCGATTGGGTGGGCCTTTCCAAAACACGCTGTGAATACGTCCCTGTACGCTCGGCTCCGCCCTCCGCGCGGTTTTGGAAAGGCCCACCCAATCCCTTCTCGAACTTCTGGTGTTAAGGCCTGAAAAATGACTACAAATCGTCCTCATATTGCCTTTCTGGGTATCGGCCTGATGGGCGCGCCGATGACCCGAAATCTTCTGAACGCGGGTTTCCCGATGACTTTGTGGAACCGGACTGCCAGCAAGTGTGCGCTGTTTGCCTCGGAGGCATTGATTGCCGGGTCTCCGGCAGAGGCGGTTGCCGCTGCCGATGTGGTGATCACCATGCTGGAGAACAGCGATGTGGTGGAGCAGGTTTTGGTGGCGCAGGGGGTGCTTGGGGCCCTGAAGCCGGGTGCGCTGGTGATTGATATGAGCTCTGTTCAACCCTCCGTGGCCCGGCACCATGGCGAGCTGGTTGCAGAGCGGGGTGCTGGCTATGTGGATGCGCCGGTTTCCGGGGGCACGGTGGGCGCGGCTGAGGCCCGTCTAAGCATCATGGCCGGGGGTTCGGAGGCGGATGTGGACCGGGCGCGGCCGGTGTTTGAGGTGCTGGGCAAGTGCACGAGGATTGGCCCTGTGGGATCTGGCCAGTTGGCGAAGCTGGCCAACCAGGCGATTGTGGGGATTACTATCGGCGCCGTGTCCGAGGCATTATTGCTGGCGGCCAGGGGCGGAGCGGATCCGGCGGCGGTTCGGGAAGCCTTGTTGGGTGGCTTTGCCGGCAGCCGGATTCTGGAATTGCACGGCCAGAGGATGATTGACCGCGATTTCGCGCCCGGTGCTCCGGCCCGTATTCAGCTTAAGGATATGCGCATGATTCTGGATGAGGCTCGCGCAGAAGGTTTAACTCTGCCGCTGGCTCAGCAGACCCATAATGAATATCTGTCGCTGGTCGCCAATGGCCACAGTGAGGTCGACCACAGCGGCCTGCTGCTGGAGTTGGAGCAACTGAACGGCGCACTCCTTGGCTCCCTTGGCCGCGGCCCCAAGGAGTAACCACACCTACTCTGTTTTGCTGCCAGCCTGTCCATGCTGTTCAATCGGGTGCCGGGAAGATTAACATTTTTGAATGTTTTTTGCGGCCATCGACAGCGTGGGTTATGAAGGTTAGGTAAGTGCCGAGTATCGGCCCCCAGGCGCCACGGGCGGCAGTCTGGGCTGGATGGCGGGTAAGGGTTGACCGTCGCCATAGGCGACACCCTCTTACAAGATGGTAACTGGCCGGCTTGCCAAGTTCTTCGTACCCTTGTGGTCAATGAAATCGTGGTCAATGTAATCCGCTATCGGGAGGAGAGCCGGTGAAAGCGCTGGTAATCGAAGACGATCAGGACGTAGCAAATTATCTTGTCAAAGGGCTGAAGGAATCCGACTTCGTGGTGGACCATGCGGCCGACGGCAAGGAAGGCATGATGATGGCGGCCAGTGAGGACTACGACATCATGATTGTGGACCGCATGCTGCCGGGGATGGATGGGCTGTCTATTATCAAGACTGTCCGGGCTACCGGAAACCAGGTGCCGGTTCTGATTCTGAGCGCCCTGGGTGATGTGGATGACCGTGTTGAGGGCCTGCGGGGCGGTGGTGATGACTACCTGACCAAGCCGTTTTCCTTCACCGAGTTGTTGGCCCGCATCGAATCCCTGATCCGACGCAATCGGCAGACGGCGGAAACCGAAACCGTATTGCGGGTGGCGGATCTGGAAATGGATCTGCTGGCCCGGACCGTCAAGCGAGCGGGCCAGAACATTGATGTTCAGCCCCGCGAATTCCGGTTGCTGGAATATCTGATGCGCAACGCCGGCCAGGTGGTCACCCGGACCATGCTGCTGGAGAAAGTCTGGGACTACCACTTCGATCCCCAGACCAATGTCATAGACGTGCATATCAGCCGGCTGCGAGCCAAGATCGACAAGGAATTCGATACCCCCTTACTGCAAACCATCCGGGGTGCAGGGTACATGTTACGTGAAACTGCTTAGCCAGCTCAGGACCTCGTCTTTTCAGTTGGCCCTGTTGTACATGGTGGTGTTTGCCACCTCGGTGTTTCTGCTGCTGGCCTTTATTTACTGGCGTACAGCGGGCTTCATGACCGCCCAGACCGACGAAACCATTGAAGCGGAAATCGCCGGTCTGGCGGAGCAGTACCGTGGCCGTGGTGTCAACGGCCTGATCACTATCATTCGCGAGCGCGTTGCCCGCGATCCCAATGCCAAATCCATTTATCTGCTGACCACCGACGACTTCCTCAAGCTCGCCGGTAACATCGAGACCTGGCCCGAAGGAAGCCGGTCCGAAAGCGGCTGGATCAATTTTACCCTGGATAAGTCCGTTGGCTGGACAGGCCCTGAGCGCCTGGCCCGTGCCCGTATTTTTGAAGTTCAGGGTGGCCTGCGTTTGCTGGTGGGCAGGGATGTGGATGAGCTCACCAACCTGAAACGGGTGATTGAAACCGCCATCAACTGGGGGATGGGAATCACCCTGGGGCTCGCCCTGCTGGGTGGCTTTTTGATGAGCCGGAGCACGACCCGGCGGATTGAGGTCATCAACAATACCTCCCGCCGAATCATGAATGGCCATCTGTCCCTGAGAATTCCTACCCGCGGAACGGACGACGATTTTGACCAGCTGGCGGAAAACCTTAACCAGATGCTGGACCGCATTGTTTATCTGATGGAAGGCATCCGGCACGTTTCCGACAGCATTGCCCATGACCTTCGCACCCCCCTGACCCGCCTGCGGAACCAACTTGAAAATACCCTGATGTCGGTCGATAACGATGAAGCGAGGGAACAGGCTGGCCGCGCCGTGGCCGAGGCCGATCAGTTGCTGGCAACCTTCAACGCCTTGCTGCGGATTGCCCGGCTTGAAACCCGGGGCAACGCGGCTGACATGAAACCGGTATCGCTGGATGAACTGGTTACCGACGCCTGTGAACTCTATGAGGCGCTGTCGGAGGATAAAGACCAGTCCTTTGAGCAGTCCCTGGAAAGCGGCGTGATGATCGAAGGTGACCGGGACCTGCTGTTCCAGATGGTCAGCAACCTGATCGATAACGCGATCAAATACACGCCGGAACACGGAGTTATTGGTGTTGCCGTGCGAAAGGAAGGTGCCGAGGCGATCTTCGAGGTTCGGGACAGTGGTATCGGTATTCCCGATGCCGAGAAAGATCAGGTGTTCCAGCGTTTCTATCGCGTTGGCAAGAGCCGCTCATTGCCAGGTAACGGCCTGGGGTTGAGCCTGGTGAGTGCGGTTGCGGAAATTCATCAGGGCCGGATTGTTCTGAGCGATACCTACCCGGGGGACGCGTTGCCCGGACTGACTGTGACCGTCCGGATGCCTGCCTTTACCGAGGCCCGCAGACGGACCCGGGCAGCGCAGGCAGAACAGCCATCGGACTCAGCGGGAGCGGAAGCCCCAGCCGCAACAGAATCCACTGGCGCAGAAACTCACTGACTGGCACGGAACCGGTTAATCCTCGACAGTACCGGGCTTACCAGGGCATCTGTGCGGCATTCAATCTGGTGGGTAATCTTTTCAACCTGTGAGCGGCGGCGATTCACCCGCACCTGAATACTGTCCCACTCCCCCTCCAGATGCTTTTGCTCGGCCATCACAAAGGCTGCAATGTTATGGCGGTTCACCTTGCCGGTGATGCCGAGCTGGTCCAGCCTGTAACCCACGGCGTCTACGCCATTAAGTGCCATATTCAACAATTTTTGAGTATTCATGTCGGTATCTCCGTCACTGGAACCTGTAAAAAGTTACTTTGCCAAAGCTATGCCTTACCCCTAGAGTGTGCAACCTAATTCCCGGGGGAGAGGGCCGGCCATTTCCCTGACCAAAAGGTAATTCCTCGGCCACGCCGGTGTAATGCTCGCTGTGCATAATGGATACTGTAGCTTTGGAAGCCTGCACGCATTGTTGCTTGCTTCTCCCTCCAGCACAGCGCTAGCCTTACCCCGTTTTTACGGGGTTTTTTTGTACCCTGGTTTTTTTATTCATACAGGCACAGGACGTTGTGAACCGATGACCGAGGCCCCCGGAAATGGTGCTCCGCGCCCAAGATACATCACCCCGGACGGTGAGCGGGCGCTGCGTGACGAATTGCAGTACCTGTGGAAGGTGAAGCGGCCGGAAGTGACCCAGGCAGTGAGAGAAGCCGCTGCCCTTGGTGATCGTTCCGAGAATGCTGAGTACATTTACGGCAAGAAGCAGTTACGGGAAATCGACCGCCGGGTTCGCTTTTTGGGCAAGCGGCTGGAAGAGCTGACCGTTGTGGACCGGTTGCCGGATGATCGCAACAAGGTATTTTTCGGCGCCTGGGTGACGGTGGAAGATGAGAATGGTGACGAGCAAACCTATCGACTGGTAGGGGCGGATGAATTTGATCTGGATAAAGGCTATCTGAGCATCAACTCGCCTCTGGCCCGGGCCCTGATCGGCAAGCGCCTCGACGATGAGGTGAATGTTTGCACTCCGGAGGGCTGGAAATCCCTGTTTGTGGTTGGCATCCGCTATCCGGAGCCCTCGGGCGACAAGTGAAAAGCGTCACAGAATCGTCGACTGACCGGGAAATCGGTGTGCATTGACGATAGACTGACCAAAAATTGTCACGCGATGTGTGCAGGCAAGGATCTGTCAGCCGGGAATGTCATCATGGGTATGCGCTCAGAATGCGAAAAAACGGAAAGGAACGCCAGTCATTCGCTGGCTTTGGCCGGATTGGCGGCAGCGCTGATGTCTCCGGCTTTCGCCCTGGCGGAAGAAGCGACATCCGCAGAGAGCGAGGTTCGCGCCTTCCAGTTTGAAGAGCGGTCGACCATTCACACCATTCCGCTTCGCTCCATTGAGGAAGAAGTCTTGGCGAATACCGTGATTGAGGGCGGCCTTGCGGCTCCGGCAGTCGATGTGCCGGTACCGCCTCGCACTGAAGAAGATTTCTATCTGTACCCTCTGGCGCTTCAGCCTGGCGACAGCCGTACCGACCTGGGCCGCTCCGAGATTCCGGCGGAGTTCCGGTTCAGTAATCCCAAGTCCATTCCCGGGCAGACCCATGGCAACAACTACCTGATCCGCCCGGCCGAGAACCGCACCTACGACGCCCTGAACATCAACATGACCGGGCGCTGAAGCTGGTTTCAGGCAGCGGCACAGCCGGAACTGTCCATCGACGCCTTGCCAAGCACGTCCTCGTAAAAGAATGCCAGAGCCTGACTGGCCTGGTTGAATCGCGCCCGGGATACCCGCAGGCGATCACTCAGATAATCCAGAAACAGCTGGCGGTCCTCGTTGGCCAGGGCTTCCGGGTCCTTCGGATCGTGGAACAGCACGAACCGGGTGATCCAGTGAAGGTATGTCTGTTCGGAACGCTGATTGAGCTGATGTTTGCGGATGGCGTCCTTGACCCGGCCCACAAGGCCCGGCTGGCTTTGTTCCAGCGCCTCGGTGATGTCCATGGGAAACTCTTCCTGATGAATTGGTATTGTTATAGTGCGTGCATCTTATGACAGTCTTTTGACCGTCGCAAAACTTTTGGGAGGGGATTGATCCCGATCAGGCTCCTGACCGGGACCCGGGGTGCGGTGCGGCTTACTTCAGTGATTCGAGCCTGTCGATGTACTTCTGCATGGCATCGTCGCCGGACATGCCCTTGAGTTTTTCCCAGGCATCAAACTTGGCCCGCCCGACAAAATCCATCATGCCCGGGCGCTTGCCAGACACATCACCTGCGGTGGCCTGTTTGTAGAGCGCGTAGAACTCCAGTTTCATCTCATTGGACGGTTTGAAGTCGCCCTCAGCGGTCTGGATGTGGTTGACGGCTTCGTCAAAGCGGGTTTTCAGGTCACTCATGTTGATCTCCTAATAGTTACACTTTGTTCCTGTCAGTTGGGCGAGTATAGCCCCAGCCAGATGCTCCGTCATTGGCTCTGTACCCCTGCACGGGCGGTGAAACAGAGGTATTCTGGCAAAAGCTTGCCCGGGCGCACATTCCGGAAGAATACTGGCCAGCTTTTGCTTGAGAAAGGCAAATGATCTGTGTAGAGTCTTGTTCGTTGCGCGCCGGGAGGGTGCGTACAAGGGATTGAACAATTGCAAAAGACTTGCACAGGGAGCAATCACATGTCTTCTAGAGACGGTTCCGTCGCGCCGAAAGAGCGCATTAATATCAAGTACGTCCCCGCCACCGGCGATCAGCAGGCTGAAGCCGAGCTACCGCTGAAAATGTTCGTGGTTGGCGATTTCAAGGGACACGCCGAAGAAACCCCCATCGAAGATCGCAAGGCCATTTCCATTGACAAGGACAACTTTCGTTCGGTCATGAAAGAAGCCGGCCTGACCCTTTCCACTACCGTTGCCAACAAGCTGGATGAGGGCGCCGGCGAGCTGCCGGTGAACCTGGAATTCCAGACCCTTGATGATTTCTCCCCAGACAGCGTTGCCCGTCAGGTGCCTGAGCTGAACAGGCTGATTGAACTGCGGGAGGCCCTGGTGGCCCTCAAGGGCCCGCTGGGTAACGTGCCGTTGTTCCGGTCCAAACTACAGGAACTGCTGGACAACGATGGCGCTAGGGACAAACTGCTGGCTGAACTGGAACTGGCCACGGACAGCGGCGAGTAAGCGGACGCCCGTCAAAAACTCCGACTCAATTCAAAACGTACTGAAGGGATGTGGTATGTCTGATACTGCCGTGCAGCAATCTGCTGCCTCCGAATCCGCCGCAGATGCTATTCAATCAGGGGCTGAAGGCTCTCTGTTGGACCAGATCATGGCCAACAGCCGCATGGCACCGGCGGATGAGGGTTACGATGTCGCCCGCAAAGGGGTGGCAACGTTTATTGCCAACCTGCTGAAAAGCGATGGAAAAGGCCAGCCAGTCAACAAGGCGCTGGTGGACCAGATGGTGGTTGAGCTGGACCGAAAAATCAGCGCCCAGATGGATGAAATCCTGCATGCGCCTAAGTTGCAGGAACTGGAATCCTCCTGGCGTGGCCTGAAGCTGCTGGTGGATCGCACGGACTTTCGTGAAAACATCAAGGTGGACATTCTCCACGCCACCAAGACCGAATTGCTGGAAGACTTTGAGTTCGCCCCCGACGTTACCCAGACCGGTTTCTACAAGCACATTTACTCCACAGAGTATGGTCAGTTCGGCGGTGAGCCGGTCGGCGCGGTGGTGGGAAACTACGGGTTCACCCCGTCCACACCGGATATAAAGCTACTGCAGTATGTCTCGTCCGTCGGCGCCATGGCCCATGCGCCATTCCTGTCCTCCGTTGCGCCTTCGTTCTTCGGCGTCGACAGCTACCAGGAACTGCCGGCTATCAAGGAACTGAAAGCGGTTTTCGAAGGTCCGAAATACGCCAAGTGGCGTTCCCTGCGAGAGTCCGAAGACGCCCGCTACCTGGGCCTGACCTCACCCCGCTTCCTGCTGCGGGTGCCTTACGACCCCACCGAAAATCCGGTGCGCAGTTTCAACTACAAGGAAGACGTGTCCGCCGACCACGAGCATTACCTGTGGGGCAACACTGCCTACCTGCTGGCCACCCGCCTGACCGAAAGCTTCGCCAGGTATCGCTGGTGCCCGAACATCATCGGCCCGCAAAGCGGTGGTGCGGTGGAAGACCTGCCGGTTCATCTGTTCGAATCCTTTGGCCAGCTCGAAGCCAAGATTCCGACCGAAGTGCTGATCACCGACCGCCGCGAATACGAAATGGCCGACGAAGGCTTCATCGCCCTGACCATGCGCAAGGGCAGTGACAACGCCGCGTTCTTCTCCGCCAACTCGGTGCAGAAACCCAGGCAGTTCCCGAACACCAAGGAAGGCAAGGAGGCGGAAACCAACTACAAGCTGGGGACCCAACTGCCTTACATGATGATCGTCAACCGCCTGGCCCACTACATCAAAGTGCTGCAGCGGGAACAGATTGGCTCCTGGAAGGAACGCCAGGACCTGGAGCGGGAACTGAACACCTGGATCCGCCAATACGTGGCCGACCAGGAAAACCCGCCGGCGGATGTCCGCAGCCGTCGCCCGTTGCGTGCCGCTCAGGTCACGGTATCCGACGTGGAAGGCGATCCAGGCTGGTACCAGGTCTCCCTGGCCGTGCGTCCGCATTTCAAGTACATGGGCGCCAACTTCGAACTGTCACTGGTTGGCCGGCTGGACAAGGATTAATCGGTGTTCAATCACCCGGCCAGCGACGGATCGCAGGCCAACAGCGGCAGCCTGTTCGAGAGACTGGAGCAGGCCGCCGCACCGGCCGGCCAGAGCATGGGAGAAGTCACCCATGTGGTTGAATCCATCAAGCGCCACCTGGTCCGCCTGCTGAACGCCCACCCAGGCAACAGCGCGAGCGTACCGGACCTGGGGTTGCTGGATTTCAACGACGCCACACTCGGCACCCACGATCTGAGCGTCCAGATCCGCAGCGCGATCCGACAGTGCATCGAGAAGTTTGAACCGAGGGTGAAGCGGGTAGACGTCGTCAATCTTCCCCAGGGGCCTGATCCGCTGCAACTGAGGTTTCAGGTGACGGTGTATCTGAACACTGCAGGAAGCGATGACAGAACCACGATTGACCTGGTACTGGACGACAAGCGCTACTATCGAGTGATGTGAGTAGTAACAGGCAAGGATGAGAGCATGGCCAGGGGTACTTCCCAAAAGTGTGCGAAGCCATGGATGGCGGAGCCCAAGCGTCCCATGGACGGGCTTGAAGCGTCTTCTGGGAAGTACCCCTGGCCATGCTCGGAGTTAGAGGGGGCGGAGGTACTCTTCTTCTGGGAAAAAGCAACTCACTGCGCTCAGACATCTTTTCCCCGCCAGAAAAGCACCTCCACCCCCTCTGGCCTGGCAATGGTGTAATACCGATGAAGTTGAACCGATTCTACAGGGACGAGCTAAGTTTTCTCAGGCTTCAGGGCCGGGAATTCGCGGATGCCTATCCACAGCTGACAAGGTTTCTTTCGGAGCAGAGCACCGATCCGGATGTTGAACGGCTGTTGGAAGGCTTCGCCTTTCTGACCGGCAAGCTCCGTGAAAAAGTTGAGGACGAATTCCCGGAAATCACCCACTCGCTGCTGAACATGCTGTGGCCGAACTACCTGCGCCCGATGCCCAGCTGCACCATCATGCGCTTTGACCCGCAACTGCATGCCATCAGCGAACACCAGCGGGTGGACCGCCATACCGAGATCAAGAGCCGGCCCCTGGGCGACGCCACCCGCCAGACCCAGTGCCGGTTCCGGACCTGCCGGGCTGTGGACGTGTTTCCCGTGAGCGTGGCCGCGGCTCATGCTGAGCATTCACAGGAAGTGTCCTCGGTGACCGTGGACCTGGCGCTGCATACCGATCAACCACTCTCATCCCTGGGCATGGACAGCCTGCGTTTTTACCTGGGCGGCGAGAGCCACATTGCGGAAACCCTGTTTCTCTGGCTGAACCACTATCTGGAGCGGATCGAACTGGTGGTGGGTGAATCGATCTACCGCCTGCCTGCCTCGCTGCTGCAGCCGGTCGGCTTCGGCAATGACGAAGGGTTGCTGCCGTACCCCAAGAATGCCTACCCCGGGTACCGCATTTTGCAGGAATATCTCAGCTTCCCCGAGGCCTTCTGCTTTGTGGATATTCAGGGTCTCGGAGGTCGGCTGCCGGCCGTGCAGGCGGACGAAATCAGCCTGCGTTTCCATTTCAGCCGGAGACTGCCACCCGATGCCAGGGTGCAGGAAGACCATTTTCAGTTGTACTGCACGCCGGCCGTGAACCTCTTTACCCACGAGGCCGAACCGGTGGACCTTAACGGCCGGCAGACCGAATACCGGATTTCACCGTCCAGCCGCTCGCCAGACCATTTTGAGGTATTCAGCATCGAGCAGGTGGAAGGCTGGCTCGAGGGTCGGTCCGGGCGCGGCGAGCCGCGCATCTACACCGCCTTCGAGAGTTTCCAGCATGAGGTGGAGCGGGATCGGGGCCGTACGGCGTTGTATTACCGGGTTCGGGCGAGGAACAGTGTTCGCGGCGACGGCTTTGATCATTACATGTCGTTCGTCCGGGGTGACGAGTCCGAGTGTCTGAGCCGGCAGGAAGCGATTTCCCTGACGCTGACCTGCACCAACCGCCAGTTGCCGAGCCAGCTGGCAGTGGGCGAAATCTGCATGGCGACCGAGAGTACGCCGGCGTTTGCCACATTCGGTAATATTACCCGGCCCACTGCGACCCTGCGGCCAACCCTCGACGGCAGCCTGTTGTGGACGCTGATATCCAATCTGTCCCTCAACTATCTGTCCATGCTGGATGTGGATGCCCTGCGCACGGTGTTACGGGTCTACGACTTCCGGGCATTGGTGGACCGCCAGGCGGAGCGGGTCTCCCGGAAGCGTCTGGCCGGTATCGCGGGCATCGAGACAAGCCCGGTGGACCGGATGGTGAAAGGGCTGCCCGTGCGGGGCATCCGCTCGGTGCTGAAGCTGGACCAGCAGGCCTTTGCTTCTGAGGGTGATCTTTACCTGTTCGGCACGGTTCTTAGCCAGTTCTTTGCCCTGTATGCCAGCATTAATGCATTCCACCAACTGGAAGTGGTGAACACCGACAATCAGGAACGGTACACATGGACGTTACAGCAAGGTCAGCAGCCGCTGATGTAGCCGGGCTGCAACCCGTTCTCGGCAATGCGCGGCGATACAGCTTTTTCCAGCTGGTGGACCTGATTCACCGGCATCATGGGGATGATCTGGAGCGAACCAGCGACGATCAGCCCCACCAGCAGCGGATCCGGTTTTCCGCCTCCGCGGGACTGGGCTTTCCCGGCAGCGATGTGGTCTCGGCGCTGTCGCCGGAGCATGAGCATGCGCCCTATCAGATGGAAGTCAGCTTTCTGGGGCTGCACGGTTCCCAGTCGCCGTTGCCGGGCTATTATCTGGAGGATCTGGCCTGGGAGGCGGGCCAGAATCTGGGCATTCGCCGCCATTTTCTCGATTTCTTCAACCATCGCCTGGTCACCCTGTTTCATCGGGCGTGGCGCAAGTACCGCTACTACGTTCGGTTTCAGCCGGGCGCCTCGGACGGTTTTTCGGAACTGATCTTTGCCCTGGTGGGCCTCGGCGATAGCCGGTTGCGGGAGGCTACGCCGGTGAACTGGTCCAGGATGCTGGCTTATTCCGGGCTGATGGCGGGCCGCAGCCGGTCGCCAGAGGTGGTGAGTGGCATCGTGGCCCACTGTTTTGATCTGGATGATGTCAGCATTGAGCAGTGGGTCTTGCGCAAGGTGGCCATCGCCAGCGATCAGCAGACCCGGCTGGGGCAGGTTAACGCCTGTCTGGGCAACGACATTCTGGTGGGATCGGCCATTCGGGATCGCAGTGGCAAGTTCGTGCTCAGGTTGCGGAACCTCAGCCGGCAACGATTCGCAGACTTCCTGCCCAATGGCCAGGATCACCAGCGCCTGGTCAAACTGGTGGAGTTCGCCACTCGGGAGCAGTTGGCCTACGACCTGGAACTCCAGATGCGCCCAAAGGACATCCGCCCCATGCAACTGGGTGAGGATGTGCGGCTGGGCTGGAATTCCTTTGTCACCCCGGACAAGGCCCGGCGCCGGCCGGCGGTCCGGATTCAGATACGCCGGTAGATCCGGCAGGGAAGGCACTCATGGAAGAACAACAGGCCGCGGGCCTGAAACTGACCGTTGCCAATCCGACCGTTGCCGGCGGTGGTGCAACCATCGAACACTGTTTCAGCGTTTGCGGCGGCTCCATCGGCACGGCAGCCAGTGATACCTGGCGATTGTCGTCCCAGCGAACAGGCGCGGTTCCCGGCCACGCGGAAATCCGGTTTCTGGATGGTGGCTTCTGCCTGATTGATCGCAGTGGCCGGACCTACATCAACAGCGCCAGTCAGCCCGTGGGACGGGGCCGCCGGGCACGACTGAAGCATGGCGATACCGTCAGTATCGGACGCTACCGACTTCGTGCCGAGCTGGCCGAGGCCGTCTCGGAGCCATTCATTGGGAGCAGTAAGACAGTCATTGAGAGCGGTGAGGCAGAGCAGGCCAGTCGCCTGGTTGATGTGGGCGAGGGGCAACTGGTCCGGGGTTCGGACCCCATGGGTCCGAGCGAGGATCCGGAGCCGTTACAGAAACTGGCTCCGGTTGCCGGGGCGGCATTGAGTGACGATCCATTGGCGCCCTGGACCGGACAGCCCGGGGAAGAAGAGCCGGATACCGACGCCCTGATGGCCAGTGACGCCTCCTGGTATGCCGCTGAAAGGAATGTGTCGGATGAATACCGTGAAAACCGCGACGTGGCGCTCGGCTTACCTGTTCGCAAAGGAGAGAGAGACAGGATGTCTGAGACCACAAAGACCAATGATCGCCGGGATGCGCCAGATCAGAGCAGCAAACACATCAGTGGTGCCCCTCTGCTGCGGGGCATGGAAGCCGGGTTGGACTTTGCCGACAGTGACGAGATGAGACTGTTCCTGGAGGAGGCCGGGCAAACCCTTAAGGCCACCATGGAAGGTCTGCTGGCCCTGCACCTGGGAGAAGACAGCCGGCATCGGGCGCTGAGGACCCGTCTGCAACCCCTTGAAGACAATCCACTGCGTCTGGGTGAGTCTTATGAAGACACAGTGCAGACCCTGTTCGCCGGTCACCGCAGCCCGGTTCACCTGTCGGCACCGGCGGCGGTGCGGGAGAGCCTGCAGAGTCTGAATCATCATCAGCAGGCAACCCACGCTGCTATCAGCGAGGCGCTGGAGGCCATCCTGCATGCCTTTTCACCCGAGGCGTTGCTACGCCGTTTTCACGGATACCGGCGTGGCCTGCGCCCGAATGAAGATGAGGGACGCTGGGCCTGGGAGATGTACCAGCACTATTACCGTGAACTGAAATCCAGTCGTCAGCAGGGATTCGAGCGCCTGTTCCAGGAGGTGTTCGAACAGGCTTACGACCAAAACCTGCGTCAACTACAGAGGGAGAACCCGTTGTGAAGACCTGCAAATGGAGTTTGCTGGCCATCGTATTCGTGCTTGCAGGATGCAGCACACCCTATAACGCCGTCACCAAAACCGCAAAAGTGCTCTGGGATCCGGATATCCCGGTGGGATACCCGGAAGATCTCCCCAGCCGGGTAGGGCTGACCATGGTGGCCGAACCGGATGTAAACCCGAACGAATCCCTGGCGCCCACCCCCATCGCGTTTCAGATCATCGAAATGCGCGACAGCTCTCTGCTTATGGCCGGGGATTTTGACCAGCTTCTGAGTGACCTGGAGTCGTCCCTGGGCCAGAACTATGTGGACCACAGCGACTATTCCCTGGTGCCGGGCCAGTTCAAGTTCATTGAGCCCTTTGAGATCGGCCAGGACACGCGTTTTATCGGTGTGATCGCCTTCTACGCCTATCCGAACCTGTCCCAGTGGAAGAAGGTGGTTAAGGTGGACCCGATCGGAGGCCGCTACAACCTGCTGGTGAACCTGCGGGAGCGGGAAGTTCAACTCAAGCATTCGGATGACACCTGATGGCAGTAACCAATCGAGTCGTGTGGAGTGATGGCCTGTTTATCAAGCCACAACACTTCCAGCAACAGCAGCGATATCTGGAACACCAGATCAATGAACGGGCGTTCGCGATCTCCGATTATCTGTACGGCTTCAGCGACCTGGAACTGAATGCGGAGTACCTGAGTTTCGGCCGGGTTGGCCTGGTGCGGGCATCCGGGCTGTTCCCGGATGGCACCCGCTTTAGCCTGCCCCAGGACGATGTGATGCCCGAGCCGATGGAAATCACCGATGCCTCCGTGGCCAATCAGATCGTGTACCTGGCCCTGCCACTGGGCAGTGACAGCCTCGCCGAAGTGGAATGGCCGGACGCCCCCGTGGCGGGCCGGTTTCGTGCCGACTCCCGGGAAATCCGGGATCTGCATTCGATTGACGGCGATGCCCACGCCATTGATGTGGGCCGAGTGGCGCCCCGCCTGATGCTGGAGAGGGAAGATCGCAGCGCCTATGCGGCCCTGGCCATCGGCCGGATTCTTGAGAAGCGCCCGGACGGAAGCCTGGTGATGGACCCGAACTTCCTCCCGACCATGCTGAGTGTGCGAGCGGCACCAAGGCTGCAGCGATTTGTCGGGGAAATGGCGGGCCTGATGCGGGAGCGGGCACGCAATATCGCCGAGCGTGTCGGTGCCCCTGGCCAGGGCGGTGTTGCGGATGTGGCGGATTTCATGCTGCTGCAGATGCTGAACCGGGCCCATCCCAGGTTCATGCATCTGGCTCGCCTGCGCCAGTTGCATCCTGAACGGCTGTTCGAAGCCCTGCTCGAGCTGTGTGGAGAGTTGGTGACCTTCACCGATGAAGGACGCCTGCCCAGAGAGTACCCGGCCTATGATCACGATTTGCCGGAAGACTGTTTCACGCCACTGATGCAGGTTCTGCGACAGTCCCTGAGTACCGTGCTGGAACCACGGGCTCTGGCTATCCAGCTTCAGCAGCGCCAGTACGGCCTGACGGTGGCGCCGGTTCAGGACGCCCAGTTGGTCCGGGATGCGGAATTCATTCTTGCGGTCAAAGCCGACATGCCGCTGGACGATCTGCGCAAGCAGTTCACCCAGCAGTGCAAGGTGGCCTCGGTGGAGAAGATACGGGACCTCATCAGCCTTCAACTCCCAGGGATTCCGCTCTCTGCGCTGCCGGTTGCACCCCGGCAATTGCCGTATCACGCCGGATTCGTGTACTTCCGCCTGGACGACCAGAGCCAGGCCTGGCAGATGCTCGACAACGCCAGCGGCTTCGCGTTCCACGTGGCCGGCAGTTTCCCGGGCATGGAAATGCAGTTCTGGGCAATCAGGAGCTAAATCATGGCAGATGCACAGGTAATGGATTTACCCAGTGGCAGCAGGCAGTCCGGCAGCGGTGCGTTCAGTGACCTGATGTTTGCCAACAGCCAGGGAGCTGCTGAGGGCAGCAGGGAGGGCCAGGTTGATGAGCAGTTCCAGCTCAGAGGGCTGGAACACAACCGCCTGATCGATGCCGCGACGCCATTGCTTGGTCTGGTTATCAGGATACGCAGGCTGGCAGAGTATCGCGCGGTGGACACCCTCTATCAGCAGGTGGTGGATGAGATCGCTGCCATTGACCGGGAACTGGTTGAGCAGGGGTATGACCGGCCGGTCGTTGTGGCCTACCGGTACGTTCTCTGCGCCTTCATTGACGAGGCAGTTCTGGGGACTGACTGGGGCGCCCACAGTGTCTGGTCACAGCATTCCCTGCTATCGCGTTTCCACAACGAAACCTGGGGTGGGGAAAAGGTCTTTGCCATTCTCGCCCGGATGGAGCAGGAACCGGCCCGCTACCGCGACATGCTGTCGTTTATCTACCTTTGCCTCTGTCTCGGTTTCGAGGGCCGGTACAAGGTTATGGAAAACGGCCGGGATGAATACGACCAGATTGTCCGTGGCCTGCATGAGCAGTTGAACGCGTTGAAAGAGCTGCAGGACCATGCCCCCCTGGCGGATGCCCGAACCAACGTAACACCAGCCCGCAATAGGCTGCGTAGCGGCATGCCCGTGTGGGGGATTGCAGGTCTGTTTGTGGCCGCCATGGCCGGAATCTACGCCCTGTATAACATGGCACTGAACGAGCGCATCACGGACGTATTGCGCGTACTTGACCAACTACCGAAATAAGGACATCAACGTGATTCGGGTAGAACTGCCGGCGCTGATCGGGCGCCTCAACGACATGTCACGCCAGGCGCTGGAAGCCTCCGCCGCTCTATGCATCAGCCGCCAGGGTGCCGAGATTACCCCGGCGCACCTGCTGTTCAAACTGCTGGAAACCCCGTTTTCCGATGTGCGCCAGATTCTGGAGCACACCGGCATTGATCATCAGCAACTTCGGCCAAGGGTGGGCGACAGCCTGAACGGCGAAGCGCAAACCGCTGAGGCCTATCCGTCATTCTCACCGCTGCTGGTGGAACTGGTGCAGGATGCCTGGCTGCTGGCCTCCGCCGAACTGGGCCACACAGAACTGCGCTCCGGCGCCGTATTCCTGGCCCTGTTGATGAACGCCGACCGCTACCTGATGCCCCGGGTGACACAGGCACTGGCGGACATTAACCGCGAGCAGCTGCGCAAGCGATTTGACCAGTTCACCGAGGGCTCCGCAGAGCGGCCGGAACTGAACGGGCAGGAACCCGGACAATCGGTGGCAGGCGCGGATCTGGACCCGCTCAAACGCTACGCCACCGACTTCACAAAACTGGCCCGGGAAGAAAAACTGGACCCGGTGGTGTGTCGGGACGCCGAGATCGACCAGATGATCGACATCCTTTGCCGCCGCCGCAAAAACAATCCCATCGTTGTGGGGGACGCTGGTGTGGGTAAAAGCGCCGTGGTAGAAGGCCTTGCTCTGCGCATCGTTACCGGCGATGTACCAGAACGTCTGAAACAGGTAGAGCTCTGGACCCTGGATATGGGAGCGTTGCAGGCCGGTGCTTCGGTGAAAGGCGAGTTCGAAAAGCGGCTCAAAGGTGTGATCGAAGCCGTCAAAGGCTCCGCCACACCGGTCATCCTGTTTATCGACGAAGCCCATACCCTCATCGGTGCCGGCAACAGCGAAGGCGGCTTCGACGCCGCCAACCTGCTGAAACCGGCCCTGGCCCGGGGCGAGCTGCGGACCATCGCTGCCACCACCTGGCGCGAGTACAAGAAATACTTCGAAAAAGATCCGGCCCTGAGCCGCCGCTTCCAGCCGGTGGCCCTGGACGAGCCAACCCCCGGTGAAGCCGTCCATATCCTCCGTGGCCTGCGTAGTGTCTACGAGAAAGCCCACAGGGTTCTGGTCGCTGACAGTGCCCTGAAAGCCGCGGCCGAAATGTCTGCCCGCTACCTGGCCGGCCGCCAACTGCCGGATAAAGCCATTGACGTCCTGGATACCGCCTGCGCCCGGGTCAGCCTGAACCTGAGCACCCCGCCCCGGCGCCTGAGTCACGTGCGCAGCGAACTGCAGCAACTGGCCATGGAACAGGAACTGCTTAACCGCGAGCGCGCCCTCGGCCAGAGTGTCGACAGCGAGCGTGAACCGGCACTGGACCAGCACATCGCCGAGCTGACAGCCGAATCGCACATTCTGGAACAGCGCTGGAACGACCAGCGCGAGCTGGTGGCCCGCCTGGTGGAGATTCGTGAACAACTGCTTGCCGGTGAAGAGTCTGAACTACTGAATAGTGACGATCAGCCGGCAATGGACGATGAGCAATGTCCGGACCTGAAAAGCGAGGCCGCCGCCATCGAGCAGGAACTGACCGAACTCCAGGCCGACGAACCTCTGGTGCATGCCCGCGTTGATGCCCGCCAGGTGGCCGAGGTCATTGCTGACTGGACCGGCATCCCGGTCAATCGCATGACCACCGACGAACTGGAAAAGATCACTCACCTGCCGGCGTACCTCCAGGCCCACATCAAAGGTCAGGATACCGCCATCGACTGTCTGCACCAGCACCTGCTCACCGCCCGCGCCGACCTGCGCCGGCCCGGCCGCCCCATGGGCGCCTTCCTGCTGGTGGGTCCCAGCGGCGTTGGCAAAACCGAAACCGTGGTGCAACTGGCCGAACTGCTTTACGGTGGCCGCCAGTTCCTCACCACCATCAACATGTCCGAATACCAGGAAAAACACACCGTCTCCCGCCTGATCGGCTCACCTCCCGGTTACGTGGGCTTTGGCGAAGGCGGCATCCTCACCGAAGCCATCCGCCAGAAACCCTACTCCGTGGTCTTGCTCGACGAAGTCGAAAAAGCCCATCCGGAGGTCCTCAACCTGTTCTACCAGGCGTTCGACAAAGGCGAACTGGCCGACGGCGAAGGTCGGTTGATCGACTGCAAAAACGTCGTCTTCTTCCTCACCTCCAACCTCGGCTACCAGACCATCATCAATTACGCCGGGTCTCAGGCCAGCCTGGAAGAAGCCCTGTACCCGGAACTGGCCAGCTTCTTCAAGCCGGCCTTGCTGGCAAGAATGGAAGTGGTGCCCTACCTGCCTCTTGGCGAGGAAACCCTCAACCGAATCGTTGGCGACAAACTCCAGCGCCTGGCAGACCAGATCAAGGTCCGCTACCACACCGAGGTGGAACTGGAAGGAGGGCTTATCGAGGCAATTCGAAACCGTGCGACAAGAAGTGAAAATGGCGCAAGGATGCTTGAGTCGATCATAGAGGGTGAGTTGTTGCCGCCTGTTTCACTTGCGTTGCTGGAGAAACTGGCGGCGAGGGAGCCGGTTACAAAGGTGACGTTGGGTGTTGAAGATGCCAGATTCACGGGAATGGTGGTTTAGGGCCACTCCAAAGTAGCGCAGCGTGGGGTTCTGCTTTCCAAAACCCTGCGGAGCCATGGATGGCGGAGCGGAGCCTACAGGGACGTATTCACGGCGTGTTTTGGAAAGCAGAACCCCACGATGTGCGGTCGGCGAACACAAAAGCATAAAAATCTTAGGGAAGAGAACCATGGGACGGATGCAGATGGAACTGCACACCGGCATTGACCTGGCGGTGGCCCTGATCCAGCAGGACAACCTGCCGGATCTGCTGAAAACCGCCACAACACAGCTCGAAAACGCCTTTGGCCTGACCCGCTGCTGGGCACTCGAACTCGACCTCAGCGGCCGAACCCTGCACTGCAGCGATTTGGCAGAACACGGCGAATTCGACTGCGGCGACTTCAGCCACCCCTTTGCCCACGTGCTGCAAACCGGCAAAGCCCGTGAACTTACCCGTGCTGCCAGTTACCGCCTGGACCACGTCGGCTTCCAGGCCCTGTTCGAGGCCAGCGACCGCCCCCGCTCCCTGTGGATCGAGCCCCTCACCGGTGAAGATGGCCGAACCCTCGGCCTGCTCGTTCTCTGCCGGGACGAACCCGACTGGGAAGGCATTACCGGCCAGCCCCTGTATTGTGGCCTCCGGCAACTGCTTGTTCATCAATGGATTACCCGGTTACAGAGCCGTGACCAGGTCTGGCAGCGTCGCCTGCTCAAGCGCTCACTGGACCACCTGCACGACGCTGAAACGGTGCGCACCCGCTGCGAACAACTGGCCCGAACCCTGGTGGGTAACTCTGAAGCCATGACCAGGCTCCGGGCCCAGATTGTCCGGGCCGCTGGCAGCCAGCTGTCCGTGCTGGTGCAGGGGGAAACCGGGTGCGGCAAGGATGTGGTCGCCCGCGGTATCCATGAACTGTCCGACCGGGCCGCAGGCCCCATGGTGGTGGTCAACTGTGCCGCCATCCCGGACACCCTTCTGGAAAGCGAACTCTTTGGTCATAGCAAAGGCGCGTTTTCCGGTGCCGATCAGGACAAACAGGGTCTTCTGGCTCAGGCCAATGGCGGCACCCTGTTCCTTGATGAAATCGGTGACATGCCCGTGGGTTTGCAGTCGAAGCTGCTCCGGGTGCTGGAGAGCCGTCAGTTCCGCCCGCTGGGCGCCCGTGAGGAACAGCATTCGGATTTTCGCCTGGTAGCGGCCACCCACCAGCCGCTCCAGGCGGGTATCGAAGACGGAAGCTTCCGTCGAGACCTGTTTTACCGTCTGAGCCAGTTTCCGTTGCGCGTGACGCCTTTGCGGGAGCGCCCGGACGACCTCGAAGCCCTGAGCCGTCACTTCATCCGGCTCTATACCGAGCGTGAGGGTAGCGGGCCCATGGGCATTTCCAGTCATGCCCTGCATCTGCTGGCCGGATACGAATTCCCCGGCAACGTTCGGGAGCTGCGCAACATCATTGAACTGGCCTGCCTGCAGACCCCGGGCGGGGATGATATCCAGCCGGAAGTCCTCCGGCTCAATGACCTGTTTGAAGAGCCTCATGGCTGGAATGCGGCAACATCGGATGCCGGAGACTGCGGCTCGATGGATTTGCCCGCCATGCAAGAGATCCGCGACTTGAAAGCAGCGACACAGGCCTTTGAAGCGGCGATTATTCGCGAGCGTCTGCGCCAGTACAGTGGCAACCGCGCCCAGGCGGCGGAAAGCCTTGGGCTGCCAAAGCGGACCCTGGCCCACAAATGCCTCAAGTACCAGGTGACAGAGTCATGAATCCCCGAAAAGTGCGATTCACCGGTCGCGTTGCTGCGGCACTGGCGCTGGTTTTCGTGATCTCCAATGCCTGCGCTGACCCGCTTGAGGATGCCCGACTCTGTGCTGGCGAGCCCCGGCGACTTGAGCGGCTGGCCTGCTTTGACGAGGTTTTTGGCACGCCCCTGTCGGCATCTCGAGAGGTGCTCACGGCCCCGGATGCACGGCGATCCGAGCGGTGGCGACAGGCCTATGCCGGCCTTGCCGAGGAAAACACTGGCGCCGGCGCGGTTTACCGGGATACCGGGCGGGCGGCTGGCCAGTTGGTGACGGTCCCTGCTCTGGGCGTGCAGCCTCCCAGGCCTCTGCTGGCCCTGCAGTGCCACAACAACATCACCGAACTCACGCTGATGCTGCCAGAGGCGATGGACGAGGAGCGGGTTCGGCTGGGGTTTGGCCGGGGGCAGACCGTCTGGCGGGTGCGGGACAACGGTTTTGTGCTCAGCGGCGGCCGGGGACTGCCGGCCATTCGCACCGTGAAGGCCATGATCGACGGCACAGAGGCCCGCATCGAATCGCCCAACAGCCGCATCCATGGCCTGTTGTTTGATCTGACGGGATATCGCCGGGCGATCAAACCGCTACGCGAGACCTGTGGCTGGTAAACCAAGGCTGAATAAAGAAAGTCAGGACAGAAACATGCAGATCATTGAGCAACATCCCTATGTTGAACAGGTTGTCTCACCATTGCCCGGCGATTCGGGCGTGGGCGAGGCACTCGGAGACGATGCCACGCTCGAATATCTGGAAAACGAGATCATGAAGGTGGGTTCGCTGGCCCATACCGACATTGACTGGAGCAAGGTCGAAAGCGCTGCCCTGACGATTCTCTCGGACCGCAGCAAGGACCTGAAAGTGCTTGGCTTTCTGCTGATCGCCCTGCAGCGTGGTGGCGACGGTGAACGGTTCGCCTTGTCGCTGTACCTGCTGCATCGGGTTCTGGACGGATGGTGGCAGCAGGCCTGGCCCTACCCCGGGGACAAGGGCAAGCGGGCCCGCAAGATGATGTTTACCCAGATGCTCCAGCGCGCCGGCAGGGGTGTGGATAGCCTGGCGTTCGATGGCAGTGTTGGCGACGGCCGCGAGTTCTGCCTGGATCTTCTGTCCCGGCTGATGGACCAGGCGGCTGGCCGGGAATTGCCGGAGGAGTCATTGCGGGATCTCAGGCGGGCGGTGGAAAAGCTGCCCAGGGTCAATGATGCCACGGCAGCGCCTGAGACCCGTCCGGCGGCAGCGCGGGCCAGCAAGGATTCAGAGACTAAGGCACCGGACCAGAAGCCCGCCCAGTCAAGGCCATCCCTGGGTTCGCTCACCCTGGACCCGGGCGACGAGCGGGCAACCCGCCAGAGCTTCCTGAAAGTCGCGGACATGCTCACGGAAACGGGGCCGGATCAGCCACTGGGGTACCAGATTCGCCGGTACGCTATCTGGCAGAACATCACCACGGTACCACCGACGCGGGACGGAAAGCGCACTGATCTTGCCGCCGTCAGCGCTGATCGCGTGGCTGACTATCGGGAAGCCCTGGAAAAGTCGGCGGACCTGGCATTGTGGCAGAAGATCGAGCAGAGCCTGTCGGTCAGCCCGTTCTGGCTTGATGGGCACTGGTTGAGTGCCCGGGTCGCTGCAGCACTGGGCCACCATGCCTGCTCTGAAGCTATCCGGATTTCGGTAAAGCAGTTTGTCGAGCGGCTTGACCAATTGCCGGAGCTCACCTTCAACGATGGCACCCCGTTCCTCTCACGGGACGCTGAAGAGTGGCTCTGGTCCGCACCGGTCACCGGCAGTTCTTCCGGCAGCGCCAACGCCTGGGAGCAGGCTTATGACAAGGCCCGGGATCTGATTGCGCAAAAGGGGCTGGCTGCCGCGATGCAACTTCTGGAAGATGGGTTGGCGGAAGCCAGGGAGCCAAGAGACCGTTTTTACTGGCGTCTTGCCAGCGCTCGTTTGATGAAAGACGCGGGCCTGAAATCACTGGCAATTCAGCAAATCCAGGACCTGCAAACGCAGGTCCGGGGGCTGGCTCTTGAGGACTGGGAGCCAGCCCTGATCAGGCAGCTTGAGAAGCTGGGCTGATCCCCGGAAAACACCAAGGAATCACTGCAGGAATGGACACCATGTGGAGAAAAGCTTTACTCATCGGTCGCTGGCTTCTGCCATACCTCAAAAACGCAGCCCCGGTCACCCTGACACTGGGCGTTATTGCCTTGCTGGTGGCCACCTGGTGGCTGGGACCGCGCTGGGAACTGAATGGTGAGTTTCCATTGGCGGCCTGGCAGATGCGGGCACTGGTAACCCTGGGCGTTGTGCTGGTCGTCGCCATGGTGTGGGGCATGATGCTGGCGCGCAGCCTGCGTAAGGTGAACGTTAAGCAGGCCGAAGAACAGAAGGAGCAGGAAGATCCGATTCTGCCCATGGAGCGCAAGCAACAGCGCCTGCTGGATCGGCAGTTGGCAGCCCTGAAAAGCAACCTTCCCGGCCGCAAAGGCATTTACCGGTTGCCATGGTATCTGGTGATGGGGCTTGAGGATGCTGGCAAGACCAGCCTGATTCAGCGTTCAGGGCAGACGTACACGCTCACCAACGTAACCCGCAACAACCGGGTTGATCGCAACCCCTTCGGCTTTGACTGGTGGATCGGAGATGAAGGCGTGCTTATCGATCCGGATGGTGAACTGCTTAGTCAGAGCAACGGCGAGGGTGCCGGCGCGCAGATCCAGCAGCGCCTGTGGAATCATTTCATCGCCTGGCTTGAACGGAATCGCCCACAGCGCCCACTGAACGGGGTGGTGCTGGCCATTGATCTGGCCAGTCTCAGCGTGGCAGGCCCCGGCCAGAGGCGGGACCGGGCCATGCTATTGCGCACGCGCCTGCGGGAACTGATGGAGCAGATTGGCTCGCGTCTGCCCGTTTATGTCACCTTCACGAAGATGGACCTGCTCTACGGTTTTGGCCCGCTGGTGCGAACCCTGAGCAAGCAGGACAAGGAACAGGTCCTGGGCTTTACCTTCAGTCTCGAAGGCCAGCCGGATAACGACGACTGGCTGAACCAGTTCGCCGACCGATACACAGCCATGGTTGAGCGCCTCACTGATCGTCTGCCAGATGTCCTGGCCAATACCCGGGGCGCCGAGGAACGGGCGGCGGCCTACTCGTTCACCCGTCAACTGGCCGGCCTGAAGCCTGTGCTGGAATATTTCCTGACTGACCTGCTGTCTGCGGATGCGTTCTCGACGCCAGCGATGGTTCGCGGCACCTACTTCACGTCGGTGTTGCAGGAGGGCGTGCCGGAGGATGCGTTTGTCTCGGCCGCTGCCGCCAACTACCAGATCACTGGCCCCATTCAGCCTGCTCAAAGGGCGGGGCAGTCAGCCAGCCTGTTCACCCGGGCACTGTTCCCGGAAATCATCTATCCGGAGGCCGGCCTTGCCGGTGATAACCGAAGGGTGGTTCAGACCCGGCAGCGCCGGCTGGCCGTGGCCGCCGTGGTGGCCGTGTGCGCTGGTGTGGGCATGACCGTCGGCTGGCAGCATTTTTTTATCAAGAATGCCGAGGCGGCTGCCGCTGTTGAAGCCCGCGTCCAGGGGTTCCTCGACGACTGGCAACCGGTGGGATTCGAACCGGACACCACCGGCCGGAACCTGCTCGGCCCCCTGGACGAGCTTCGCGAGGCGACTCTGGCCTTTGGTGATCATCGCCGGAAGTGGCCGCTTCTCAGCGACATGGGGCTTTACCGTGGCCACAAGGTCGGGCCCGAAGTGGAGGAATCCTATCTGGATATGCTGGCTTACCAGTATTTGCCGGCGCTGATGTTTGGTGTGATGGCCGAGATGGGGCGGGCACCGGACAATAGCACTGAGCGCCTGGAGCACCTGCGGGTGTTGCGAATGCTCTATGATGCCAGTGGTCGTCGGGACGACATAGTGACCCGCTATATGCAGGAATACTGGCAGCAGGCGTTTCCCGGCCAGAGTGAATTGCAGCAAAGGTTACTGGGTCACCTGGACTATGCCATGGCCCATACCGACCTGGCACAGCTGACCCGTCAGGGCGATGCCGTCGCCGACATGACCCTGGCGCCATTTCGCAGCAGCGTTCAGTGGGCGCAGCACGAACTTGGCCGGATTGCCACGCCAGACCGGGTTTACCGGGATCTGGAAGCCGAAGCGGAACGGGAATTCCGGGCTCCACTGGAACTGGCCCGGGCATCCGGGCCAGCATTCAGTGCGGTGTTCACCCGGGTGGATGAGTATGGCGAGCCGGCAGAATCCGGGTCCGTGGTGGATGAGGGCCCCTTGATCATTCCTGCGTTGCTGACCCGGGCCGGTCTGGAAAAATGGTTCCTGCGCAAGTCTGGTTCGGTAACGGATCTGGCCCTGGTGGATGCTTGGGTGCTGGGCCGCAGGGACAATGTCGAATTCAGCAAGGCGGACGAAGCCGAACTGCTGGCCAGTTTGCAGACACTCTATGCAGAGCACTATGCAGAGGCCTGGCGCACCGCACTCAGCCGCATAGATATTCAGCGGTTTGAGGACCTGAACCACGGCGTACGTATTCTTGAGAGCCTGACCAGCGGGCACGAACCCCTGGCAAACCTGCTTGGACAGGTTCGCCTTAACACGCGCCTTGTTCCCTCGGCGGAAGGGGAGAATGCCGCGGCCCGGGAGCTTCTTGAGCAGTCGCCCCATTTTCGCATGCTGCAGGACATTGAGCGGCAGTTTGCGGACCTCAACCAGTTGACCCGGAAAAATGGCGATCAGCCAACCGGGCTCGAACAGGTCATGATGGTGGTCGGTGAGCTTCACGAATACATGCGCAACATCCAGGAAGCGCCAGATAAAGGCAAGGCCGCCCTGGCTGCCGCCCGGGCCCGAATGGGCTTACAGGGTGCCGATCCAATCTTTACCCTGCAGCGCATGGCCGGCAGCCAGCCGGAGCCCCTGAACCGGCTCCTGACCCGGTTGGCGACGGAAAGCTGGAGGGTGGTTCTGGATCAGGCCGTGGCACAGCTGGAGCGTGAGTGGTACCGGGAGGTATACCAGCCCTTCCAGCAGAATCTGGCACGCCATTATCCGTTCAATCCTGATTCCGGGCGCGATGTCGCGTTGCAGGACTTTGAACAGTTCTTCGCCCCTGGTGGCGCACTGGACACCTTCTATCAGGACAACCTGAAACTGTTCCTCGAGGATCACCCCGAACAGGTGGGCGATGCCCGGCGTGCCGGACTGGTGCGCCGTGATGTCCTGGCCTCCCTGGAAAACGCAGACCGAATTCGCAGGGCGTACTTCACCCGCGGAGGCTCCCTGGATGTGGAGTTCGCGTTGGAGCCGCTCAATCTCTCATCCAACAAGCGCCGTAGTGTGGTCAACGTGGATGGGCAACTGGTGGAGTTCAGCCACGGCCCGCGCCAGAGTATTCCGCTGGTCTGGCCCAATACCCTCCGGGACTCTGTGGAGAGCCGCATTACTCTGGTTCCGGTCCAGGTCAACCGGTCACCCCGCAGCCTCTCGGAAAGCGGTCCCTGGGCCCTGTTCCGCTTGCTTGATCGAGCCGATATTACCGGCGTGAGCAGCAGCGCGGTGGATGTCCGGTTCCGGGTTGACGACGGCGAGATGCGCTATCGTCTTCATGCGGCCAGCAACACCAACCCGTTCACAAAGCAGCTGCTGGCGGGGTACCGCATACCCCGCAGCTTGTATTAAACTAGCGCTTTCTGGTGAAAGCAGGACGTTTTTATCAGGACTGAGCCTTCGCACAGGATGGTGCGAAGGCCCGGATTTTCTTTCTTTTTTCTTCAGGGACCGAAGACATGCCCCAGGCAAGCGGATTGCAGTTTACCGCCACCATTGGCGAACTCCCCTCTGATCACTTTTCCGTTGTCGGCTTTGCACTGACTGAACGGCTATCGGAGCTGTTCCAGGGGCGTCTTAATCTGGCCAGCACCGATCCTTCCGTTGGCGCTCCCGATGTACTGGAGCAACCGGTGGATCTGGTGATCTGGCGAGACGGGGCACCGCTGCGGCGCTTTACCGGTGTGGTCAGCGAATTTGCCCGCAGTGATTCCGGCCATCGGCGCACCCGCTACGAACTGGTTATCCGGCCGCCGCTCTGGCGCCTGGAGCTGATGCACAACAGCCGGATTTTCCAGAACCAGAGTACGGACGCGATTGTGCGCACCCTGCTTGAGGAGCGGGGGATTGTCGATTCTGTCTTTGATCTCAAGCGCAGCCCCCAGGAGCGCGAATACTGCGTCCAGCATCGGGAAAGCGATCTGGCCTTTGTCGAACGGCTGGCGGCCGAGGAAGGGTGGCATTACCGCTACCAGCACGGCAGCCTGGATGGTCAGAATCCACCGGCGCTGATGTTTGCCGATCACCATGGCGACGCGCCACGGCTGGAGCCTGCGACCTATAACGGCAAAGCAGGGGCCCATACCCGGACACCTTGTGTTTTTCGCTTCGCGTACCGAGAGCGGGTGCGTCCCGCTTCGGTCGTCATGAAAGATTACACCTTCACCAACCCAGCCTATGCTCTGATGCATGAACAGTCCGGCAATCAGCTGGTGCACCGGGAGGATTACCAGCATTTCGACTACCCTGGTCGATTCAAACAGGACGCAAGCGGCCGACCTTTCACCGAAGCCAGGCTGGAGGCCCTGCGCAGCGACGCCAGCACCGCCAATGGCGAAAGCAATCGCCCGGATTTTGCGCCTGGCGCCAGAGTGCCGCTGACTGACCATGACGACGAAACCATGAACCGGGACTGGCTGCTCACGGCGATCACCCATACCGGCTCCCAACCCCAGGCCCTTGAAGAAGAGGGTGGCAGTGAACCGACTCGCTACGGCAACCACTTTAACGCCGTCCCGGCAGACCACGTCTGGCGGCCTCTGTGCGAACACAAACCCCTGATGGATGGCCCCCAGATGGCCGTGGTTACCGGCCCGGAAGGCGAAGAAATCCACTGCGACCAGTACGGCCGGGTGAAAGTGCGATTCCCCTGGGATAGGTACGCAAAAAACGACGAACACAGCAGTGCCTGGCTCAGAGTCAGTCAGGGCTGGGCCGGCGGCCAGTATGGTTTCACCGCACTGCCGAGGATCGGCCACGAAGTGATTGTTTCTTTCCTGGACGGCGACCCGGACCAGCCCATCATCACGGGGCGCACCTACCACGCCACCAATACGCCGCCTTGTGCGCTGCCAGAACACAAAACCCGCACCACCCTGAAGACCAAAACCCACAAGGGCGAGGGCAGCAACGAGCTGCGGTTTGAAGACGAGGCAGACCAGGAGCAGATCTACATCCACGCCCAGAAAGACCTGGATCTGCTCACCGAAAACAACCGCACCGAAGTCATCAAAAATGACAGCCACCTCACCGTGAACAACCACCGCAAGACCCACATCAAGGGCAATGCCCACACCACGGTGGACGGTGACAGGCGCGTGCAAACCGGTCAGGACCACAGCTTCCACGTCACCGGCACCCTGCACCTGAAGGCGGGCACCGCCTGGCTCAGCGATGCCGGCACCGAACTGCACATCAAGGCGGGCCAGAAAGCCGTGATCGAAGCGGGTGCTGAGATCACCCTCAAGGCCGGTGGTAGCTTTGTCAAGATTGATCCCAGCGGCGTGGCCATGGGCGGTGCCGCCATCAAACTGAACGCCGGCGGTTCACCAGGGAAAGGGAGTGGGCAGAAAGTTCAGATGCCGGAGATGCCGGGGTTGGTGGATGAGCATGGTGGGGCTGTGGCGCCGGCACTGTTGGCGGAAGCTCCATTCCGGCCCATCGGAAAGGCCGATGAAACCATAGAGCTGTTGGCGTTGGCAGCAACCGATGATATGGCTCTGGTCGACAAGTGCATGGAGCAGCCAGATGGCAGTTGTGCCTTTGAAAATTGCCACTGCAGGGGGCGCTCCTGATGCAAACGCCAAGGCGGCGAGAGGCCGCATCAGAGGTTGACTTCAGCGACGACCTGAACTGGTATGCCATTCTTGAGGGCGCTGACCCTTACTACAAAACGCTTGAGCTGATATACGCCTACATTCCCGTACCGGCGTGGTTGTCTATTTACCAGTTGGGTCCCTACACGGCCTTGGCAGAGGTGGGGCCGGTGTTGCTGACGCTCGACCAGCCCGGCAACTGGATCAGCCATTGGCGGGATTCTTTTCCCGGCCTGGCAGGCTCGCTGATCGGGTCGAGGCAGGAGTTGTCCGGAGTCGCCAGCCACCTGCGCACTCTGATATCGGTCCGAGTTCAGGGAGGTGGCGAGGCGTTTTTCCGCTTTTACGACTCATGGATCATGAGCGCCATGTACGACACCCTTGAGGACGCCGAACGCGCCATGATTCATGGGCCTATCGAACGTTGGCTATGGTTGACAGGGAACGAGATCAAAGTCGGGAAGCGACCAGGTGACTATTCGCCCGACTGCCAACCGCCAGAGGATGGCTGGCTGACACTGGATAGCACCAAGCAAGGAGCCATCCAAAAGGGCCTCGCGGCCAAAAGGACTTGGAAGGAGACCCACCGGTGACAGATTTAGGCATTTCGGCAGGTGCTCCATGCACTGAACCCGGCAAGCTCTATGTTGAAGTGGCGGGAACGGATATTCACCCCGGCTACGGGCTGGTTCTGGAGAAAAACGGCGAAGCTGCCTGTACACTTTCCATGACCCAGCGGCGATGGCATCAGCGATATGAGTGCGACTACGACGTGGATGATGCCGAACGCTTTGATAACACTCTGACGCTGACTGTTGAAAGAGAGCAGGGCGGGCACTTGCGATTGCCCCTGCTCGATGAGCCTCGCCCAACCCGGCTTTCCCCGCGTACCCAGCCAAACCTTTTGCTCCCAATATACCCGCTGGCACGCATGCCTCGAATGCAAGGGGGTTCCGGCCACGCGCTACTTCGCGCCGGTTACCTGTATGTATTCTGGAAGGGCATTCTATGGCGTGAGCTCCACTCTGACGAAAATGGCAAGCTGCGGGATGTGGATCTTGCCCACTGGCGCCAGCTTGCCAAAGATAAGGGGCCCTCTGCGGTGGACGAACGAGAGCCTGCTGGCGTGGTACTGGACACCCTCTGGGTACCGGCACGCTTTCAAGCGGTGGGAAAGGCAGAGTGGACGGTCGGCGACGTGGAGCTGGCCTGGTCCGAGCAGCAATGGAGCTGGGAATACATTGAGTCACTGGAGTCCGGTCAGGACATTATCAATCTTCCCTCCAGCTACAGAGAGCTGACAGGCATCCCCGCCTACGGCAAGCGCGATGCTTACGCTATTAACGATCGTCGCCAGTCACGCTGTGAAAACCTGAAGATGCTGGACGGGTATGAGTATCGGCGTCGGTTCGGGCCTGAAAAAGACCCTGGCGCAGGTTGGCTATCCTTGAGCCAGGTTTCTCCGTGCCGCCGCAGAGACCCTAACCGTGAAAAAGACGCCGCTGACCCCGCTCTTGTAGCGCAGGATCTGGAGGGTTCGGGCCTGGAGCATGACAATACCGTACTGCACTATATCCGGCAAGAGCTGGAGCGGATGGACGGCTTCGCCTGCAAAGCCTCAGAAACGGCTGAGTTTGCCAGTGGTCTGACGCGCTGGGTAGATGAACTGATTGGTGACGACTGGCGAATCCAGACCGGTGGCCCGCAGAAAGCTCAGGAGGCAGGTGAGTCTACGGATACATCCCAGGCCGCCCGCAAGGCATTGTTGGATGAGGTTCGCAACCGCCTGAAGGCAGCTGGCGAGGAGGAAGACCGGCTCGCAGATCTCAGGGAACGGCACATACCCGCCGTTACGCTGCCCGATATACTGTTCGATCTGGAGTGGCTCACCCACCAGGCCAGTCTGCACCTCACCCATCTTTCGGTCGTTGCGGAGGCCGCTCAGGAACACCCCCACTTCAAAAGTGCCATGTTGGTGCACTCGGCCATTTTCGATCACAAAGGCTATGAACGTGGCCCTTTCGACGACTATCGACAGGCCGTTGACACCAACAAGCTCGACGCAGCGCTGCGGAAAGAGGATCGCGAGGCCTGCCGGGCTACCTGCTATGAGCTGATCCAGCGGCGGATCGAATTGCTGGACAACCGCGCAACGCCCGTGTTCAACGACCTATTTGCACTTAATGGCTTGCGTTACCCCATCGCCTTACAGACCTTGAACCCGTTGCTCGCCCACCTGGAAACCTCGGTGTTCCACTTTGACCCACTGACGGATAAGGTTGCCAGAGATCGGGAGGCCGATCGCGATCAGGCGGGGGCTGAATACATCAAGAAACTGGCCAAAGGACAAACCGGTTTATCCGTTTTCCTGGCGACGGAGGCCGAACCTGAATCAGAACGGACGGAAGGCCCGGAACCGAACGACGGCTCCGGCAAACCCCGGCCGGGGCTTCTGCAATGGCTGCAAGCTCAACGGCCTGAGGCCAGTGACCTGCCAGAAGCTCTCCGGGGGCAGTACGAATTGAGCGAACAGGAACGGAAAAACATTTACGAAAATATCCGTACCATGGCGGACCCTGAACTGCTCCAGTGGGCGACGTACTCCTACACCACCATGGGCCAGTTGATGGCTGATCTTAGCAGTGAGTTCTACCTGTACACCCAGCGGGCGATGCTGCGGGGAGCCGGCAATGGTCCGATATACCAGGTAGCGGATACCTTGCAGGTTCCAGTGGGGTACATGAAACTGGGGAACCCCTTCCTTGGAGGCCTCATTCTCGGTCATGCCAACCCCACGATGCCAAACCCTAACCCGGAGATGGTTCCGCTCGGTATCCGCTTTGGGAACCAGGCAGCCGGTATTGGCAGGCTGTCGGACGACGCGATCAACGATGCGCTGCAAAGGGTCAACGGTGCGCAAATCGTCCGCCCCAAGGGGGGCGTCGTCAACCGGGTGGGGCCAGGTATGAAGGGCAACTACGCCATTATTCGTAACGGCAACGGTCGAATGCTCGCCAACGCGACCTCGGTGGCGGGCATCCAGGGCAGTGCCGCGACCGCTTCCGTGCAGGTGGAGATGTTCCTGGCCCATAAGGACAGCGTGGCCGCGAGAATGTCGCGGGAGTTTACAAATCGCTCCAGTAGCGCGCTGATGCGTTGGGCGCCGCCGGGGATGTTGGGGTTGTTTGGGTTCAACATTATCAATAGTACGCAAGCAATGATCACTTCCTTTGATAGTAGTGTTCCGATCAAAGAAATGACCACGGTTACCTACGGGGTTGCTAACTTCATGTATTGGCTGGGCCACCTCACGGAAGCCGAGAACCTAGCCAGGGAATCTCGCCTAGCCTGGCTGACTAGGGTCCGGGTGGATGTCGACAAGATTAGTGACCGCACCCTCAGGTCGGTGGCCCAGCGCCTGTTCGCGGACCGTTTGATGTCAATCGCCAAGTTCGCAGGTGTCTTTGGCGCAGCCCTGGAAGTAGTACTGTCCCTCTGGGAAGGTGCGCACAGGTTGCAAGCCAATGATTCTGACGCCGCTGCTGGGTACTTCGTTTCAGCAGCCAGCTTTGGCATTTTTATGTTTTCCCATTGGGCAGGGACCGCAGTGGTTCCTATTCTGGGTATCACCTTCACGGCGGCCCTGGCCGCCGTTGCCTTGATCGTTGCATTGGCCGCCCTGGCATGGGCTATCTTTCGTACCGATGATGCTCTGGAAACCTGGCTCAAGAACGGGCCTTTCGGCACGGTGGTGCCAGCCAGCCAGTTCGAGCACCTACACCATCAGCCGGAGGATGCCTTCCAGTTCCTGGTAAGCGCCCTGTTCCCACTCATCGGTAACAGCGGCAGCCTGTCCGAGTTCAATGACCGGGGCCAGTTGTCTGAGGAGGAAAAAGTCTGGCTGCTGGAGAACCAGCGCACTGAGGGGCACGTTATCACCGTCCGCTCTGCTGCTTTTGCATTGGCGGACAGGCCCGAAAAACAGTTCAAGGCCCATTTCTGGAAAACCTGGAATCATGGCAGCAAGGTGAAGCCACTAAACCCGGAGTTTATCTACTACGATGCCGAGCGACAAATGCTGAGGTTTCATGTGCCCAAACCCAGTTGGCGCGGAATGGGACGCTTTCGTTCCCTCGAAACGCTAAGGGCCAAGGTCCAGATCGCAATCGGCAACGGCGGCCTGCTGCCCGCCAGTGGCATGAGCCAGTCATTGACCCCTTCAGTGGATGACCCAGACCCCGCCGGGGATACGCCTCGCTGGCTTACGATTACGAGTTAATAGGGTATGAACGAGATCTATCAAGACACCGCCTACCGTTCTGATGACATTCCGACCCAGCCGGCAGGGGGGCATCCGGACATGGACAAGGCGTTTCAGCGCCTGCCATGGGGAGGCGGCCAGAACCCGGTGATGCCGAACACCATGGAAGTGCAGTTGGCCTATGCCGGCCTGTTCAAGGGTGAGAGCGATGCGGAGGATGGCTTTCCCTGGGGTGAGAGGGTGTATTCGATCAGTAAAGGCTTTCTGAGTGGTCTGCAGGGCTTTTTGTATATTCTGTACATGACTGTAGCGGTAGGTTTTTTTGCATCCCTGTTTCCCTTAGTTGTTTTAATTCTTACCGCCCTATTTACAGATCCAACCATTGAAGGGGCCCAAAGGCTATACAACACATTTAAAATTCCCTATTTACTTGTGGCTATAGGCTACTTCGGCGGCAAATACGGCCGCCTCCTTCTAGCCCACCTCACCGATAAACGCCAGCGGGCCAACCCCACGGGCCTCTACCGCCGGGAAGGACTGGTGCGGATCAAGCAGGGCAAGTCGGTGTTCGAGGCGCCCTTCGTGGAGTTCGACGCCTACCTGGTCCACACGCCCTCGGGTCGTGGTGGCCGCTACTTCAACCTGGTCCTCCAGCACCGCTACAGCAAGCACCAGTTGTGGATGAAGGGCCTGCTCACCGACGCCACAGACCCGAAGGAAGTGTATGCTTACTGGGACATGATTCAGCAATTCATGGATGTAACCGGGCCCTTACCGGATGTGCCCATCTTCGAGCCTTTCCGACCACGGGACCCGGTCACCCGGGCGTGGGACCAGCGCAACGATCGAGACCCCTTCAAATGGCGCAAGATGAGCCCGGAATCCTGGCGGAAGAACCACGAGCAAACCCATCGGGATCGACTACGGAACACAAATACCCGCATTCGTGAGGATTTCCCGGAGAAGGTGAGGAGCACCTGCGGAAACGAATAACGCCCTGTTGATCATCATGGCCGGAACGAACTATCTGGCCCAGTAGAGCAAAGGAGTTGCCATGCTTTCCCGATTCTTTTGCACCGTGCTTCTGGTGCTGCCTTCCCTCTTGCCTTCCCCCGTGGCTTGGGCGGAACCACCAAAGCTCACACTCGCCAACGTTTACCAAAAAGGTATGCCGCTGGAGGGCTACTGGGTCAGTGAAAAGCTCGACGGGGTGCGGGCCTACTGGACCGGAGAGCGATTCCTTTCCCGTGGCGGTCACGAGTACCGGGCGCCCGAGTGGTTCACCAAAGGGTTTCCAGCGCACCCCTTAGACGGCGAGCTCTGGATGGGGCGTGGCCGTTTTGCGGAATTATCGGGGGCGGTGCGTCAGGTGGTTCCGGAGGATAACAAGTGGCGGAAGATTCGCTTCATGGTATTTGATCTTCCGGACAAGGAGGCCACTTTTG